>NZ_OZ007017.1:1909124-2227311 GCF_963931465.1 Erysipelatoclostridium sp. An173 | reverse complement strand
AATCCTTATCCATTTATAAAATATAGCGATTTATTTTGTTTAACATCTTACTATGAAGGAACACCTGTAACTGTTGTTGAAAGTCAAATGTTAGGTGTTATTCCTATAGTAACTGAATATCCTTCAGCTTTTGATCAAATTAAAAATGGTAAAACAGGGTTTGTTGTTCAAAATACAGATATGGCAGTTGCAGAAAAAATACAAGCTATTTATGAAAAAAATAATCTAATAAAAGAAATAAAAATAAACTTAAATAAATATGATTTTTCTAAGAATATGGAGTTAAATGATTTTTATAAGTATATAGAAAAAATAAAAAGTTAAGGAGATGATGAAAATAGCACAATTAAATTTGAAAAAATTATCATTATTAAAAATAAATTATAAAAGAATATTATTAAGTATGATATATTTTATATCAGCATTTACAGGATTAATTTCAATGAACATAGTAGCGGGAATTATTTTTGTGATAATGATTATTCTTTTTTTTAGTGAAGAATTTTATTTGATTTTTCCTATTGTATTATTTTATCATTCAATTTTTGTTATACCTATAATAAATTTATCATTATTTTCGACATATTTAGTATTATGCCTATTAAAAATAATGACATCTAGCAAAATAAGTTCATCAAAAAAAAATATTACAATCTTAATCATAATTATGCTTTATATTACTTTAGCATATAGTTCATATGATTTAAAAAATGCAATAATTCTTATAATTAATTTTATTGCTGTTTTTTGTTATGTGTCAAAATTTTTAAATAATAAAAAGAATGTTGTTATATTTTTTAAGTACTATGTATTTGCTTGCATTGCTTCTTTTATAACTGGAATTTTTACAGGAAATGTTATGAGATATAATGAATTAATTGATGCGAGTGAACAATTTTTGACCCTAACTAGGTGGATGGGAACGTTTAATGATCCGAATTATATGGGCTTTTTCTTTTCAATTGGATTTTTTGCGGTAGTAACATTAGAAATATTTACAAAAAGAAATAAAATTATATTAGCGATTACTTTATTAATAATGATTGTTTCGACTATGAGTACAACTGCAATTTTAGGAATAATATTAATTTTCTTTGTTTATATTTTATTGAGATATAAGATTAGTTTAAAAACTATTGTACTTTTTTTGACCTCAATAAGTTTGGCTGTTTTTATTTTTAATTATGGCTTGAATAATCCCAATGCTACTATTTTAAATACATTTTCACAAAGAATAAATCAAAAATTTATTGCTTTGGAAACAAATGATATTAAAACAGCTACTACAAATAGAACAGATTTGGCTAGAAATCATTTAGAGTATTTTTTTTCTCAAAATATGAGTAAACAATTATTTGGCGGAAATGTCATTAATGCTGTTGCCATAGAAAAAAATAATCAGTTAAATGAAAACTTAGCCCATAATGAATATGTCGATTTATTACTTAATATTGGAATCGTTGGTACAGTAATCGTTGTTGGAATATGGTTAAGTAAATTAAAGAGGGATCTTAGTATCTATTTTAAGTACAATGACTCGTTAAGTTTATCAATGTTTATTATTAGAATGGTATTTTTATACTATTGCTTTGGACTAACAATTTTTATGGATATCAGATTTTTTTTATTTTATTTGATTTAATAAAATGAGGTGATGTTTTTGAAAGAAAGTAGAACGGAAAATAGCATAAAAAATGTGAAAATATCAACAGTTATATATATTTTTTCAATTTTATTACAATTTATCAATAGAACATTCTTTCTTAAATTTCTAAGTATTAATTATTTGGGAATAAATGGGCTTTTTTCAAACGTCTTGTCATTGCTTAATTTAACGGAATTGGGAATAGGTTCAGCGATGGCCTTTGCTCTATATGAACCTTGTTCATGTGAAAATCAAAAACTTATAAAGCAAATTATGTACTTATATAAAAAAGTATACATTGTATTGGGGATTATTATTTTAATTGTTGGTATAATAATCACTCCTTTTTTAGATTTTTTTATTGAGACTCCGCCTCAGAATATCGGTAATTATCATCTGTACTATGTATTATATGTTATAAATATTAGTATTTCATATTTTTATACATATAAAAGAAGCCTGATTATTTGTTATCAAAAGCAATATATAAGCAGTATAACAACATTTTTAAAAAATTTATTTATATGTATTTTTCAAATAATAACACTTTATTTAACAAGAAGTTATGTAGTATATTTGATAGTCCAAATCATTTTCACTTTTTTAGAAAATATTTTTATTTCTAGAATTGCAGATAAAATGTATCCATTTTTAGAGGAGAAAACAACTTTTCCTCCTAAAAGTATTATTAATAACATTAAAAAAAATGTGTTAGCAATGTCTTTTCATAAAATAGGATCTGTTATTGTTACTGGCACAGATAATCTAATAATTACAAAATTTGTTTCATTGAGTGCTACTGGTATATATTCAAATTATTTAATTATCATTTCATCTATAAATTCATTTTTAACACAGATATTTTCTTCGATTACAGCTAGTGTAGGTAACTTGATTTCTGAAAAAGATGAAAATAAAATTTATAGTGTTTTTAAAAATATATTATTTTTAAATTTTTTATTGTACTTAATTACATCTGGTGGAATGTTTATTATTTTCAATGATTTTATTACTATATGGTTAGGAGAACAGTATACGTTTTCTTTATACATAGTATTTTTTATTTGTTTAAATTTTTTTTCAGCTGGAATGAGAAAAACTATTTTAACTTTTAAAGATGCGTCGGGTTTATTCTGGAATGATAGATATAAGCCTATTGCAGAAGGTATTGGTAATATAGTATTGTCAATCCCCCTTACAATATACTTGGGAATTAGTGGTACATTTATAGGCACGATAATTACGAATATATTTATTGCTTCTATTATAGAAGGATATGTTTTATATAAATATTTATTTAAAAAAGATATAAAAAAATACTTTTTTGATATATTTAAATATTATGTGGTATATTTTATTTATTTTCTGATATTAATTATTTTTAATAATATTATAAGCTTTAATGCATTATTAAATATATTTTTAAAAGGTATTTGCTGTATTTTGAGTTTTGTCCTAATTATATTGTTTTTTGTTAGAACAGAAGAATATAAATATTCAAAAAATTTATTTAAAGAAAAAATATTAAAAAAAGCTATAAGGTTCGTTAATTTATATAAAGGAGTGTGTAAATGAAAATATTAGTAACTGGTGCTAATGGATTTGTAGGTAAAAATCTTGTTAGTACATTAAAAAATATCAAAGATGGTAAAGACCAGACTAGAAATATTAATATTCAGGATATATATACTTATGATATTGAAAATACAATTGATGATTTGAAAGAATATGCAAAAGATTGTGATTTTGTTTTTCATCTTGCAGGTGTCAATCGTCCTAAAAATATTGAAGAATTTTATGAAGGAAATACTAATTTTACAGAATTATTATGTGCTTCATTAGAAGCTTATAATAATAAGTGTCCAATTTTAATCAGTTCATCTATTCAGGCAAAGAAAAGCAATGATTATGGAAAAAGTAAAAAAGAAGGGGAACAGATTTTAATCAAACATGCAATGAATAATGATTCAAAGATCTATATCTATAGACTAGCAAATCTGTTTGGAAAATGGTGCAAGCCTAATTATAATAGTGTAGTTGCAACATGGTGTTACAATATTGCACATGATAAAGATATTCAAATTAATAATCCTAATGCAAAAATAGAATTATGCTATATTGATGATGTAATAGATGAGTTTTTAAATGCGTTGGAAGGTCATCCAACTATTAGTATTGGAGAATATAATGAAGTTCATCCTACTCATGAAATTACTTTGGAAGAGCTATCAAAAATGATTTATTCATTTAAAAAATCAAGAGGAAATTTGATTGTTCCAAATTTAAAAGAAGATAGTTTAGAAAAAAAACTATATAGTACATATTTAAGTTATTTACCAAAAAAACAATTTTCATATCCTTTGAAAATGAATATAGATGAAAGAGGCTCATTTACAGAGTTTATAAAGACATTAGAATATGGACAAGTAAGTGTTAATATTTCTAAACCAGGAATAATTAAAGGACAGCACTGGCACCATAGTAAAAATGAAAAATTTTTGGTTGTAAGTGGTGAAGGATTAATACAATTTAGAAATATATATAGTGATGAAATTATAGAATATCATGTAAGTGGTGATAAATTAGAAGTAGTTGATATTCCTACAGGGTATACTCACAATATTATCAATATTGGTAAAACGGATATGGTAACAATAATGTGGGCAAATGAACAGTTTGATCCTACTCATCCTGATACTTATTATGAAAAAGTTTAATTTTTTAAAGAAATTTATGATTTTATCTCGTATATAATAGTGAGGGGTATTATACTATTGATAATATGATAGCTGATAAAATACTTACTATTATAGGAGCGTGATAAAATGATTATGGAAATATATTTAAATGAAAGTAAAGCAAAAGATAATAACATTGATATAAATTCATGTTATGAAAAAATTGATAATTATTTTTTATCTAGAGGAGTTATCAAGGTTGCTAAAGGTATCTATAAAGGTGTAAAAAAAGATTTTACATCATTTGCAATAGCTCAAGGACAATTGCCTAATACTAACTGGTTTTTAAAAATTATAGATGAATGGTATATTAGTTATTTTGGTGATGAACCAGATAGTCCAGAATACCGTCAAGATGCATTGGAATCATATTATCGTATTAAAAAACAACATAACAGTTATATTAGGAACCAGAAAAGCTCTTAATTTTGCTATAAGTAATAGCTGTTTGAAAATTATATTTACTTAAATAATGAATAATTTAAAGTAATTTCATTCTTTTAAAATGTATATAGTAATAGAAGGATAATTTAGATTGTATCATGTAATTAATTCTAGTAAGATATATTTTGGAAGGTGTGATTAAATTATGATGATGGAAATTTATTTAAGTAAAGATAAAGCAACAATGAATAATTATAATATTGATGAATGTTATAGTAAAATTGATAAGTATTTTTTAAGCCATGGTGTTAAAAAGATTTCTAAAGGAGTCTATCAAGGGAATAATAAAGATTTTTCTGTTTTTGCTTGTGCACAATCAGCACTTCCTAGGATAGACTGGTTTTTAAAAATAGTTGATCAATGGTACTGTCGTTACGAAGGTGATACAATTGAATTTAGAGAAGATGCATTAGAATCATATTATCGGATTAAGGCAAGATATGCAGACTTCAATTAGTAGAAAGGCTATTAATTTTGATTTAAGTGAAAATCTTCTAAAAAAATATTATCCTTCAAAAAATTATCGAAATAGTTGGAGAGAAATAAAAAAATTTTTAGAAAAAAGTGATTTTATTCATCGTCAGTATTCTGGATATGTATCTAGAAAATGCATACCAATGGCAGATGTATTGAATATAATTACAGAAATGGCTATTAAATTAAAATGGTTGAAATTGTGTGTAATTGAATTTGATGTAACGATAGTCGGAAATAATTATAGTTTAATTTCACATATATACAATGCAAATTTTGATATTTAAACAAATGTGAGCCGATAGATTTTAATATTGGTGAAACCAATAATTTAGAACAAATTATATAAGAATATATCTAATAATAGATGAATAATTTAGATTGTATTATTAATTAATTTTAATGATATATATTTTGAAAGGTGTAATCAAACTATGATGATGGAAATGGAATTGAGTGTACAAAAAGCAAAGGAAAATAATATTGATATTGAAGAATGTTATAAAAAAGTAGATGATTTTTTTAAAAAGCATGGTGTAAAGAAGATAGGAAAAGGAATATATAAAGGGAATAAAAAAGATTTTGATACATTCATGAAAGCACAGTGGGATTTACCAACGACAGCATGGTTTTTAAAGATAGTAGATAACTGGTATTTTCGGTATGAAGGTGATACAATCGAATATCGTGAAGATGCATTAAAATCGTATTACGAAGTAGAAGCTAGATATGCTGATTTTGTATGGTAAGAAAGCTTGATGAATTTTTGAAATAGATAAAATAATTAATAAAATGGGTTACAGTTAGCTCATTTTTTATTTTGGTAAAATGGAGAAATGAAAATGGATATAAATACAGATTATTCAAATATTAAATGGCAAGAAAATGGAAAGTTAAAACTATTAATTATTGTTGGTACTAGACCAGAAATTATTAGATTAGCTGCTGTAATTAGTAAATGTAGAAAGTATTTTGACTGTATATTAGCGCATACCGGTCAAAATTATGACTATAATTTAAATGGTATTTTTTTTCATGATTTAAAATTAAAAGATCCTGATGTCTATATGAATGCAGTTGGTGATGATTTGGGCGAAACAGTAGGTAATATTATTAACTGTTCTTATAAACTGATGAATCAAATCAAACCGGACGCTTTATTGATTTTAGGTGATACTAATAGTTGTTTAAGTGCAATTAGTGCTAAAAGATTACATGTTCCTATCTTCCATATGGAAGCAGGTAACAGATGTAAAGATGAATGCCTACCTGAAGAAACAAATCGAAGAATTGTTGATATTATTAGCGATGTCAATCTGGCATATAGTGAACATGCCAGAAAATATCTTCATGAATGTGGTCTGCCTAAAGAAAGAGTATATGTAACTGGTTCACCAATGGCAGAAGTATTACATAATAATTTAGAACAAATTAAAGAATCAGATATATTAGAAAAACTAAATCTAAAAGAAAAAGGATATATTTTATTAAGTGCTCATCGAGAAGAAAATATTGATACGGAGAAGAACTTTTTATCACTATTTAATGCGATAAATAAACTGGCAGAGAAATATGATATGCCAATATTATATTCATGTCATCCAAGAAGCAAGAAAAGGCTTGAAGAATCAGGGTTTAAACTAGATTCTAGAGTAATACAGCATGAACCACTAGGATTTCATGACTATAATAATTTACAGATGAATGCATTTGCAGTAGTAAGTGATAGTGGAACATTACCAGAAGAGAGTTCGTATTTTACAAGTATCAATAGATCATTTCCAGCAGTATGTATAAGAACAAGTACAGAAAGACCGGAAGCATTGGATAAAGGATGTTTTATTTTAGCAGGAATAGATGAAAAATCATTATTACAAGCAGTAGAAACAGCAGTAGAAATGAATAAGGACAATGATTTAGGAATACCGGTACCAGATTATGTAGAAGAAAATGTAAGTACAAAAGTAGTGAAACTAATTCAATCATATACTGGAGTAGTCAATAAAATGGTTTGGAGAAAGTAAAAAAACAATTTTTAAAAAGAAAATTCACATTTTTAAATGTATATAATATAGAAGGATAATTTAGATTGTATCATGTAATTAATTCTAGTATTATATATTCGAAGGGTGTGATTAATTTATGATGATGGAAATTTATTTAAGTATAGAAAAAGCTAAACATTACAATATTGATATCGATAAATGCTATGATAAAATTGATAAATATTTTATTGAAAATGGTGTCAAAAAAATATCTACTGGTATTTATAAAGGAAATGATAAAGATTTTGACACTATTATGGGTGCTCAATGGAATTTGCCTAAGACAAGCTGGTTTTTAAAAATAATCGATCAGTGGTATTGTCGCTATGAAGGAGATACAATCGAATATCGAGAAGATGCTTTAGAATCATATTATAAGATTAAAGTTAGAAATGAAAAGTTTTTTAAAAACAAGAAAAGCTATTAATTTTGATTTAAGTGAAAATCTTCTAAAAAAATATTATCCTTCAATTCATTATAGGAATGCATGGAGAGATATTAAAATATACCTAGAATCTAATGATTTTAGACATCGGCAATATTCAGGATATGTTTCCAAAGGGTATATGTCAATGTCAGATGGAGGAAATATTATAATTGGTATGGCTGAATATTATTCATGGCTTGGTTTATGTGTACAACAATTAGATGTTACAATAGTAGGTAATGAATATAGTTTTGTTTCTAGAATAAAAATTAATAATTGATAAAAATGAGTATAAAAGCTCATTTTTATTATAGAAAAGTAAGTGGGAAGGGAAAATAAAATGGATAAAGAAAATAATGTTTATAAAGATAGTAATATAGAAATTAAAGAGAATATTTTAAAGTTTAGTAATCATGTAATTCAATTATCAAATGTATCAAGTGTTTCTATTTCACCGATGGAAAAAGAAAAATTCCAAGTGAATTATATATTGGAGCAATAGCAGGATTAATTTTGCTAATTTATATTCCTGTTTTAGGAATAATAGTAGCTGGTATTGCTATTTTTGTTATATTAAAAATTATTTCTGATAATAACGCATTAGGTTATTATTTAAAAATAAGTGTAAATTCTGGAGAAAATTATTATTTTAATGCTTCTGAAAGAAGTTTTTTAAGTGATATCGTAAATGTTATGGAAAATTGTTTTAATAGTACTAATCCACATATAACTATTGATATGAAAAACAGTAATATTCAATATGGAGACGGAAACGTATTTCAGTCTAAGTAATAAATTGTCTAAGGAGTAGTTAGCATGACATTTAATTTTAATATGAATAATAGTAATTTTCAACATGGCAATAACAATACCTTTATTAATTCAAACAATTCAAATAAAATAAATTGGAAAAACATAAAACATGATTATTTAAAAATAAAAGAAATAGAAAAAGCACCTGAATTAGTTGAAGCAATAAAACAACAATCAGTTTTATCTTTTAAAGAAAAGATTAAAGAACATATTACTAATTATGGAATCAATGTTTTAAGTAATTTGTCTACTACAGCAATTTTAGAAATACTCAGTATGTTTTTGTAATATTATTAAAATTTATTGAATTTGACAAAGTAAATTGATTACTTTAAAATAAAACTAAGCTTACAAATGACTTTTAAAATTAATCGTTGCTACGTCACGTTGATTTTAAATTTCTGTTATCATAGTACCAGTTCGTATATTATACGAACTGGTACGCTATACTCAAAATTGGACATGGTATGAAAATACCCTGTTTTTATTTTGTCTTTTAACAGTTTTTGTAAGTTTATTACAAGAGCTACCTAGTAGTTCTTTTTTTATTTTGGGGGAGGGGATGCAAGAAACAATTATTTAAATACATTGATAAATAACATTATAAAGGGGTGATCGTAATGAAATTAAAAGATGATTTAGTCTTACGAAAAGTTGCAGATCAATATGTTATTGTACCAGTAGGTAAAAGAGTTCAAGAGGTAACTTCGATAGTTTATATTTCATCTTCAGCAGCTTATCTTTGGGATTTCATGAAAGATAATGAATTTGAAGTTGATGATTTAGTAAAAATGATTATGGAATATTATGATGGAGTAAGTGAAGAAGTGGCTAGAAAAGATGTTGAATCCTACATTAAATTACTTGCAGATAACTACATTTTAGATGATGGAAAAGCTAGAGGTAAGATTTATGTTGAGATTCCTGAAGGGAAGTTACCTAAATAATGGCATATGAGTTTGAACCAGCATGTCGAAGAATGGAGTGGCTTGATCCTTTCTATAAACAAATATGGGAAAAAGCATATACTGATGCAATACCAATATCAGGAACATTTGAATTAACACCGCGATGTAATTTCAATTGTTCTTTTTGTTATGTTCATTTAAAAGAAAAGGATATTTCAAAATATGGCCAAGAATTAAACGGCAAACAATGGATTGAAATTGCAAAACAAGCAAAAGATGAAGGGACAACATGGTTATGTATTACCGGCGGTGAACCATTGTTGCATCCTGATTTTGAAGAAATTTATACTACATTAGCTAAAATGGGTTTCTTTATTACTTTACAAACAAATGGGTATTTAATAAAGGACAAATATATCAAAATATTTGAAGATTATCCACCACGAGGAATAAAGATTACTTTATATGGTGTAAGTGATGAAACATATAAAAAGGTATGTGGTATTAAAGACGGTTTTACTAAAGTTCATCAAGGTATACAATTATTAAGACAAATGAAAATACCAGTTCAATTGGTCAGTACTATCACTAAACAAAATATTGAAGAACATAAAAAGATGGCTTTTTATGCATTTATCAATCAAATACCATACGCTTCTACTGGAGGTATTCGTAATTCTGTTAGAAAAGAAAACGTAGAATTAGATGAAATTAGAGTAAAAGAAAATATTGAAAAAAGTAAAATTGAAGAAATAAAACATTTCATTAATAACCCTATTAATATTGAACGAAAACCATGTACTTATTGTAAAGATTATCGATTAGGATATTGGATTACTTGGGATGGTAAAATTAGATTTTGTAGTTTTTTGAATGAACCAGATATTTCAATTAAAGAATTAAGTTTTAAAGAAGCGTGGCAACGACTAGTAGAATTTGAAGATCAACTAGATTGGCCACAAGAATGTAAAGAATGTGATTTTTCTAAAGTTTGTTTTAAATGTGCAGCAACACTTGCAACAAACTCAGGAAGTGTTCACAAGATAAATAAAGAATATTGCGAAAAAATAAAAGATTATTATAAAAGAGTGAAAGAGGAGAAATAGATATGGCAAATGGAATGATTTATGTACCAGTAGATGCAAACACTGCAAATGGAATTATGACTATGGATACTTCAAGTGGTAGTCAAGAAAGTGGATATTGGTTATATTGGAATGAAAATGGATATACTGGACAAGGTTGGTATTGGAACGAGTCTAATAACTATGTTAGAACTGGATGGGAAAATTATGTACAAGAGGGTAAGCTTACATGTGGGGGATCGCATTCAACTAATGAAAGCGGATTAATAGAGCATATTTTAGGAGGACATGCCGATAATTTAAATGAAATATTGGGGCCTTGGCCTACAGGAGAAAAAATGCAATTTGTTGGTAAGCATTACAATGAATTTTTAAAAGCAGGATGTCTATTGGAACTTTAATTATAAAGGATAACTAATGGATAGTTATAAAATAAGCAATATTTATTATAGAATAGATAAAAAAATTAGATATTCTCATTGGAATAAATTTCTATCTAATAATAAAAATAATAATGTTCTAATTAAGATATTACCGCAAACTTTTGAAAAATACAATTTAGAAAGTTTGTCGCTTAATGGTGATGAAGTAAGATTATTTCGTTATCATTCGGAAGTGATGCTTGTAAACAATGATTGGAGTAATGTGTGGATAATGGCGCCAGTCAGGGTAAGTGATATTGATACATTTTTAATCCAAATATTTCATACACATGCAGTAAGAAATCATATGATACAAGTTCATAGTTCATTGATCGAATATAAAAATAGCGGCATTATGTTTTTAGGGCCATCAGGTATTGGTAAAACGACTCAGGCAGAGTTATGGCATCAATATTTAGATGCTTTAATTATTAACGGTGATATGGTGTTTATGGAAGATAAGGGTGATGAATTTATTGGCTGGGGAACTCCTTGGCATGGTTCATCGCCTTATTGTGAAAATACTAGTGTACCGGTTAAGGCATTGGTTGTATTGAAACAGGGACAGGAAAATAGGATAAGAAAACTGGAAGGTTTTGAAAAAGTAAGTGAGGTAAGTAATAACATCATTTATCCAATGTGGATTGAAGATGGAATGGATTTATGCTTAGAAACCTTGGATCATTTATTAACGCATGTCCCTGTTTATGAATTAGTTAATAAAGCCGATGAAGATTCAGTATTAATGGTTAAACAGGTGGTGTTTGATGAAAAAAATTAAGCATATTATTAAAAGAATTAAAGAAGGACGTTTAAAAGAGTTATTTGAGCAGTTAGCTTGGATGGCAATTTATGTAAAGAGATATTGGTGGCTAATTGCAATATATACTTTTTTAATGACTTCTGGTTCTTTGCTTAGTTTAGGTTCGACAGTTGTTTCTCGAGATTTGGTCGATGCAGTAACTGCGGGTAACACTCAAATTATTTTTTCAGTTGTTTTTACTTATGTAGGAGTTGGCGTTGGACAAATTTTTATCAATGTAATTAGAACTCGAATTTCTTTGAAAATTCAATTAAAGATTCAAAATGAAATCAGAGAAGATATTTTTAAACAGATAATGCAAACAGATTGGGAAGCATTATCAGAATATCGAACTGGTGATTTATTGTATCGTATTAACGGAGATGCCGGGATGGTGGCAAACAGTATCTTAACGTTTATCCCAACGGTTATCTCCGTTTTTATTAGCTTTTTTAGTGCTTTTTGGATTATGATTCAAAATGACTATATGATGGCAGTCATTGCTTTAATGGGAGCACCGATTTCTTTGATTACTTCTAGATATACAATGGCTAAAATGCGTGAGTATACAAAAAGAAATCAAGATTTTTCAAGTAATAAGATGGCTTTTGATCAGGAAACTTTTCAAAATCTTCAAATGATAAAAGCATTTGGATTAGTGCCTAGATTCATTGATAATTTTCATGAAGTAACTCAAGAATCAATGAAAATATCGTTAGATCAAAATAAGTTTCAATCTTTAACAACTATTATTACTTCATTAGTTGGCCAGGTTATCGGATATGCTTGCTATGGTTATGCCTTATTTCGTTTATGGCAAGGAGAAATCAGTTATGGAACAATGACAATGTTTGTTGGGATGGCTGGTTCGCTTCGAGGATCATTTAGTTCAATCGTTAATTTGGCACCAACACTGATTAGAGCCTGTATTAATGCTCAACGAATTATTGAAATTATAACTTTACCTCGTGAAAGAATTCAGGATGATAAAAAAGCTAAAGATATTTTAAGTGTTGCTGGTAGAAGTGGTGTTGAAATATTAATGGATAATGTCAGTTTTTGGTATCAAGAAGGCCAGCCTGTTTATGAAAATGCTTGTTTTTATGCTAAACCTGGCGAAATTATTGGTTTGCTTGGTCCTTCGGGACAAGGGAAAACTACAACTTTAAATTTATTATTAGGTTTATTTCATATCCGTAAAGGTAAACTTAAAATCGGTAATCCTGGTCATGAAATGATTGATATTTCATCTGCGACACGTTGTTTATTTGGTTATATTCCTCAAGGAAATACTTTATTTAGTGGTACGATTGCTCAAAATATTGCAATGGTAAAACCTGATGCAACTGAAGAAGAAATTATTGAAGTTTTAAAAACAGCCTGTGCTTGGGAATTTGTGGAACAATTAGAAGAAGGAATTCATACTTCAGTAAGAGAATTGGGACGGAGATTTTCTGAAGGGCAAAAACAAAGACTTTCGATTGCAAGAGCATTGTTAGCTGATGCTCCAGTTTTATTATTAGATGAGGCAACAAGTGCTTTAGATATGGCTACAGAAAAGAAAGTATTAAAAAACATTTTAAAAAGAGATCCACTTAGAACTTTAATTGTAGCAGCTCATCGACCTAGTGTCTTTTCAATGTGTCACCGGGTTTATAAAGTCCAGGATGGAAAAATCAAAGAAGCTAATCATGATGAAGTACAAAAGTTTTTAGAGGGTGATGAATAAAAATATGCTGTAACTAACAGCATATTTTTATTTAAATACATCCATATCTTTTAAAATTTTAGTTCGTTTTTTACCTAACGAAAAAGCTTTAAACGGGTTTAATTTACCAGTAATAATTTTTTTAGAAAAATTACAAATTCGTTTTAGTGCAAACCAAGGATATAAAAATGGTTTTTCTTTTAGTTTAGGATAACGAATTGATAATTGTTTAGCTGGTGGAAATAACATTATAAAAATATTTTTAATTAATGATGTATCCTGATTTCTTGATGATACTGTAGTATAAAGAGAACTATATACTTGGTTTACATCATTAGTTCCAAAACAGCCGTTTTCAATTAAATTATCAGTTAGTTCATCGATATTATTGATGACTTGATCATTAGGTATTAGATTAAAACCTAAATATTTTTTACCAATTTGCATAATGGCATCATATAAATTATTAATATGTAGTGATTTTAAGATTGTTTTGATTTGGTTATTATCAATATCCTTTTGATAATGCTGGTAGAAAATTAAAATATCTAATACTTGTCTAATTCCAACTCCAGCACTAATAAAATGTTTATATAAATGAATAATTAAAAATAAATAGTGTTTAGTTGGCTTTAAAGTATAGATTAGCTGGTTTTCAACTTTTATTGATATTGAAGTATCAAAAGCATCTTTAGAATAACTATTCATTTGTTTATGTAACGCATCTAAAGTTCCAAAAGGATTTATATGAACTTCAATTGTTAAAATGTTATTAGTAAAATTAATTGTTTGAACAGTATTTAAAAAATCATCAGTTATTAGCTGCTTGTTTGTACAACGGAAGTTATTATTTGTTAATACCTGAAAACAGTTATTAAAATCTTCAGGTTTAATCCAAATATCTTCATCAGAAGAACAGCGATAATCACTTTGAGGATATAACTGCCGACAGACTAAGCCTTTAATAACTAAAGGTTTTAAATTGGCAGCTAATAGTTTTTGATAAATATTTAAAAACTGCTCTGTTCTTTGCTGTTGCATGACAATTTGATTAATTGCAGTTTCCATGAATTTATTTGATGATGGATTGAAATCATCGTTTTTTCTTAGTACCTCATAAATAATTGGTACTAAATTATGCTTAAAAGCTAAATCATAGAGTGCACCTAAATCAGTAGGAATATCTACAACAGTTTGATTTTGAAAATAGGCGCACAATAAGTTAAGAAAAACCTGATTAGTGTTTTTCATAGTCGACCATACCTTCTTTCTATTTCTTTGTTAGCTTTAATTATATCAAAATATTAAAGTTAATAAAAGATATTGAAGATAGCGACTATTTTTTATTTTCAAAAATTAAGTCATAAATGGAGGATATGATGAAATTTATACGAATCATAGTAATTATCTTTTTTATTATGGGAATAGGGATTTATGGCTATTCCTCAATTGTCGAAAAAACATCAAGCGATTCTACTTATCCACAAATAACAAGCGATCGTGAAGTTTTAGAAATAACTTGTAATTATAATGATGAAGATTTGTTAACTGGATTAAAAGCTTATGATCAAAAAGATGGTGATATTAGTGATGATATTTTAGTTGGGGGAATCTCAAGATTTGTAACTGCCGGGACTAGTGAAGTTACATATGTGGTCTTTGATTCTAATCATAATTCAACAACCTTTAATCGTAAAGTTGTTTTTAGTGATTATCGTTCACCCCAAATATCATTATCACAGCCTTTAGTATTTACAGCTGGTAATGGCGGCGATGCTTTATCATATATTGGTGCTAACGATTTATTAGATGGAGATGTATCAAATTTAGTTACTTTACAAGAAAGTAATATTAACTATCAGTTAGTTGGTGATTATAGTATTAGTGTTTCTATTACTAATAGTTTTGGTGATTATGTCGATGTAACATTACCGGTTCATGTCATTGAAGAAAATAATCAGTCAATTGATATTGAACTTAGTGAAAATATTGTTTATTTAAATCAAGGAGCTAGTTTTGATCCAGCAAGTTATATTTATCAAGTTCAAGATAGTAATGGTAATGAACTAGCAAAACGAAATGTTCAATATCGATCAAATGTCAATACTAGTGTTCCGGGAGTTTATGAAGTAGAATACAACATTTCTTCTAATGCTGGTCAAGGGACAACATATTTGACGGTAATAGTTAATGAGTAGAGGTGGTAATGATGGAATTTCGAATAAATGATATTGATTTAAGAAGTATTATCGTCGATGTGATAAGAAATTGCTGGATGATAATATTAGTGATGTTGGCCACATATTTTGCAATAGCTGGTGTTTATCGATTGACTTATAGTCCTCAATATACAACAACAGCAACAATGGCTGTAACGGCTCGTGGCAGTCAAAGTGGTACTTATAGCTCATTAACGACAGCAATGAATATGGCTGAGGTTTTTAGTGAGGTTTTTCAAAGTGATACTTTAAAAGAAAAAATAAAAGCTGATTTAGAGGCAGATAATCTTGATTATCAAATTAGTGCTTCAGTTATTTCTGAAACTAACTTGATGACTTTAACGGTAACATCAAATACTCCAAAAATGACCTATCAAATTATGCAATCAGCATTAGATAATTATACAAGTGTATCTGATTACTTATTTTCTAATGCCTCATTACAAATGGTTCAAGATGCTTCTGTACCTATGAGTGCTTCTAATCCCCTTAATTATTCACGGATTCAAAAATTAGGTACTCTAGCTTCTGGAGTAGTAATGATTGGAATAATTGCGTTATTATCGATATTTAGACAAACAGTTAAAAGAAGTAAACAGGCTAAGTATCAATTAGATGGTCGGATAATAACTACTATTCCATATGAACGCAAGTATCATTCATTACAAGAATTAAAGAAAAAACCAAAAAAATCCGTTTTGATTAACTCACCTTTATTAAGCATGCCTTATAGTGAAGCTAATCGAAAATTAGGAGCATTGATTGAAAGACATATGCGTCGAAGAAACCAGCAAGTATTATTAGTTACTAGTGTTGCTGAAAATGAAGGAAAGTCTTCGATTGCTGGTAATATTGCTTTATCAATGGTTGATCGAGGTAAAAAAGTAGTAATTATCGATTGTGATTTTAGAAAACCAGCATTATATAAAGTTTTTGAATTAAAAGAACTTAAAAACGGCTTATCTGATTATCTTGACGGTAATTGTAAATATGAAGATATTATTACATATCAAAATAATCTAGCTATTATTAGCCAAAAAGATTCTAAAAAAAATTCTAGTAATTACTTTTTAACAGCCCAATTTACTCAGTTTATTAAAAAATGTCGTTCAAATTTTGATTATATAATCATTGATACACCACCAATGGGAGCATGTGTGGATGTTGAAGCAATTATTAATCATAGTGATTCTTCAGTAATGGTTGTTCGTGAAGATTGGAGTGAAATAGGAGCTATTAATGATCTTTGTGATGTTTTAAAACAAAATGATCAAGATTTTATCGGTTTTATTTTAAATGCATTTCACCGCAGTATTTTTAGTAATGATAGTTATAGTCATTATGGCGATTATCAAAGACGGACAACTAGTAATTTGCATAAGTAGGGAGGCAGGATAATGGAAGAAAAAAATATTGAACAAGATGAAATCACTATTGATTTATGGATTTTGCTTCGTGATTTTATTCGTGGTTGTATTAAATTCTGGTGGCTAATATTAGCCTTGATGGTTGCTGGTGGTGCGATTATGTTTGTAACTAATATTCAAACATATACACCAATGTATCAAGCTAGCGCTACTTTTACAGTTACAACCAATACTACAACAGATCAAAATAATCAAAGTGATTATAATTATTACTATGATAGCTCTACTGCTGAGCAGTTATCATTAACTTTTCCTTATATTTTAAGCAGTCAGATTTTAAATGATGCTATTGAAGCCGATTTAGGAGTAGAGGCTATCAATGGATCAATTTCTGCTTCAATTATTCCTAATTCTAATATGATTACAATGACGGTTATCAGTTCTGATCCAGATGATGCTAAAGAAATATTAGAATCGACAATTCGTGTCTATCCATCAGTAGCTAGATTTGTAATTGGAATGACTAAATTTAATATGATTGAAAATCCATCAGTATCTAATGTTCCTTATAATCAGCCTAATTATTTTAATACTGTGGCTAAAGGAGCTTTAATAGGATTAGCGGTCGGTTTAGTGATTGTAGCGATTTATGCGTTTTTTAGAAAAACAGTACATAAAACTCAAGAATTAGAAGAAGTAACTAATATAAAATGTTTAGCGACAGTTCCTTATTTAAAACAAAAAAAGCGAAGTCGAGGTAAAACTATCATGCCTTCAATATTAAATTTACAAACCAATCCATTATTTTTAGAAAATATTGAAAGCTTGCACATTCGTTTAGCTAAAGAACTGGCTGATATTAATGGTAAAACACTAATTTTTACAAGTACAGTAGCTAAAGAAGGAAAATCAACCATTGCTACTAATGTTGCTTATGCTTTAGCTAAAAATAATAAAAAAGTATTATTAATAGATGCTGATTTGAGAAAACAGGATTTAAGTAAACAAATGAATTTAACTACTAATGGTGTTGGATTAAGTAGTATTAAATATGGTAGTGATGTTGTTGAAGATGCAATAGTGTATTTAGAAAAACAAAATTTATATTTTTTAGGTGGCAATAGCACTATAGATGATTTAACTGCAGTACTAACAAATCCAAATATGGAACAATTTATGAAGGATATGAAACAAAAAATGGATTATATTATCTTTGATGCACCACCATGTGAGGCTTTTGAAGATGTATTTTTATTAGAAAAATATGGTGATGCATTTGTTTATGTAATTAAACAAGATTTTGTTCAAAGACATCGAATTGTTGATTGTATTGCAACTTTAGCTGATAGTGAACTTCCTTTACTAGGCTATGTTTTTAACGGCGATAGTTTTACTTTTAATGATTATGGTCGTTATGGATATCGTTATTATAATAAATATGGTTATAGACATTACAGTTATTATAATAATGAAAAAAACGCTGTTAAATAGTTATGAAGAAGATTACTTATCTAATAGGAATTGTTTCATTATTAGCTTTAGTAATTATTTTGATACTGTCATTTAAAATGACAACAGAAAATAATGATGATGATGGTCAAAACTCAAGTGAAAATGCCAAGATTATATTTGAAGGTGATTTAGTTTATGATGGTACTGGAGAACTTGATTTACTAGATGGGGTTAATGCTATCGATGAAGATGGAACTGATTTGACCAGTAATATTAATGCGAAAATTGTTTTAGATGGTAATGATCAAGAGATTCGTTATAGTGTTTCTGGTGGTAATGGTCAAATTGTTTATAAAGAACGTGACTTAGTTTTAAAGAATTATCAAGGCCCAGCAATTATAGCTAATGATCATTTAAGTTTTGATGCTAAAGATTTAAGTAATTTAGTTACTGTTTTAAACAAACGGGGCGAGTTAAAAGGATTAGATGGTTTTGGTAAAGATATTACAGACCAAATTACTTATCAGCGTGAAAAAGTAAGTGATGGTATTTATCAGTTAACTTTTACTTTAAATAATATTTATCTAGATAGTACCTCATTAATAGTTAAAGCTAATATCAGTGGTACAATATCTGATCCAGTACTCGAATTATATCGTTCATCAATAGAAATAGATGTTGGTAGTAGTTTTTATCCTGAAGACTATATTGAAGTAGCCAATGATGAAAATGGAAATAGTGTAAAAGATCAAGTTAAGATTTCATCATCATTAAATACAATGCAACCAGGTGTGTATAATGTTTCATATCAGCTAACATCAAGTGATAATAGTGTTATAGTAACTAAAAATTTAGAGGTAAAGATAAGATGATTGATTTACATAGTCATATAATGCCAGGAATAGATGATGGCAGTCAGGATATCTATGATTCGATTGAAATGGCTGAAATTGCTGAAGATTCAGGAGTAGAGGTGATAGTTGCTACACCGCATAGTAATTTTAAAGGGGTTTATGAAAATTATTATGATCACCACTTTAAACAACGTTTTGCTCATTTAAAACAAGCTTTAAAGGATAATAATTTATCTTTGACGTTAATTGAAGGAATGGAGATAATGGCTTCTGATGATATTATTCAAAAATTAAATAGCCATCAGTTAATTACTTTGAATCATACAGATGTTCCATTAGTTGAGTTTGATTTTTTTGTTCATTTTGATTATATTCATTATCTCGTAGAACAATTATTAAAAAATGGATATCGCCCACTAATAGCACATCCAGAACGTTATTTTTGTATAATAAAAGATCCGGATAGAGTGCGAACATTATTAAAAATGGGAGCCTTGATTCAATGCAATAAATCGAGTATCTTAGGACATTTTGGATTAAATATTAAAACATGTGTTGATTATTTATTAAAAGAAAAGCTGGTAACCGTAGTTGCTTCGGACAGTCATGGCATTGATGTTAGAACTCCGGATATGAGTGAGATTCAGTTTTATTTAGATTTAAAATATGGTAGTAAAATGGCCGAATTATTACTTGAAAGTAATCCTAAAAAAATTCTTAAACTATAACTTAGCTGTGTCAATGTTGGCACAGCTTTTTTTATTTAAAATCATTAGACTAAAAATGGATATTTTGTAAAATTTAAGAAAAATAGATTAATTATTTGCTATAATAAAAATAGTTTAGGATACGTTATTAAATTTTTAGGAGAAACATATGTATACAATAGAAAGATTACAGAATTTAGCGGAGTATTTAGATGTCGATAGCGTTGATCGGATATTAGCTGAATACTTTTTATCTAATTTAAAAAAAATGTCACATTTAACATTAAAAAAGTGTATTCAGGATACAGGCGTCTCTAAAGCCTCAATTCATCGTTTTTATAGTCGGGGCGGTTTTAATAATTTTAAAGCATTGACAGATGTTTTGACCCGTGAATTGGCTATCGATAATGTTGTCGAGTTGAATAATGATGACATTAAATTAGATGTTGATAATGGTCAATTAAATTATTTATGTAATAGTTTGATGAATGCTAGTCAGGTAATGTTTTATGGTAAACAAGAAGAAGTTAATTGTTTTGATTGTTTGAAATATGTTTTGATTAAATTAGGGATTAAAGTTTCATCTTTAAATTTGTGGAATATGGAAATGATTTATAATCGAATCGATCGTTTAAATGAAAATGATGTTTTAATTGTTATTGATTCTTCCATGAAAGTGCAAAATATGTTTGAAATGTCAATGAATCGAAGTTATTTATTGAATTTTGAAAGATTAAAAAATGCTAAATTTAAATGTTTTTATTTAGGAAATAGTAATTGTGATGAGTATTTTGGCTTTAAAAATATAAAGTTAAAAGAAGAAAATCCGTTGTTAATCAATTTGTTGGTTTTTGAAATAATTAAAAGGATAAAGAAGAAGGGATATTAATGAATACTGTTTTAGCGCTGATTATTTTATTGGCTCAAAATAATCTGGAAAAAGGGATTACATATAATCTTTCAAATTATATTATCGATCATCTTTTTGAAATTAATAATATGAGCATGCAGGAATTATCTAAAGATGCATATATTTCAACTTCTTCAATTATTAAATACTGTCGTTTATTGGGGTTTAATAGTTATAGTGATTTTAAATGGCAATTACAATCTACGATTTTAAATCGAAAGTTACAGTTAGATGAAAAAGAAGAAAATATAACTTTAGATAAGTTATTAGAAAAGATGCAAAGTTACACTTTGGATACAATAAATAAAGATGAATTATTTGAAAAAGTAAAAAATACTGCGATAACAATTAATAAAACAAAAAAGTTATATGTTTACGGAGCTGCTTTTCCAGTTATGCTAACTCAATCTTTATGTGAAGATATGGCGATAATGGGTGTTTCTGTTCATATGGAACATATTTCTTATGCACCGTTAAATATTGATAAAAAAGATGGTGCGGTTATGATTATTACTATTTCGGGACGGTTTCAAGAAACGCATCAATCGGAATATCAAAAAATGTGTTTATTAAATCCAGATACTATTTTATTGTCACAAGATAGTCAACATGTAAAAAATATCAAAATATATTTTAATTTACCTAAAACAGATAGCAGTGAGTATGATGATATAATTTTATTGCTGCTTTTAGATATGATAAAACATCAGTATTATCAGATGTTTTATCAGTAAATCTATAAAAATAAGCTAAACTAAGTAATTGGTTTAGTTTTTTTTGTCTCAAAATATGAGACTAATTTTAAATAAAAAACTATGTGTCATCAAAAGAATTAAAATTGATTTTAAAAAATATGTAAACGCATACATCGGTGTTAAGATAAATGCAGGAGGGATATTATGAATAAGAAAAATTTATTTTTAAGTGCATTTTTAACAACATCAATGATGTTAGGTTCATCAATTACGACATTGATGGCAAATGAAACTGATAATCCATCAAATGAGGTTATTATTGAAGAAACCGTACCAGTAAATGATGAAAATAATCAAAATGGTGAAAATGAACAAAGTAACCAACCAATAAACTATGTTAATGAGGAAAATCAAAATAATAATGTCGAACAAAAAACAATTGAAAATGTAACAGGAAATTGTCAACAAGCAATTAGTGAAGTTACTTTTCCAAAATATGAAAGTGATGGAACAAAAACTGATGTTCATGTTTCTGATTTATTAAAAGAACATTTAGACACTACTGATTTAAGTGGTGAAAAAGATAATGAAGCTAAAACATTAACATTCAAAGATGTTTTATTAAAAGATGTTTACTTAAATTCAGATTATTTAAATGGTAAATCTGAAGCAGGAATTAGTTTCTACAATATGGTTAATTACTTTACAGATGTAAAACAAATAAAACAAATATTGGATGCTAATCCTGGATATACAGTAATCGATAGTGCTGGTAATAAAGTTGATGGTGCTTATATCGATGAATTATTAGGACTAATTAATCAAATTATAAATTTTGATACTGGAACAAACTTAAAATATGATAAAAATTCAACTTATGATTCTGCTGAATTTGCACAAAATTCTAAGTTAGGTGGCACTGATGTTATTGCAACAAGCAATGAAGGAAACGTAACATTAAAATTCCATATCGATTCTCATGGCTGGTGGGGATATGATTTAGGTGCTGATGATTCAATTACAGGATTAGTAATGGGATTTGACCAAGATGCAATTGATGCTGATCATAAAGAGCATGAGGGGCCACTTACTAGAGCTTATGCTAATTTCTTTGTAATTGATATGCAAACTAAAGGTAATGGTAAATGGTATATGTTAAGAAATACCGACCTAGAAAATCCAATCATTTATGTAAGTGAAGATGGTAAAGAAGCATTTATGATTGATGTTGATTTTTATGGTGAAAATGTTATTAATAAAGTAATCAAAGATGTTATTGGACCTGAATGTGAATCATTGAAGATTTTCTTAACTCACAATCATAGCGACCATTGCAACAATTTATCTGTAATTGCTCAAGATGAAAGATTAAGTGAAATTACTTCAATTATTTGGCCAGAAAATGAACCACATCCTACTAAAGATGGTAAAGATCTAGTTACTTTATTTGGTGAAGACAAAGTTACAACAGTTGCTGATGGTGAAAAATTCACAGCTGCTAATCATGAATTCCAATTTATAGAAATTCCTAATGAACATACACCTGCTGGAGGACAATTAGCAGATTTAACTAATAATGTTTTATATAGTGGTGACACTCTAGGAGCGCAAGTACATTTAGGTGGTTCAACAGTGACTTTATCAACAATAGATGGTTGGCTAAATGGAGCTTTAAAAACAGAACAATATATTAAAGACAATGGAATTGAATATATCATTGGTGGACATACACCATATTTAAATACACCAGAATATGCAAGCTGGGTTGCTACAGCTATGCAATATGCTAAAGAACAAATCACTGCAGATTCTGCTTGGCAAGGTGGTTTAGTAATTGTTGAAAATGGACAAATTGTTACAGGTGAACGTTTAGATGAAATTTTTGCAAATGGTCTAACAGATCGTGAAGAATTATTTATTGCTTCAGCAAACTTTAGAAATAATTTACCAACTGAACCTGAAGAAAATCCTGGTCAAACTCCAGATGATGACAATAAAAATCCAGGAAATACAGATGATCAAGACAATTCTAATGTAAACGCCAATACTCCTCAAAATAAAAAAAGTTCATCTGTAAAAACAGGTGATGAAACTAATTTGGCTTGGGCTTTATTAGGATTAGCCGGAGCATCAGTTTTATATACAGTAACAAAGAAAACTCGTAAGTTAAATTAGTTCAAAGACTAGCACTTCTATTTAAAATAGAGGTGCTTTTATTATGCTTTATTTACCTATATAAAGTTATATTTGTGATATAATTATTGCATGGTTAGGAGGTTACTTATATGCTTGTTAGAAAACATTATATTTTTAAAGGACGAGTTCAAGGCGTTGGTTTTCGTTTTACTACATATCAAAAAGCAACTGCGCTTAATTTAACTGGCTGGGTCCGTAATCTTTATGATGGTTCAGTTGAGGCTTGTTTTCAAGGTGAAGAAACTAAGATACAACAATTAATAAAGGAAATGCAAAATATTCGTTATATTATTATTGATAATATAGAAGTTGAAGATTTAACGATACAACCTTCAGAACATTCATTTGAAATTAAATATTAATATAAAGAAAGGGTAATATGTTGTGGTAATAGTTTTAATAGCAGCAAGATTTAAAAGATTAATGGAGTGGATCAATAATAGAAAATATGATGATATTGATGGAATTTATATCATTAAAATTGTGGGACCTAAGGTATTTTTATATATTGATACTAATCTTGATTTTGAAACAATAGCAGATACGTTAAAAAATAGTATTAAAGCTCAAGGTGGTTTAGCTTATGTTTATGAGTTTTATACTATCTACCGTGAAAAAATAGATTATAATGCCTATATAAGTGCCAAAGTTAAAGATACGATGCGTTATTTCAATACTAAACAAAAAGATTTATCAAATCAGGAATTAGAAGATTTTTTAAAGAGCAATAATATAAAAGGTAAAGATTAAAGATGTTAAAAATTGGAATTATTTCAGATACTCATAATGTATTAAAAGAAGTAGTTATTAATGATTTAAAAGATTGTGATTATATCATTCATGCAGGAGATATTGTAAAAAAAGAGATATTAGATGAACTACAACAACTAACAAAGGTTTATGTAGTAAAAGGGAATAATGATAATTTAGATTTAAATGAAGAAGAATATTTTGAGATTGCTGGTCATTCTTTTTATTTAATTCATGAATTGCATCAAAAAAAGGATGTTGATTTTTATATTTATGGTCATTCGCATCAATTAGCTTGTTATCAAAAGGGGAAAACATTATATTTAAATCCTGGTAGTTGTGGTCGTAAACGATTTTCTTTACCGCTAACATATTTAATATTGTATTTAAATGAAAATAATTATGAAATAGTAATAAAGAAGATTGATTAAAGCAATAAAGACAGTTTTGAAACTGTCTTTATTGTATTTTTAAAATATTATTTATTTTTTGTAAATTGTGGTAAATATTCTTTGTGAGCTTCAATTAACTCATCAACAACTATATTAGCAAGAGCATCACTAGGACATAATGGGTTGATATTTAAAGCAGTAACTGCTAAATCACGATCTCCCGTAACCGCAGCTTCACATACTAATCTTTCAAATGATTTCATCATATGAACATAACCGCTAATTGGTAATTTTAATGCTCCAGTTGCTACTGGTTTTGGACCATCAGCAGTAATGCGACAGGCAACTTCAACAGCGCTATCCATTGGTAAGTCAGCAATAGCTCCATTATTTCTTACATCAACATATTGAATATCACCAGTATTATTGTAGATAGATTGAATTAAGTTACAAGCTGCATCAGAATATTTAGCACCACCACGCATTTCTAATTGTTTAGGTTTAACTGCTAATTCTTCATGACCATATAATTCAAATAATTCATCTTCTGTTTTACTAACAACTTCACCACGAACTGTACCAGTTTTAAATTGTTCTTGTTCTTCTTCTAATTGTTCTTTAGTATAGAAGTAATAATTATGATAAGGACATGGAATAGCCTTTAATCCTTTGATAAATGATGGTGAATATGGTAAAGAAACGAAGTTTTTCATTTGAATAGTATCTTCTTCTTTTAAGTTTGCATAACGATCTAATAATTCATCAAAACGAGAAACACCATTTACAAAAACATCAGTTGCAAAGATAAAGTGATTAACACCTTGGATTTCCATTGTTACATCTTCTTCTTTAGCGTTTAACATTTTTGCAAAACCACTTACCATATTTACAGGAACATTACATAAACCAATGGCGCGTTTAAAATCAGTATAACGATAAATTGCTTCAGTAACCATCCCTGCAGGATTTGTAAAGTTAATTAACCAGGCATCTGGGCATATTTCTTGGATATCTTTTACGATGTCTAAAATAACAGGAATAGTTCTAAAAGCTTTAAACATTCCTCCGGCACCGTTTGTTTCTTGACCAATCATACCATGAGAAATAGGAATTCTTTCATCTAAAATACGTGCTGGTAAACGACCGATACGCATTTGTGTTGTTACAAAATCAGCACCTTTTAAAGCTTCTCTGCGGTCATAAGATAAAGTGACTTTCATAGGTAATCCAGCTTTTTTAACCATTCTTTGAGCTAACGCCCCAACAGTTTC
The DNA here is from genome assembly GCF_963931465.1 of Erysipelatoclostridium sp. An173. Classification (GTDB taxonomy): domain Bacteria; phylum Bacillota_I; class Bacilli_A; order Erysipelotrichales; family Coprobacillaceae; genus Thomasclavelia; species Thomasclavelia merdavium. Next base: position 2,200,987 of record NZ_OZ007017.1, on the reverse strand, counting down.
CAATTTTTCTTTACCTTCAGGAATATCAACTAAGCATAATTCTTTAATTGGTAAAGTATCATAACGATTAATAAAGCCTTCAACTAATTCTGGAGTATAACTGCTCCCACCACCAATAGTAACAATTTTTACAGATTCTTTTTTTTCCATTTATCTATTTCTCCTTTTTTAACCTATCGATACTTAAATTATATTGCTTATTAATAAAAATACAATAGCTATAACTTCAAACTGTACTAGTACAATTTGTGCTATAATATTAATGTAGGTGATAAAAATGAAATACTATGAACAAATTGTGGCTGATATAAAAAGAAATATTCAAAATAATAAATATAAACCTGGTGATAAATTACCATCACTAATGATAATGGCCAATCAATATCAAGTAAGCAAGGGGACTGTTTTAAAAGCATATGAAACTTTAGAAAAACAATGTTTAATTTTTTCTAAACCACAAAGTGGATATTACATTGCTGATGGAATTAGAATCCAATCTAATAATCATGAAGGTTATCATTTAGAGACAGGTAACCCTCTAGTAAACAGTCATTTATTTAACGAAATGAAACAGTGTTTAAATATTGCTGCTGAACTTTATTCGTTTAAAACATTAGATTTGACTGTAAGAGGAGTTGATAGTTTAAATGAAATATTACCATCATATTTACAATTAGATGGAATTTATACTAGTGAAAAAAATATTTATTTGATTCAAGGAATCATGCAAATGTTAACGATTTTTTCTAATAGTCCGTTTCCAAATGGAAAAAATACTATTTTAATCGAAGAACCTAGTTATTCGTTTTATATAAAATATTTAAAAGAAATGAAATTACCAGTTAAAGTAATTAAACGAGATCAATATGGTATTGATTTAAAAGAACTAGAACGTATTTTTAAATACGAAAAAATCAAGTTTTTTTATACTATTCCTCGTCATCATAATCCCTTAGGAACTTATTATGACCATCAAACACGAAAAAAAATTATGGAACTAGCAATAAAATACGATGTTTATATTATTGAAGATGATTATTTTAGTCATTATGATCCAATTCCCAAATATTTACCGTTATATTATTTTTCTAATCGTGATCATTGTATTTATTTACGTAGTTATACTAAAACAATTCCATTTATAAGAATTGGTATTGCTGTTGTAGGCGATGATTTTATAGAAACGATGGATAAAATGACTAAACTATCATATTATTACTCTTATCATATGCCATCACTAGTTTCACAGGCAACTTTAGAAGCTTATATTCGTAGTGATATTTATCAATTTCAATCTAAAACAATCGCTAAAGAAATTCAAAGTAAATTAGAGGTTGTAAAAAAGATTACAAAAGAATGGGATAATCAAATTATTGAATTAATAGGTGGCAAATCTGGTTATTATTTTACGTTAAAATTTTCAAAAAAGATTAATAGTGATCTATTAGTAAAACAATTAGAAAAAGAAGATATTTACGTATCAACTAATCATAGCAGCTATTATAACTATAATAATGAGCAAAGTATTAGATTAAGTATTTCACGAGTTACTAAAGCGGAATTAGAATTTGTTTTAAAAAGAATTTATCAAATAGCTATTAAGCTATATAATTCTTAAAACATATTTTACCAAAAATGGTTGATAATCTTATAAATTAGTGACTCATTATTTCGAAATTCCTTTAATATAATTACAAGCGTAGTCAAAGATATTTACATTGTTTTTTCAATCCTTTTTCAAACAGACTACAAGATATATCTTTCCCCGGATATTTTCATGATTAAAAGATAGCTAGGCAGTTAGCTATCTTTTAATATTATAAAGTGACGATTTTGTAAGGTTATGTAATGCATATCGATGGAAAAATATAGTTATTGTAGTTATTATAATAGTATTAGATATAAAAGAGGGATTTGTATGAAAAAAATTATTTTCCGTTTATTTGTTATCATAATACTTATTGCTTTAATATTTTGTGGATTTTATGCTTATCAAGGTTATAAAGTTTATCAGGATGTAATTGAGGAAAAGAATATTGAACAAAGAGTTGCAGAATTACAAAACAAAGAAGATTATGTAAAACTTGATGAAATAGCTGATGTATATGTTGAACTAGTTGTTGAAAGTGAAGATCATCGTTTTTATCAGCATCATGGTGTAGACTATATTGGTTTAACTCGAGCTATGTTGACGAATTTAGCTACCTGGTCTTATAAAGAAGGTGGCAGTACGATAACACAACAATTAGCTAAAAATTTATGTCTAAGTTTTGAAAAAAGTTTAGATAGAAAATTTGCCGAAGTATTTATCGCCTGGCAATTGGAAAGAGATTATAGTAAAGATGAAATTTTAGAGATGTATTTAAATATTACATATTTAGGTGAAGGCAATTATGGTATTAAAGCAGCAAGTAACTATTATTACAATGTTGAACCAAGTCAGTTAACTAAAGAGCAGGCCGAAGTTTTGGTAAGAACATTAAAATCACCTAGTGTTTATAATCCATCAATTATTAATGAATAGTTGTTATTTTTCTTGACTTGAAGTTTGCTTTAAGGAGTATAATATAAAAAAGTAATCTTTAGAAGGGATATTAAATTAGTATATGACAAATGAAAAAAGGGAAATAGTTGTAATTGATGGCCAAGGTGGTGGAATTGGCAGTAGTGTTGTTGAAATACTAAAAAAGGAATTAGATGATTTGTTTATAATTGCAATTGGAACCAATAGTGCAGCTACTAATCGAATGAAAAAAGCTGGGGCTGATGTTGTGGCAACAGGTGAAAATGCAATTATCTATAATGCTAAAAATGCTAAGATGATCGTTGGTCCCATTGGTTTTGTTTTTGCTAATTCAATGTATGGAGAAGTTTCACCAGCGATGGCTAGTGCAATTAGTGCTAGTGAAGCAACAAAATATTTTATACCAGTAAGTAAATGTTCTGGACATGTTTTAGGAGTTGAAAATAAATCAATTCAAGAATATATAAAAGAACTGGTAGAAATATTGAAATAAATTTTGTTATTTAATTGGATCTCTAGTCGAATGATTAGAGATTTTATTATTTAAGAATTATAAAAAATGTGTATAATGATAATATGATTTGATGGAGGTGAAAATGTGGAAAAGTATCAAAAGCAGATTAAACCAATTTTATTTTTAGCTTGGCCAGCAATAATTCAAGAAGCGATGAATGTTGTTGTTTCTTATGTTGATACTGCGATGGTTGGAGCACTAGGTGCTAATGCTTCTGCAGCAGTTGGATTAACATCGACTGTATGCTGGTTAGTAACAAGTATTGCAATTGCTTTTGGGGTAGGGATATTGGCCGTATGTGCCCAGGCTGTAGGGGCTAATAATCATGAAAAAGTCCAAAGAACAGGGCAACAGGCACTTTTTTTTACATTGATAGTTGGGTTGACATTGACGGTTATTTGTGTAGCCATTGCTCCGTATTTGCCAGGCTGGTTAAATGGTGCACCGGCTATTCGTAAGGATGCAACTACATATTTTTTGATTATTTCTATTCCATTATTATTTAGATGTACAGTATTGATTTTATCGTCGTTATTACGTGGTGTCAGTGATATGAAAACACCGATGTTAATAAGTTTATATATGAATTTAATAAATATTGTTTTTAATTTCTTTTTAATTTATCCAACGCGCCAAATATTTGGAATTACTGTTTATGGTGCCAATATGGGGGTTGCTGGTGCCGCTATTGCTACTGCAATATCATTTGTAGCTGGTGGTGTTATGATGTTTGTTCGCTATTATCGAAATCCAACTTTTAATTTTAAGAAAACTGGCTTTCATTTTTATCCAGCTGAATTTAAAGAATGTCTATCGATAGGAATTCCAGTAGTCTTAGAAAGAAGTGTTATTTGTCTGGGTCAAGTTACTTTTTCTTCGCTGATAGCTAAGCTGGGAGTTGTTCAGTTTGCGGCTCATACAATTGCCATTCAAGCAGAGCAGGCTTTCTATATACCAGGTTATGGTTTCCAAAGTGCGGCTTCTACGCTTGTTGGTAATGCCATTGGTCAAAAAAGTGAACATCGGGTAAAAGAAGTAACTTATTTAATTTGTGCAATGACTGTGTTATTAATGATTATTTGTGGGGGATTATTGTTTGTTTTTGCAGAAAATCTAATGGGCATTTTTACACCTGATCCAGAAGTAATCAGATTAGGAGCCCGGGTATTAAGAATAGTTTCAGTTTCGGAACCGTTCTACGGTATTTTAATTATTTTAGAGGGAACATTCAATGGAATGGGTGATACTAAAGCACCATTTGTATTTTCTTTAATTACAATGTGGGGAATTAGAGTAACTGGCAGCTTTATTATGATTAATTTATTAAATTTAGGAATTGAAGCAGTCTGGGTCATGATGGTTGTAGATAATGTTAGTCGCTGCTTTTTATTAGCTAGAAGATTTTTAAAAGGCGGCTGGAAATATCGTCTTAATACCTAAGCGAGCAATGCTCGCTTTTTTGTAATATAAAAAAGCCACTAGAAATGTGGCTAGATTGTTTATAAGATAATTTTACGTCTTGTTTTCTTACAATGTTTTTCAAATTCTAAAGCAATATGATTCATTTTAGATAATTCACTATAATGATAGTTAATGCGTTCGAAAGTATTATCAATACATTGATAATGATAAACATGACTAACACAATTAATATAGATATGCTGGTAGAAGCTGTCTGTTAATGGATGGTTATTAAAATATTCTTCAAGTAAATGTTTTGGTAAATTATGACAATGGGAAAAAATGTATAAACCATTGCTTGAATACTTTTGATAATTTTTACTTTTTTGCTCTTTTCTTTCAATTGCATTATCAATTTTTTGCATTACAAATTCTAAATCATCTTCATTATGGTCAAAAGGATTTATTTGTAAGATTGCATAAAGTGGTTTTTTAATATCGGCTACAGCTTCCACAGGAGTTAAAGCCTGCGTTACTTCGATTCCATAATTACAATCAGGAATACGTAAATCTGGTCGATCTGATTGAATAATTTGATCTTCTGCAACATTTAAAATTTTCATTAGGGTTAAAGCAGCATATTTTTCAAAATAATTCTTACTATATGTTTCTTTCATACAAGACCTCTTTTTTAAAAAGTGATAATCATTTTAGATTATCACTTAGTGGGTTTATCTTTATAAATATTATACCATAGATATAAATATTTTCATATTTTGAATTAGTATTTTATTACGATAAAAAGTAGTCCATTAATAAAAAAACTCCTTGATTAATGATTATTTTACTTGAATATAAGGTAAAAAATAAGATATTGAGTAATTTTGGCGCTTTTTAATTTATTTCACTTTAAGCGCTTACACTAGAGTGCTAAAATAAAAACAAGGAGGAAAGTTATGTTAAAGGAATATAGGTTTGAAGAAATAGAATTGGCAGATGATATTGAGGAATGTTTAGAAAATGCTAAGCTAGAGTTATCTAGAAAACAAATGTTATTAAAGAAAAAGAAACTGCCAGTGGTTGTTTTATTTGAAGGCTGGGGTGCTTCTGGAATTTGGACGACTTTAGGTAAGGTTATTCAAAACATGGATCCCCGTTTTTATACTGTTGAAACAATGAATAAAATTAGTGAGGATGAGACTCGAAAACCATTTTTATATCGTCACTTTATACGAATTCCAGAAAATGGAATGGCAACATTTTATGATCATGGCTGGATGAATGATATTGTAAAACAGTATATTTATCAAGATATTTCTAGAAAAGAATATGTTGCAAGAGTTCAAAGTGTCAATAATTTTGAACGATCATTAGTAGATAATGGTTATTTAGTAATTAAATTCTTCTTCCACATTTCTAAAGAAGAACAAGCTAAAAGAATGAAACGATTATTAAAGCATAAAAATACTAAATGGCGTATTAGTGATGATGATATTTGGCAAAATAAACATTATGATGAATATTTGAATCTATATAATGATTACATGAATCAAACTAATCCAGCTTATGCACCATGGTATGTTATTGATGCTACTAATAAAAAATTAGCGCAATTACAAGTATTAGAAACTTTAATGAGTTGTATTCAAAATCGTTTAGATCATGAAAAGAAAGATGCCTTGATTATTGATAATATTTATCCACTAAGGGAAACAATTAATCTTAATGAATGTGATTTAAGTTTAACAATCGATGAAGAAACATATCGTAAAGAATTAAAAAAATGTCGTAAAAAACTTAGAAAATTACATAATATTATTTATCGTAAAAAAATACCGGTTATTATTGCTTATGAAGGTTGGGACGCTGCTGGAAAAGGTGGTAATATAAAAAGAGTTACTTCTGGATTAGATCCGCGGGGTTATACAGTATATCCAATAGCTGCTCCTGATAAAAGTGAAATTAATCGACATTATCTTTGGCGTTTTTATAAACGCCTTCCAAAAGACGGTCATGTGGCTATTTATGATCGGACCTGGTATGGTCGGGTAATGGTTGAGCGGCTGGAAGGATTCTGTAGTGAAAATGATTGGCAAAGAGCTTATAATGAAATGAATGAATTTGAAAAAGAATTGTCTGATTGGGGTGCAGTAGTAATTAAATTCTGGGTACAAATTGATAAAGATACGCAATTAGCAAGATTTACAGAACGTCAAAATACACCAGAAAAACAATGGAAAATTACTGATGAAGATTGGCGTAATCGTGAAAAATGGGATTTATATGAAAATGCGGTTACTGAGATGTTACAAAAAACTAATACTGAATTTGCACCATGGTTTGTATTAGAGTCTAATGATAAAAAGTATGCTCGTATTAAAGCGATGAAAATAGTCATTGATGAAATTGAAAAGAAAATTAAAGATGTTGATTAAAAGCTAACGTAATAGTTAGCTTTTAATGATTGTTATTTTTTTATCAAAAAAATAATTACAAGATGAAGTATTTATGATAATAAATTACAAATAAATTAAAATTGCTTGATAATAAATAATCCCTTACTAAAATAATTAGTAGCAAGCGGAGGAAGAAAAGATGAGTAAATTAGATAATATTAAAGCAATTATGTGTGATGTAGATGGCACATTATTAAATAATGAAGGTATTGTAAGTCCAATGACTGTAGAAGCAATAAAAAAAGCTCGCAACAAAGGAATTTTATTTGGTTTAAGTACTGGTAGAGATGTTCACAGTGTTAAAACACTTTTAAAGACATGGGGAATTGCAGGCTTAGTAGATACTATAGTTGGTACTGGTGGAAGTGAAATCTATGATTATCAATTAAATGTTGAAAAATCAAGCTATCCTCTTGATGGTGAATTAATCAAAGATATTATGCGTCATTATGAAGGCATGGATTTAAATTTCGCTATTCCAGATCAAGGAATATTATTTTCACCTAAAGATGATGAATATATTCGTAAATTAGCAAAAGATGATCGAGTTGATTATCAAGTAGTTGATTTTGATGAGTTTTTAAGCAAACCACGTGCTAAATTAATAATAATTTGTAAACCAGAGTATATGGATACTGTTATTGAAAAAAGTAAATCTTTTTCAAATCCAAATTATAAATCAGCTTCATTAAAAACAGCTAGTATTTTATATGAATATATGGATCCACGAGTATCTAAAACTAATGGTTTAAAAGAAGTTATGAAATTACACGGTATATCTATGGCTGATTTATGTTCATTTGGTGATGCTGATAATGACTATGATATGACTTTAAACGCTGGTGTTGGTGTTGTCATGGAAAATGGTAGTGACAAAACTAAGAGTGTTGCTGATTATATTTGTGATGATAATGATAGTGATGGAATTGGTAAATTTATCGAAGAGTATATTTTATAAAAAATTTTAAAATATTATAATTAGTTTAAAAAGATAAAAACAGAAATTCGTTTGAATTTCTGTTTTTTGATTATCAAATTTAAAAAGTGTTAGTAATAGAAATTTTTTAGCTATGGATAGAGTTATTTTTATTTAAAATGCCACTAGATATTATTTCATCAACTAAAATAGCCAATTTGTGTGGCTGAATATTAAAACTGCTATTATGCCACATGTCGCAAACTCCTAAAAATCCAGAAGTAATAAATTTAAAATATATTTCATAAATTTCATCATCATTAATTTTAAATTCTTTTTTCCATGTATCGAAACAATAGATTTTTACAATTTCAATCAATTTAGATGAAAAAGAAATATCACCATGTTCACCAATTAATACCATAGTTAAATCACGATTTTCATAAATATATGAAAACAGTGGGTCTAAAAGATCCAAAGGACGATTTAATTTACAATCATTTAAAATTTTATGAAGATCTTCAATTATTTCATTTTCAAGACATTCAATCATATCATAAATATCTTTGTAATGCAGATAAAAAGTACCGCGATTTAAATCACATAAATCAGTAAGTTCTTTAACTGAAATTTGATTTATAGGCTTTTTTTTAAGTAAAGTAATTAAATTATTAGTTAAAATTTTTTTGGTTTTACGAACACTGCGATTGTTACTTGATTTGTTTACCATAATATCAACTCCTTTTTTAAAAATGTTGATTTTTCAACATTAGCTAGTAGATTGCATATTGAATATACCAATCATTACTGCATATAATTTAATTATAGTTAATAAATAAACAAGTGTCAATTTATTAACTATATGTTGATTTATAAACTTACGTTTATTAAAGGAGGTTAAAATGGATGCATTTATTGAAAAAATACTAAAGCATCGTCGTATTATAATTGTTTTTTATGTGGTTTTAGCTTTAATGAGTGCCATATTATCAACATTTGTAGCTGTAAATTATAATATTAATGATTATTTACCAGAAAGTGCAGCTTCAACGATTGCTTTGGAGACAATGGAGAATGAATTTGATAGTGATGTACCTAACGCTAGAATTATGGTTGAAGATATCTCTATTCCTGAAGCATTAGAGTTTAAAGAACAATTATTATCAGTAGATGGTGTAAATTCAGTTACGTGGTTAGACGACTCACAAGATATAACAGTTCCATTAGAAATGATGGATTCTAGTATTGTTGAAACATATTATCAAGATAACAGTGCTTTATATAGTGTTGCATTAGATACGGATAAAGCCATTACTGCCATTGATGAGATAAAAACTTTAACAACAAAAAAAATTAGTTTAACGGGTGATGCAGTTTCGACAGCCGCTGCAACTGAAGCCACGGAACCTGAAGTTAAAAAAATTGCTATAATTGCAGTAATTGTTGTCTTTATAATTTTATTTTTAACTACAACATCATGGGCAGATCCAATAATTTTTATGCTAACAATTGGAATAGCAGTTTTAATCAATCGTGGGACTAATATATTATTAGGAGAAATTAGCTTTGTTTCTAATGCTGCCGGTAGTATTTTACAGTTAGCTGTTTCTATGGACTACTCAATTTTTTTAATGGATCGTTTTGCAACCTATCGTAAAAGTGGTGATGATAGTGTTTTAGCAATGACCAAGGCTGTAAAAAACTCATTTAGTTCAATTAGTGCTTCTGCATTAACAACAATAATTGGTTTTGCAGCTTTGTTATTAATGAAATTTAAACTAGGTGTAGATTTGGGATTAGTAATGACTAAATCGATTATTATCACGATAATTGTAGTTTTTACATTTTTACCAGCAGTATCGGTACAGTTTTATAAAGTGATTGAAAAATTTGAACATCGTTCATTTATGCCAACATTTAAATATTTTTCTAAATTTGTTTTGAAAATCAGATATGTAATGGTAGTTATCTTTTTTGTTTTGGCAATTCCTTGCTATTTTATACAAAATCAAAATACTTTTTATTATGGCTCTAGCCATATATTAACAAATGGAACGGAATATTATGAAGATACTACTAAAATTGAAAGTATCTTTGGTAAATCGAATCAAATGGTTTTAATGGTACCAAAAGGCTCAACAGCGATAGAAGGACAGTTATCAGATGAATTGAATCAGCTTGATTATGTCAAGGATATTATTTCTTATGTTGATAGTGCTGGGGTATCAGTGCCTAAAGAGTATTTGGATGAAAGCTTACTAGATCAGCTTGATGGTGAAAATTACACTCGCTTTGTTTTAACGATTGACAGTGATTATGAAGGTGACCAGGCATTTGATAATGTTCAAGAAATTAAGCAGATTACTAGTGAATATTACGAAGAATATCATCTTGCTGGTGCAGTACCTTCTACTTATGATATGAAAAATGTAACAACAGCAGACATGAAACTAGTAAATGCAGTAGCTATCATAGCAGTATTTATAATCATTGTTTTAACTACTAAAACTATTTTATTACCAGCAGTATTAGTTTTAGTAATTGAAGGAGCAATTTGGGTTAATCTATCATTGCCAGCTTTAACAAATGAACCTATTTTCTATATTTCATATTTGATTATTAGTTCAATTCAATTGGGGGCTACAGTTGATTACGCTATTGCTTTTTCAGATCGATATTTAAATACTCGTAAAAAGCGCTCTAAAATATCAGCATTAGATCATGCTATTAGATATTCGACTTTACCTATTTTAACGAGTGGATCAATTTTAACAATTGTAGGTTTTATATTGGGAAAAATTTCTACTCATGGAATATTAGCTGAGTTAGGAATCTTATTGTATCGAGGAACGTTATTTAGTTTGATGTTTGTTTTACTAGCGTTACCTGGTTTTTTAACTTTATTTGATCGCTGGATTTTGAAATTTAGGTTTTCTAAAAATAGAAAGGAAGTTATTAATGATGAAAATAAGTAATAAAATATTGGTTTTAGGGCTTTGTAGCGTAGTTGCTGGTAATTGTATTATTCCGATTCAAGGAATTGAACCTTCAAGTCCTAAAGAAGAAGTTATTTATGCAAATTTAAATCAGGATGGTACTGTTGATGAAAGTTATGTAGTTAATATCGTTTATCCTCGAAATAATAAATTAATTGATTATGGAAATTATAGTCAGGTAAAAAATTTGAGTAGTACTGATAAATTGGTTTATAAAAATAATCAGGTTAAGGCAACTACTGATGAAGAAAAATTATCTTATCAAGGATATTTGGAAGATCCAAGTTTACCATGGAACTTTAAAATTAGTTATTATTTAAATGGTAAAAAAATAGCGGGCAATAAGGTTGCTGGTTGTAAAGGAAAATTAACTATAAGAATCGAAATTACTGAAAATAAAGATGTTAATGAAGTGTATTTTAATAATTATGCTTTACAAATAACAGCTAGTTTAAACAGCAATAATTGTAAAAATATTATTGCAAATGGGGCAATGATTGCTAATGCTGGTGATAATAAACAAATTACTTATACACTTTTACCTGGTAATAGTGAAACATTAGAAATTACTAGTGATGTAACAGATTTTGAAATGGGTGGAATTTCTATTAACGGAATTCGTTTAAATTTAGCGATAGATAAAAGTAATATTAATACTAGCTTGATAGATAATAAAATTGGAGAAGTACAAAGTGCTGTTAATCAATTAGATAGTGGGGCTAATGATCTAAATATTGGTGCTTCATCGTTAGATCAAGGAAGTAACGATTTAGTAAATGGCATTAATCAAATTAAAACAGCCTTAGTTACTTTGAATCAACAGTCTGATAAATTAACAAGTGGTTCAAAAGAAGTACAAGAAGCATTATCTATAATCGATAGTACATTACAAAAAATAGATATTGATGCTACAAAAATAAATCAATTAATTGATAGCACCAATCAAATTCAAACAGGTATTAGCACTTTAGTAGCCTCTTTAAATTCAATGAATCAGGCGATCGAACAATATAAAAATGCAACTGGTGGATCAATTAGTTCAGTTTATAATCAAAGTGAAGAAATGATTGCTAAGTTGGAGTCGTTAATTGCTACCGATCCAGCCAATAGTGAATTTTATAGTCAATTAATTATTTTATTAAAGGCAGGAGCTGAAAGTGAAAAAATTTTAAAGCAATTTAATAACCAGTTAAGTCCGGACATTTCAGGGAACACTGTTATTAATGGGGCTTTGACGTTAGAAGAAAACTATCGATTATTTAATCAAGAGATAATTAATTTAGCAAATGAATTAACAACGATCTTAGAGAACATGGATCAACTTAAAACAGGAATTAGTACCCTGGCTGCTAACTATGGTAATTTAAATAATGGTTTTAATAACTACACTAATGCTTTAAATCAGATTGTAGAGGGCTATGAACAAATATATACAGGATCTTTAACGCTTGCTAATGGTAGTAGTGATTTGTATCAAGGAACACAAGAATTAGTTAAAGGAACAACGGAATTTAAAAATCAGACTAATGATATTGACTCTATGGTTGATGATTCTATAAGTGAAATGTTAAGTGAATTTAGTAACGATGATTACCAGGTTGTATCTTATGTTTCTTCTAATAATAGTACTGTTTATGATATTCAGTTTGTTATTACAACACCAGCAATTGAAAAAAAGGTAGAAAAGAAGCAAACAGTTAAAGTAGAGAAAGAAAAATCTATTTTAGAAAAATTTTTAGAATTCTTTGGGTTTTAAAGTTGTATAGTTAATAATGATTTAAAATGATACGATTCAAATTAGTAAACAATAATGTTTATTAAAGAGAATCGTATTTTTAATATTTCTATAATTAAATAAAGATAATGCAACTTTACCTATTAATTTAAATAAGATAAAATTAGGTGAGGAAGGTGATTTTATGCAAATTACAGAATATTTTCCTAATTTTTATATTATAGATGATGGACATGTACGTGAATTTTTGATTATAGGATCAACTGAAGCTTTATTGATTGATACTGGTTTTGGAAATACTGATCTTAAATCTAAAATTCAAAAGATAACTAACTTGCCAGTAAAAGTTGTTCTTAGCCATGGTGATAAAGACCATAGCGGTGGTTTAAAACAATTTGATGAATGTTATGTTCATAAAAATGACATGCCTTTAATTGATGGTAATATAAAAGTTAAAGAAATCAATGAAGGTGATATTTTAGAAACTGGTGAGTATAAATTTGAAGTTATTGAGATTCCTGGACATAGTTATGGCAGTATTGCTTTTTTAGATCGTAATAAAAAACTGCTTTTACCAGGTGATAGTGTTCAAACTGGGCCGATATACATGTTTGGTCAACATCGAAATTTAGATTTATATCTTCAAAGCTTAGAAAAATTATTAACTTATCAAGATGATATTACAACGATTATACCAAGCCATCATCATTATCCATTAACTAAAGAATATATAAATTATTGTTTAGAAGATGGGCACTTGTTAAAAGAAAAACAAATAAAAGGAATAAAACATCAGACTTTACCATGTTACGAATATACTGGTAAACATGTTTCCTTTTATTATTAAATGATTAGAAGGAGGAATTTTAAAATGTTAGAAGTGGGAAGTCAAGCACCTGATTTTACATTATTAAATCAAAATGGTGAAGAAATAAGTTTAAGTCAATTCAAAGGAAAAAAAGTTATTTTATATTTTTATAGTAAAGATAATACACCTGGATGTACTAAACAGGCTTGTAACTATGCTCAAAATTATCCTGCGATAGAAGAAAATGGGGCACTAGTAATAGGGATAAGCAAGGATAGTGTTAGTGCTCATAGTAAATTTGCTCAAAAATATCAATTACCATTTATTATTTTATCTGATCCTGAAACAAAAGTATTACAAGCATATGATGTTTGGAAACTAAAAAAAATGTATGGACGTGAATTTATGGGTGTAGTAAGAACTACATATTTAATTGATGAAGAAGGGAAAATTATTAAAGCGTTTGGAAAGGTAAAAGCAGCCAGCGATGGCGATAAAATGTTAGAAGAATTAACTAATAGCAAGTAGTTTAAATTGACTCTTTTTTTAATAATAGTATTATGCTATATTACTGATTATAAAAGGAGGTTTTTTATGATTAAATTAATTGCAACTGATATGGATGGAACTTTTTTAGATTCTAATAAACAGTTTGATCCAGAATTCATTGATATATTTTATAAATTAAAAGAAAAAGGAATTAAATTTGTTATTGCTAGTGGTAATCAATATTTCCGTTTATATCAAAAGTTTTTACCATTAAGTGAACAAATGTATTTTATAGCTGAAAATGGTTGTTTTATTGCAGAAGGTTCTCGTGAATTGTATCATAATACATTATCAGTTGATTGTTTAAAAAAAATAAAAAATATTTTAAAAGAATATCTTCAATTACCAGTTATTATGTGTGGACGTAAAGGAGCTTACATTTTAGAAAAAGATAGAGATTTTGAAAATATTGTTAAAATGCATTATTGTAACTATCAATTTGTAGCTTCATATGATGAAATAGATGATGAGATTATGAAAATATCTATTAATGATCCTGAAGGTAAAATTGAAGAAAAATTAGCTTTAATTGAACCATTACTTCCTGAAGAAGTAAAAATAGTTACTGCAGGAAATGTCTGGATGGATATTCATAATAAAGAAATCAACAAAGGAATTGGGATGCGTTTTTTACAAGCTATTTATGAAATAGAACCAGATGAATGTATGGCATTTGGAGATCAAATGAATGATTATGAATTATTGCAGCAAGTTAAATATGGCTATGCAATGGAAAATGCAGTTGATCCAATTAAAGAAATTGCTTATGGATTAACAGCTTCAAATGATGAGCAAGGTGTCTTATTGAAAATTAAAGAAGTATTGGACCTAACATAGAAATTGTTAGGTCTTTTTGTTAAAATTATCTTTTATTAATAACTAAAGAAAGCTTACCAATGATTCTAAAGCCAGCTTCATTTTCTTGATTAATTACAATTGGTGAATAATCTGGATTTGCTGGTTGTAAAATGATGCAACGATTTTTGTTGTCACGATAAAACTTTTTACAGGTTGCAACATTGTCATCAATAGTAAAGCATCCAATATCACCATTTCTTAAAGTATTGATCTTTTCAAAAACAATTAAATCACCGGGATTAATATTTTCATCAATCATACTATCACCATTTGCATATTGACAAAAATATTCTTTTTGAGGTGATAGTAATGATTCAGGAAGTGAAATATATTCATCGATATTATCATCAACAAACATCCCGGTTCCACAACTGACATCATTATATAAAGGCACAACGATTGAATCAGATATTACTGGTTGATTGCTTTCTTCAAAACCTAAAAAATAAGAGGGCGAAACATCAAATATTTCAGATAATTTTTGAATTGTATCTTTTTTGAGGTTGGAAACGCGATTGTTTTCATATTTAGCAATGGCTGATTTTTTAACACCAAGCAGGTTACCAAGCTGTTCTTGAGTTAACCCTTTTTCTTTTCGTAATTTTTTGATTCTTTCACCAGTCATACTGTCACCTCCTTGTGTCTTAATTTTACTATTTTTTAATTAATTAAGCAATAGATATTTATAAAGTGTCTTAAAAAGATATTTTTTATTGACAAAGTCGAAAAATGGCGATATATTAAAAGTGTCTAATAAAGACACAAATAAAATATAATTAATAATAAAGATGAATAAATAGATACTTTTTATGGTAGTGTAAAGAATTTATGAAAAATTAATATCGAACTGAAAATTTTTGTACTTTTTTACACGAATCCGCAAAAATAAAAAGAGTAAAATCCAGTTTTGAAAAATCGTAAATCGTAAGACTGGAAAAATGATAAAAAAAGCCCTAAAAAAGGGCGCAATGAGGGTATCGGGTCTCACAGTAATTTTTAAACAATGCTAATTAATGTGATATTGTGAACTTAATTCAATCAGTTTTAACCATCGTTCCGGCATAAGCATCGAATCATCAAAAAGCTCATCATCTACAGGTGTTTTAAAGTCTAATGATGAATGCTGTCTTAGAAAATTAAAGAAGCATACAAACAGAACCATATAACTGTTGGCGCATTCGAGTCTGTCATAACCATTTGTACCGTAGTAATTCTGTTTGTATGTTCTATTAAGACGTTCTTCGATCTGTTTGAAAGGACGATATTTCTTGGACTCTTCATCTTTGTTTTTAACACCAATTACCTGATGCAGATCAAAATAAATATCGTTTATTTCAAAGAAAACCTGAGCTGCATTATAAATAGGATTGCCATCTGTAATCAAAGTCAGGTCATCGGGTATTTTCTGATATTTGCTGAGACAGTCGTTTATTGACCGACATGCACATAGCGTATCTCTAACCGGATATATCTTATAGGAAGTGATGATCTTATTTACAGGGTCGGACCAGAAGAAAACATAGTTATCTTTGCCTCTGACCTTGATATATGTTTCATCACCGGAAAGGGTATTACCGATTTTATAAGGATATTTATCGATAAGCGGTTTTATGACAGCAGAAACAGAACCGGCATAATTAATGACAGTCTGATGGGAAATACGCAAACCATGGACCTGTTTAAGGATCAAAGCAGTTTTTCTGGAAGACAGCCCATAGTTGACATAATAGGTCAAAACAAGGCCCAGAACTTTCTGATCATAATGGATACGTGATAAATTAACAGGACCGGAAACAGTATCATCGACCTTGCGTAAAGTTTCCAGATCGAACTTGAATTCACGGTAATGATAGTGAAGAAGATACTGGCCGCTGGATGTTTTCAGGTGTTCAGCCTTACCTTCGCTTAAAAGTTTTTTGTTGGCTTTGTAATGTTCGCATTTTTTGCTGGAACATGCAAAAACAAGAAAACCTTTGCGGTCATGTTTTAAGACAAGCTTAGTATTACAGTAAGGGCAGTAAATCCCGGATGCACCTGAAGGAGAAGTTTTAATAGTAAAGGTATTTTTACAGGCTTTGCACTGGAACTGGCCTTTACCGCTGTTATTGTCATAGATATATTCTTTTGGAGCGCCACAAAAAGGACAAACGCCCATAAAAGAAAAAGAATCGGGATTTCTGCGTTTGACCGGTTTTAAAGGATTGCCACTGTTAAAAGAATCGTTCAAAATAGACAGGAAATCGAGCTGAACAGGTAGATTCTTTTTAAACAGCGGAGGTTTATCGACAGTAAAATCAGCATAAGGGATAGTAGTATCCTTAGATTTATGATTTTTAAGTTTGCTTACTTCCTTTATAAGAAGATTATTGATATTATTTTTAAAATAATCATTCAGCCAGTCGATATGTTTAAAAGCCTGCTGAAGATTAAAGATAAAGTCATCATTGTTCAATTCATAAGAGATATCAGAAGGAAGCTTCTTAAGGAGAAGCAAAGGTTCGATAAATTGAGAGAATTTAAAAGATTGTTTAGAAAAAGAATTTATAGATTGTAAAATTTGTGTTATACTTTCCATGATGAAGAAACCGTCCTTTCGTAGTTTTTGTGGAGAAAACAAGTATAGCACGGAATCTTCATCTTTTTTAGTAAAATCGTAAAAAAGATGATCAAAAAGATATAATCAGTGATCATTTTTACTGTTTATATATACAAATTGATATAGGAGTGTATTTGTATCGCTTAACCGATTTTTGACACTACCCTTTTTATTGGGAGGTAAAGGATATGAATAAAAAAGAAGTTAATTTTAGTGGTAGAGGTATTATTACAATTGTTAGTGGAATTGTTATTTTAGGTTCAACAATTGCAGGATTAAGTGGATATTTATTGGATTTAATCATGTTATAATTCACATACTATATATGAGGTGATGTGATTTTGATAAAAAAGGATTCTAAAGTTAAGAATCAAGATGAACTTGATTATGAAAATCATATTGTAGAATATGATAAACAATATTTAGACAATTCAAATGCTCAAGAGTAAAAATCAGCAATAGCTGATTTTTTTTTAATAATTAATAAGTTTTATAATTATTATATATTAGGAGATAAAAAATGATCAATTTTCGATATGCTACAATTAGTGATTTAGATTTTTTAGTTGAACTTAGAATTCGTGATTTAAAAATGTTTTCAAATCAAAATATCAACCAAGATACAATTAATAATATTAAAAAATTTTATCAAAATGGTATAAAAAGTCAGACCTGTTTTACATTATTAGGATTTGATAATGATAATTTTGTCGCATCTGGAACTTTGTATCTGTATAATATAATGCCATCAAATGAAAATCCTTTAGGTAGGGTAGGACAGTTAACCAATATTTGGGTAAAAGAAGAATATCGTCATCAAGGGATAGCCACAAAAGTTGTAAAAGAACTAATTGCATTAAAGAAAGATGAGTGCGGCATGGTTTGCTTAAATTCGTCTCATGAAGCTAAATCGTTATATCAAAAAATAGGGTTTAAAACAAAAGAAAATTACATGGTAATGATGCTTTAGAATTTTTATCTAAATTATAGGCGAGTTTCTAAGATGATTTGTAAACGTTTACACGATATATTATAATAAATATATAAATTTCTATTATATGTGGGGTGATGATATGGATGAATTTTTGCAAGAAATTAATGCAACAGTATATATCAAATGGATATTGTTGCAAAACGGTAAGGATGGTTTAGTGATAAAAGCCGATCTTCATGATAATAATACAATTATCATTGAAAATGATGTAGTAACTGGGAAGATTATTTTTTATGGTAATGCTATTTTTGAAGAAGAATTAACCGATCGTCAAACTAACGATAAGATTTTTTATTTACATTTTCAATTGACTTATTTAAATCATGCGGTGGAATTATTTAAAGAAATGATAAATTGTGCTAAAGAAGTAACCAATCGGCCATCAGTACAAGTACTTTTATGTTGTAGTGGTGGATTAACGACAACTTTGTTTGCTTACCGTATGCAAGAATTAGCTAAACTTGAAAATTTGCCATATGAAATAGAAGCTACTGGTTATTCACGTTTATTTGAAATAGCTAATGAGTATGACATTATTTTACTAGCACCTCAAGTAGGTTATATGTTACCTCAAGCTAAAAGGAGGTTACCATGTAAAGAAGTCTTAGTAATTCCGGCAAAAGTGTTTGCAACAAATGATTTTTCAGGAGCTTTAAAATTAGTTTCTAACTGGTATCAAAATAAGGAGGAAATGCCAAATGAACATGAGTGATACTAAAACTTTGAGGCAAAAAAATCGCGATAAAATTTTAGCAGCTTTTATGGAACATGAATTATGTACTAAAAATCAGCTTGCCTTAGCAACCGGCTTAAGTTTGACAACAGTAAGTAGTATTTTAAACGAATTATTAAAAAGTAGTGAAGTATTGTTTGAAGATATGGAAAATCCTATAAGTAAAGAAATCATGCCATATTATTATTTAAATAATGATTTTTCAAGATTTTTATCAATTTCAATCAATAAAGAATATCGTCGCGTCCATTTAATATATCGAGTTTATAATTTATCTGATGAAGTTATTTATAGTGATGAAGTAATTAAAAAAATTGTTAAAATTAATGACATTTATGATATTATTAATATTGTTAATTCAAAATTTGATAATATTAAAGTTATTGGAGTAAGTGTACCGGGAATAATTAATGATGGTAAAGTAACTTCTACGGGATTGATTAATTTTAATGATATAGAATTATATTCCTTATTAAAAAATAAATATAGTCAAAAAATTGTTTTAGGCAATGATGTAAATACTGCAGCAATTGGTTTTTATTTAACTGAAAAAAACTATGAAAATGTATGTTTGCTGTATCAACCTGGAGAAGGATATGGTGGTGTAGGAACTGTAATAAATGGTCAATTAATAACCGGTAAAACTAATTGTGCTGGTGAGATTCAATATTTGCCATTAAGCAATGAAGATCAATTAAAATTATTACAAACTCCTCATGGTACCATTGAATTATTGAGCAAGATAGTTGTTTGTTTAACGGCAATAGTTAATCCTGAAATTGTTGCTATTAGTTGTACTAATTTAGAAAAAGCTAGTGATCTTGATGAGACGCTTGAATCTATGGTGCCAGCTAAGTATTTACCAAAAATAAAAAAAGTAACCAATTTAAATGATTATATCTTAGTAGGGTTACAATTTATTTGTAAAGAAGTGTTAAAAAATAATTTTATTAATAAAAAAATAACTTAATATTACAAGTATCTTTGAAAAAAGGTACTTTTTCTGTTTATAATAGAAAGAGGTGGTAATATGTTAGAGAAAGATATTGAATTATTGATTATGTGTTTAAAAGAGTATATTAAAGATATTGATGGTGAAAAGTTTAAAGAGATTTTTTTAGGATATGTAGAGTATATGGCTCGAAATTATGGTCAGGATTGTATTCTTGATGAATATGATATGATGATGAATATGGTAAATAATTTTGCTGAAAAACATCAGCTTGACCTTAATACACTAACACCGTTTAAACGTAATGTTTTATATCATTGGATTAGAGATAATTATGATGAAAAAGATATTTTGGATTTATATTATTTTAATGAAGAAATTAATGCTTTAGAATGTTTTATTGATACTGTAAATAGTAAGTATCAATAAGGGGTTGCAAAAATAGTTTAATTTATTATTATTATATTGAAATGAGGTGAAAGGATGTATAGATTTTCTTGCTAAAAAATTTAATCAACAGTGCTTTGTACTGTTTTTGCATGCAAGAAAATATATCCTTTAATATTATTTATATCTTTAATACGATTTTTTGTGCTACAAGAATATATTTTCTTGTAGCAATTTTTATTAGGAGGGATATAAATGGCATTATTGGAAGTAAAAAATTTAACTTTTCGTTATGATAATCAAATCGAAAATGTTTTTAATGATGTTAGTTTTAAAATTGATACTAATTGGAAATTAGGTTTAATTGGTCGTAATGGAAAAGGTAAGACGACTTTATTAGATTTATTGATGGCTAAATATCCATATCAAGGCTATATAACATCGGGTTATTATTTTGATTATTTTCCATATCCAGTAAATGATCCTAGTCAAACTACAATGGCTATTATTGATGATATTTTAGGTGAATATCAGCTTTGGGAATTAGAAAGAGAATTATCATTATTGGAAGTTGATGAAGATGTTTTGGAACGACCATTTAATACATTATCTAATGGTGAGCAAACTAAAGTAATGTTAGCGGCATTATTTTTAAAACCACATGACTTATTATTAATAGATGAGCCTACTAATCATTTAGATTTACATGGTCGAAAATTACTAAGTAATTATTTAAAAAGAAAAAGAAGTTTTATTTTAGTTAGTCATGATCGTAATTTCATTGATAACTGTGTTGACCATATTTTAGCTTTGAATCGTGAAAGCATTGAAGTAATAAATGGTAATTTTACAACCTGGTATGAACAAAAACAAAATCAGGATAATCTAGAAGTTAAAAAGAATGAGAAACTAAAAAAAGATATTAAAAGATTACAAAAAGCAGCTAAGCAAAGTAGTATCTGGTCAGATAAAGTTGAAAAGAGTAAAAATGTTAAGGTAGCAGGACTTAAACCTGATAAAGGATATGTTGGACACAAGGCAGCGAAAATGATGCAGCGTTCTAAAAACTTACAACGTCGTCAAAACGATGCGATTGCTCAAAAAAAAGAATTATTGAAAGATGTTGAAACTGTTGAATCATTAAAGATGATGCCACTAACGTATTCTAAAAAAACGCTAGTTTCTTTTAATGATGTAAAAATCTTCTATGATGATAAAGTGATTGTAGAAAATGTTAATTTTACAATTAACCAAGGGGATCGTTTAAATTTAGTGGGAAGAAATGGTTCTGGGAAAAGTAGTATTATTAAGCTGATTATGAATCAAAAAATAGATTATCAAGGACAGGTTATAATTGGTTCAAATTTAAAAATTGCTTATCTATCACAAACTGATGATCATTTACAAGGTAGATTAGATGATTTTATTGATAAACAACAGCTTGATCAAAGTTTATTTAAAGCTATATTGCGTAAATTGGATTTTTCACGTGATTTATTTAATCAGAATATTGAAACATTTAGTAAGGGACAAAAAAAGAAAGTAATGCTAGCAGCATGTTTATGTACACCTGCTCATTTATATATTTTTGATGAACCGTTAAATTACATTGATATTTTTACAAGAATCCAGATTCAAGAGGTTATTTTAAAATATCAGCCAACTATATTATTTGTTGAACATGATCAGTATTTTTGTAATCAAATAAAAACAAAAAGTATCAATTTATAAAAAAAGAATTATGGTTTACTCTGCCATAATTCTTTTTGCTATATAGAACATTCCGATAACTTCTTTATCATTCTACTATCTACGCATCTATCTAATAATTTTATTGCTTAACCTACTATTTTATTTTTAGTTATCGAAATATTCTTTAAAAAAGGATTCGTTCTAAATTTGAATTGATTTCCATCCATCATTATTTTAATATCACGATTATTTGGTATTTTTAGAAAACAATTTAAATTATTAATGAATAATTATATTGGAAACTGTTTTTAGACGAATTCTATGAAATCTCTTCAAGTTCAAATCCATTTTTTCTAATCATTTCTCATTTTAATTTTTAAAATTTACTTAACTAATATTCACTTCATCTATTCTAATCATCACTTTTGATAATCAATTTAGCATTTAATCTTTTAACAATTACTACTTTTTAATTAACACTTTTATTTATTTTGCTTATCGATGAACTTTTTCACATCTACTATTCTAATTTTTTAATAATCTTTTTTAACTAATATAACTTTTGATCAATTTTATCTTTGTTAATTAATTATTTATCAGACTTTTTTCTAATCAACTTTTTAATTATTTATAGAATCATCATTTTGAACAGGTAAATTTTTATTTTTTATTGATTATTTAATACTGTCTTTTTTAATTAATTTAACTTTTGATAAATTATTAATCTTTGTTAATTATTTTTTATAAGATTATTTTAATTAGCTTAGTTTTTTATGAACTTTTCCATCTTCGCTAATTTAATTTATCTTTGATGATTATTTAGTTTTCAATGAACTTTTGTTAATTATTTCTTTTTATTATTATCGTTTGAAATAATTAGTTTTAGGATTTGTTTTTAGAACTCTTCCTTTTATCTACTTCAAATATATATTAAAAAGATGCGTTATGCAAGCATCTTTCAAATGTTGTTGTTTTTATTTATTTTTACTAGTTTTGTAGTATAATTAGACTTAGGGAGCCGAAAAATTTTGAAAGAGAAGGGATTATCTATGAAGAAAATATTTAAGATATTTCTTGTATGTATGATGATTTTAACTGTTACAGCTTGTAGTGGTGGAAATGAGTCTAGTGATACTGCAACAAAAATAAAATGGAATAAAGAAAATAAATTTGCTGATTTGATTTCTTTTAAAATTGAAGCAATTGATCAAACTAAAATGATTACTCCAGATGTAATTGGAACTTTATATACTTATTTTGAACCTGCTGATTCAAAAAATGTACTTTTGGATTTAACGATGTGGATTACTAATGTTACAGATTCAAACTTAAAGTTAAATGATGAAATAGAAGCTATTTTTACGATTGATAATACTGAATATGTGGCTTCATTATTAGCCTCAAAAGATAATGGTGGATCACTTACTAGTGATGTATCTTTAGAAGCTAATACTGCTAATAAGGTTCATTATTATGTTGAAGTGGATCCTGAAAAATTAGATCAAAAAATAGAGTTTAGTTTAAATACAAAAGTAGAAGAAGATTCTGATGAAAATAAAAAATCAGCGACATTAGATTTTGAATTAAAAGATGCAAAAGAAAATTATGAAGCTAAAAATCTTAATGATGTGATTACTTTTGATGGATATAGTGAAATGACTTTGCAAGCTGCTAATATTGCTAAAGAAGTAGCTCCAGCGAGTCCGGTGGGATTATATACATATTATAAAGTAAATGATGAAAATAATAGTTTTGTTGATTTTACAACAGTTGTAAAAAACATTAGTGGTAGTGATATTATGGCTTCAAATATTGCCACTGTAAATTTATTGGATGTTAATAATAATCCATATCCTGCGACAGTTGTTTATGAAAAAGATGATCATAGTAATTTAGAAGCAGCTTCTTCATTGACACTAAAAAATGATCAAAGTGCAATTATTCACTATATTTTTGAAGTTGGTGATGATGTAGTAAATGAGGCTAAATCAATTAGAATTTCTAGACAAGGAAAAGTATATATAATAAATATTTAAAAAAATCTAGTTAATACTAGATTTTTTAAATCACAAATTTAATTAGTTATTAGTAGGAGGGAAACTATGGCTGAAAAGAGAGGATTAATGACAGAGGGAAGCATTGCTAAACAACTAATATTATTTGCGATTCCTCTATTGATAGGAAATATGTTTCAACAGCTTTACAATACAGTTGATAGTATTGTAGTTGGTAATTATATCGGTGATCAGGCTTTGGCGGCAGTTAATTCTAGCGGGCCTATTATTGATATGTTAGTAAGTTTTTTTACTGGATTATCATTAGGAGCAAGTGTGTTGATTTCTAATTATTATGGTGCTAGGGAAGATAAAGGGGTATTTTGTAGTGTTCATACTGCGATTGCTTTAGGTATTGCTTCTAGTATTTTTGCCACGATTGTGGGAGTTGTTTTTACACCAATGATTTTAAGTTTGGTAAAAGTAGATGTTGCAGTAATTGATCAAAGTATTACATATTTGAGAATTTATTTTTTAGGAGTATCCGGGTTAATAATTTATAATATGGTAAGTGGAATTCTAAGAGCTGTTGGAGATTCTAAACACCCATTATATTTTTTAATTGTATCATCATTTATTAATATTGTATTAGATTTATTATTTGTTGTTGTTTTTAAAATGGGGATTGCTGGAGTAGCAATCGCAACTTCAATTGCTCAAGTAGCTAGTGCATTATTGTCAATCTATGTTTTAGTAACTAGTAAAGAATCATATCGGTTAGAAATATCTAAAATAAAATTTTATTATGAAGATTTAAGAAAGACAATTAAAATAGGAATGCCTAGTGCAATGCAAAATGCAGTTGTTTCTTTTTCTAACATTATTATGCAAACAAATATTAATGTATTTGGTGCATATGCAATGGCTGGAAATGGTTCATATACTAAAATTGATGGTTTTGCAATTTTGCCGGTTATCAGTTTATCAATGGCATTAACAACTTTTGTGGGTCAAAATAAAGGTGCTAGAAATTATGATAGAATTAAACAAGGGGCTAAAATAGGGACTTTAATTAGTTGTGGGACAATTCTTGTATTGAGTGTATTAGTTGTTTTTTCAGCACCATATTTATTACAGATCTTTTCATCAAATCCTAAAGTTATTGAATATGGTTTAATAATGATGCGCTGTTTAGCACCTGGATATTTATTTTTAACACTTTCACAGGTCATTTGTGGTATTTTAAGAGGAGTAGGAAAGACAAACATCCCTATGGTTGTTTTAATAGGGTGCTGGTGTGTTTTTAGAGTTATCTGGGTTATGATAACTACTAACTTATTCCATAATATAGTCTTTGTTGATCTTGGCTGGCCTGTTTCATGGGTGTTAAGTACTACGATTTTAATTATTTATTATTATAAAGCTAATTGGTTGGAAGAATAGCGGTTTTTAAATCGCTATTTTTTATATTTTTATATTGAAAAGTAGAATTTTGGAATATAAATAAATTTTTTAGCACTTGGGTTGACAAAGTGCTAAAAAGTATTATAATAATTTTAGCACTAAGATATGGCAAGTGCTAAAGATAAAAGGAGTGATTAACATGATTAAGCCATTACATGATAATGTTATTTTAAAAAAAGAAGAAGTAGAAAATAAAACATCTAGTGGAATTATTTTAACAACTGAAACTAAAAAGGAACCAGGTGTTGCTAAAGTTGTTGCATTAGGTCCTGATTGTAAAGCTGATATTAAAGTAAATGATAAAGTTGTATATAAAGAATATTCAGGAACTAATATTAAAGTTGATGATGTAGAATATATTGTAATTGAAGAAAAGGATATTTTAGCTTGTATAGCTTAAGGAGGTAATTTAAGATGGCAAAAGAAGTAAGATTTTCAAGTGATGCTCGTAAAGCAATGTTGAAAGGGGTAAATACTTTAGCTGATGCTGTTTGTATTACTTTAGGACCTAAAGGTCGTAATGTTGTATTGGAAAAAAGTTATGGTTCACCATTAATTACTAATGATGGTGTTAGTATTGCAAAAGAAATTGAATTAGAAGATAAATTTGAAAATATGGGTGCAAAATTAGTATATGAAGTTGCTAATAACACAAATGATGTTGCTGGTGACGGTACTACTACTGCTACAATTTTGGCTCGTAATATGATTGTTAATGGAATGAAAGCTGTTGACAAAGGATGTAATCCAGTATTAATGCGTGAAGGTATTGAATATGCAAGTAAAGAAGTTGCAAAAACAATCTTAAAAAATTCACGTCAAGTTGAAACAAGCAGTGATGTTGCTAGTGTTGCTACTATTTCAGCAGGAAGTAAAGAAATTGGTGATTTAATCGCTAAAGCAATGGATAAAGTTGGTCGCGATGGAATTATCAATGTTGATGAAAGTAATGGCTTTGATGATGAATTAGAAATCAGTGAAGGTATGCAATATGATAAAGGTTATGTATCTCCATACATGGTTTCTGATCGTGAAAAAATGACTGTTGAATTAGAAAATCCATATGTATTAGTAACTAATTCAAAAATCAATAATCTTCAAGAAATCTTACCAGTACTTGAACAAGTATTGAAAACAAATCAACCATTATTAATTATTGCTGAAGATTATGAAAATGAAGTAATTTCTACTTTAGTTTTAAATAAATTACGTGGTACATTCAATGTTGTAGCTACAAAAGCTCCTGGATTTGGTGATAACCAAAAAGAAATGTTACAAGATATTGCTGCATTAACAAATGCTAAATTCTACAACAAAGATTTAAATATGAAATTAGAAGATCTTCAATTAGATGAGTTAGGAACAATTAAAAAAGTAATTGTTACTAAAGACAATACAACAATGATTGGTGCTAATGAAAATAATAGTGAATTAAATGCTCGTATTGAAGAAATTAGATCAAGAATTGCTGATACTACTAATGAACATGATAGAAAACAATTCCAAGAAAGACTTGGTAAATTAACTAATGGTGTTGCAACTATCAAAGTTGGAGCAACAACTGAAAGTGAATTAAAAGAAAAGAAATTAAGAATTGAAGATGCTTTAAATGCTACTAAAGCAGCTGTTGCTGAAGGTATTGTAATTGGTGGTGGAGCTTGTTTAGTTGAAGCATATAAAGAATTAAAACCAGTTCTTAAAAATGATAATGTTGATGTTCAAAAAGGTATCAATATTGTAATGGAATCATTATTAGCACCTATTTGCCAAATCGCAGAAAATGCTGGATACAATAGTGAAGATATTGTTGATATGCAAAAGAATGCTGATAAAAATATCGGATTTGATGCTAAAAATGGTGAATGGGTTGATATGTTTGAAAAAGGAATTATCGATCCAACTAAAGTTTCTCGTAGCGCATTGTTAAATGCTGCAAGTATTTCAGCATTGTTTATTACAACTGAAGCTGGAGTGGCAGAAATTAAATCAGATGAACCTGCAGCTCCTGCTATGGCTGGTGGAATGTATTAAAAAAATATTGGGATATGTAAATTTACATATCCCATTTTTATAATTGATAGATTATAACCATTAAAGGCATTGTTATAGCACTGAAAAACACTGTCATTATATTCATGACACTAGCATAACCAGGATGCTTATTATACAATTGAGCAAACTGAGTAATTGTTGCTGCAGCTGGTGCACTAGCTGCTAAAACAGTTATCAAAAAAATCTGTGAAGCATCTGGTGTCAATGTTACAAGACCGCTTAATTTAAAGACGATTATGATAATTAATGGATAAACCACTAAACGCATCAAAGAAATTAAATAAGTTCGTTTTTCACTGAAAATATTTTTTAAGTTCATTTCTCCAATTAACATTCCAATAACGATCATTGCTAATGGACCTAACATCCCACCAACGGTATCGAATGTTGATAAAACAAGACTTGGTAATTGAATCTGGAATAAAAATAAACAAATCCCAACGATAATGGCAATAACATTAATATTTAAAAAGATCTTTTTTAAGTCATAGTTTTTTTCATTGCAAACTAAACTTTTAGCATGTGTCCATAATAATATAGTTTGGACAACCATGTAGCCGCTAGTATATAAAACCCATTCTTTACCTAATATGGCACCAACTAAAGGAATAATTAGATTACCAGAGTTTGAATAAATTATAGTTGCTTTTTCAATTGGCGCAAATCCAAATATTTTAGCTAACAATTGCGTTAAAGGGATATAGATAAGATGTACTATAATCGCTCCTAGAAAAGCTAATCCCAAATCAATTAATTTATCGGGTGTAAATTCAATTGAAAATGATGTTAAAATCGCACATGGTGAAGCAACAAATAATACTAACATTGAGATTATTTTACTATCATCAGTTGTTAAAGTTTTGGTTTTTACTAACAAAAAGCCAAAAAAAATCATAATGAATAATTGCAGTATTTGCTGCATTAGTAATAAGCTTAAATCCACTGCTATCTTCCCCTCTTATTTGTATTTCTTGAGGAATTTTATCACATAAAGCGTTAATTTTAGTGATTATTTCAAAAACTGAAACATAAAAAAAGAAAGTCAAACGACTTTCTTTTTGCGGGTTCTCCGCTAAGTAACCTTATATATTTATTATAACTTGATAATTAATAACTGTCAATTACTTTTGACTTCAAAGTATTTTTAAATTTTTTCAATTTCTCTAATCCAATCACGAACATCACTGTCACTTGGCATTCGCCAATCTCCTCGTGGAGAAAGAGAAACAGTTCCAACTTTAGGACCATCAGGAATACAACTGCGTTTGAATTGTTGAGTAAAGAAACGCCAATAGAATTTAGTTAACCATTTCTTTATTGTTTCTTTATCGTATTTATCACCAAATGCAAGTTGTGTCTTTCTAAATAACTTACGTGGTTCATCACCAAAACGAACCATATGATAAATAAAGAAGTCATGTAATTCGTATGGACCAACAATATCCTCTGTCTTTTGAACGATTTGATCATTTTCTTGAGGTAATAATTCTGGTGATACCGGAGTATCTAAAACATCTTTTAAAATAGTTTCAATTTTTTGACCGTGATATAGACTAGCAACATAATCTACTAGATAACGAACTAAAGTTTTTGGAACAGAAACATTAACAGCATACATTGACATATGATCACCATTATAAGTTGACCAGCCTAGAGCAACTTCTGATAAATCACCAGTTCCGATAACAAGACCACCAACTTGATTAGCTTTATTCATTAAAATTTCTGTTCTAGTACGAGCTTGAACATTTTCATAAGTAACATCATGGACATTTTCATCTTGTTCAATATCTCTAAATTGAACTCTTACTGAATCGGCAATGTCAATTTCTAAACTTGTTACATTTAACTCTTCCATTAAACCTAAAGCATTATTTTTAGTTCTAGAAGTAGTTCCAAAGCATGGCATTGTAATAGCAATAATATCTTTGCTATCATAATTTAATTGCTTAAAGGCCATTGTACAAACTAATAAAGCTAGTGTCGAATCCAAACCACCGGAAATTCCAATAACAACTTTTTTGATTCCGGTTGCTTTTAATCTTTGCATTAAAGCTCTAGTTTGAATATCAAAAACTTCTTTACAGCGTTTAGCTCGTAAGTTTGAATCACTAGGAACAAAAGGATGTGGATCGTAGTAATAATTTGTATCCAAATCAACATCAGTAGAGTCAAAGTATATTACATCATAATCATGTAATGATTTAAACGTAGTCATTTTACGACGTTCACTTGATAATTTTTTAAGATCTAAATCACCATAGATCATTTCACTTGTAAATCCTTGACTTTCATTAATAATTGTTCCATTTTCTGCAATTATATGATGACCACTGAAAACAACATCGGTTGTACTTTCACCATCACCAGCATTACAGTAAACATAACCACATACTAGTTTAGCCGATTGTAAACTAACTAATGAACGTCGATAGTCACTTTTAGTAGTAATTTCATTACTAGCTGATGGATTAAAAATCATATTAGCACCATTTAACGCTAAATTAATACTTGGAGCATCAGGCATCCATAAATCTTCACAAATTTCTACCCCAAATTTAAAATCAGGATTAGTTGTAGATGCAAAGATAAACTTAGTTCCAAATGGAATTGTTTTACCATTGAAATTAGTCGTAATATTTTTTTCTGGTGCTTTTTCAAAACGACGCGCTTCATAAAATTCTTGATAATTAGGAATATGAGTTTTTGGTACTAATGCTAATAGTTCACCCTGGTGAATAATAGCGGCAACATTATAAAGACTATTTAAATGTTGATAAGGAAGACCAATTATAACTACAATGTCTTTATTAGCTGTATAATCAATGATAATTTGCAATTGTTTTTTAGCTTCGTTTAATAATCTTTCTTGATTAAACAGATCTTCACAAGTATATCCAGTTAAACATAATTCTGGTAATACTAAAACTTTTGTCTGATTTTGATAAGCTTGATCGATTAGCTTAATAATATTTTTACTGTTGTTTGTAACATTAGCAATGCTAGTATCAAAAGAACCAGCAGCTACACGGATATATCCATCTTTCATTATATCTCCTCCAATGTCTATATTTTACACTGATAAATAATGATAAACAAGCAAAGAAAAAATAATCAGTTAATAATCTGATTATTTTTGTGGACTTCGTTTGAATTTAAATTTAAAACATAAAATTAAAGCTAGGGTAATTGATGTTGCAAAAAGCAGATACATGATAGTATAACCAGTATTTCCCGGGAAAACGTCTAAAATTCTCCCAGCAACAAATTGGAATATTAGTGCTGAAAAACCTTTTGCAAGCATTGATGAAATACCATAAGCACTATTTACATATTCTTCTTCAACTAAATCTAAAACAATTCTAACAGATACTAATATAAAAATAATTGTTGTTAAACCTTGAAAGAAAAATACTGACATAATCAAATAAGGACTAGGACAAGTTGCATACCAGACAAAACGAATGATTGATAAGACACAAGCAAATATCATTAGTGTTTTATAAGAAACTTTTTTCATATAACGATCAGAAAATAATACAGCTGGTATTTCTGATAAGGTACTTAGTAGTAGTGTTGTTCCAACGATTGTAGTAGTACCACCCAAGCCTTTAATTACTAATGGTAAATAAACGCTTTGAGCTGAACTTGGACCTTGAAATAAAATAAAAATTAGTAAAAAGATCTTAAAAGATTTATTATGCCATAAATGAGTAATGACTTCTTTAGTAGTTACTTTTTTAGTTTTATTGATAACAATAGGTTTAGCATCATGCATCATATAGAAAGAAAAAATCATAATAACTAAACCTGCTGCAAAAATATAAAAGTTTGCAAGAGGTGAAACATAATCATAAACGATTCCACTAATTTGTGCTGCAATTGCATATAGTAGTGAACCCCAGACTCTAATTGTTCCAAATGGATATGGTGCAGCTGTCGCTAAACGGTCAGTTAAAGCAGTAATACCATTTAAACATCCTTGTGTAAAACCGTTTAATAAAAATAGAAAAATAAATGATTTTGTATACGCAAATAAAAGACCAAAGATAATCGTTAAAACGCCAGTAACCATAGCTACTTTTTTAGGACTTCTAAACTTATCAGCTAAAAAACCAGTAACTGGTTGAGTAACCATGGCAAATAAAGCGGCTGCCGATGTAATTAATGAAATTTCGGTTGCTGAACAATTAATACCAGCTAAATAAACTGAGATGATACATGAAAACATCGCCCAGGAAAAATAAAACATTCCATTTCCTAAAGCATAATAAAGATAACTGCCCTTTTTAAACATTTCTAACCCTCCAGATAATGTATTAAAATTTTATCACTGTTTTATTTATAGAAAGCGCTTTTTCATTTTCTGGAAAGAAATTTAAATTAAGGATTATATGTTAGTAAAACGTCATGTATTTTGTTGAACTTAAAAGAATTATAGTTTATAATAAAACCAATTTGGAGGTTCTAAGATGAGTTTTGAAATGTTATCAGATTTAGGGATCAAGAAATATGAAATGTGTCGTGATGAAAAAGGACGCTTTTTTGCGCGATCAATTGTTGCTGGTTTGTATTTAGGATTGGCTACAATTTTATCAACAACATTGGGTACGTTATTATTTAAAGATCACTATATCGCTTCTAAAATTGCTGTTGCTGCATCTTTTGGAATCGGTTTAGTAATTATTGTAATTTTAGGTTCAGAATTATTTACTGGAAATTGTTTTACAACAATGATACCTATTTATGGAAAGAAATTAAAGTTTAGACAAATTATTCCAATGTGGATAATCTGTTATATCGGTAATTTTGTAGGAATTGCTTTAATTTGTTTCTTGTTTGTAAAAAGTGGTAGTAATCAAGAATTATTAACTGAGTATATTACAACAGTTGTTGATGGTAAATTAGCATTTTCAGCAGGTCAATTATTTATTAAAGGTGTTTTATGTAATTTTATTGTTTGTGTTGGTGCCTATGTAGGAATGAAGATGCAAGATGATACTGCTAAAACAATAATCATGATGCTTGTTGTTATGGCCTTTGTTTTACCAGGATTTGAACATAGTATTGCTAATATGGGTAACTTTACTATTGGAATTACAGCTTTAGGAACAAGTTATGACTGGTCATTAGTACCATTACATATGTTAATTTCAACTGCTGGAAATATTATTGGTGGTGCTGTATTATTAGGAGTACCTCTATTTATGATGATTAAACCTAAAAAAAGATAAAAAATATAAATTTGGCGATATATCTATGGATATATCGTTTTTTTTACAATAAAATAACAAGTATAGGTTAAAAGGAGTGTTTAAAATGTCATTTGAAAATGTAAAAAAATATTTTGAAGAAATAGAAATGGACTCTAAAATAATTGAATTAAAAGATTCTAGTGCAAACGTAGAACAAGCGGCTAATGCATTAGGATGTAAGCCAGAACATATTGCTAAAACAATGTCTTTTAAAACCAAAGAAGGACCGATATTAATTGTATGTGCTGGTGATGCTAAAATAGATAACAAAAAATATAAAAGTGTATTTGGTCAAAAAGCAAAAATGATTCCAGCCAATGAAGTTGAAGAATTAATAGGACATTTACCAGGAGGCGTTTGTCCCTTTGCAATTAAAGAAAATGTTAAAGTTTATTTGGATATATCTTTAAAACGATTTGAAAAAGTCTATCCGGCTGCTGGTAATGGTCATAGTGCTATTGAATTAACAATTAAAGAATTAGAAACTATCTCTAAAGCTGATTCTTGGGTTGATGTTTGTAACAATTGGCAAGTTGATCAATAAAAAAGAAAGAGGTAATCATAGTGGCAAATATTCTAGTTTTAGAAGATGATATAGCACTAAATCAGGGGATAAGCTATGCTTTAAAAAAAGAAGGGTATCATGTTTTAACTGCTAATACATGCTTTCAAGGTAAAACGATAGTAACGAATAATTTAATAGATATGATTATATTAGATGTTAATTTACCTGATGGCAATGGTTTTGATTTTTGTAAGTGGGTAAAAGCAAACAAGAAATGTATTGTATTGTTTCTTTCGGCTAGAGATTTGGAAGCCGATGTTTTGACAGGGTATGAATTTGGTGGTGATGATTATGTTACCAAGCCATTTTCGATGAAGGTATTGTTAAAAAAGATAGCTATAATGTTAAAACGTGAAAAGCAGGATCGTAATTGTTATCAAGATGATTTTTTGAAAATAGATTTTAATTTAGCGATAGTTGAAGTTAATCAAAAAGTATGTTCAATAACCCCAACAGAATACCGGATTTTAAAAAAGTTTATTGAAAATAAAGGTCAATTATTAACTTATAATATGTTTTTAGATGCTCTTTGGCAAGAAGGTGTCCAGTTAATGGATAAACATGCTTTAGCTGTAAATATCAATCGGTTACGGAAAAAAATAGAAGATGAAAATCATTCATATATTACTAATGTTTATGGGATGGGTTATATATGGAAATAGGTTTATTGATACTTGTTTTTGTTTTATTTGTTTTGGTTATATTTTTATTGATTAAAAACTATGCTTTAAAACGTGATGTTGAATCAATGGTAGTAAAATTAGATGCTAATTTAGATAAATTAATAGCGGGTAAAAAAGTAGATAATAGTGATAATGATGATGATTTATATTCTAAAATAGCCCAAAAGTTGTATCGACTTTATAATATTAATGAACAAAAAAGTAATGAAATCATTGAAGAAAAAGAAAAATTAAATGAATTGATATCAGATATTTCCCATCAAACTAAAACTCCCATTGCCAATATTAAACTATACTTTGAAATATTAATGAGTGAAAATGATGTAGAAAAAAGGCAAGCGTGTTTAAAAAATATTGAAAGTCAGATTGATAAGTTAGATTTTTTAATTCAAAGTTTAATTAAAATGTCACGTTTGGAAACCGGAACAATTAAAATTAATAAAGAGCCTTCTTTATTAGAAAATACATTAGCTTTAGCTATTCAAGGAATATATAATAACGCTAATCAAAAGAAAATTAAATTACAAGTTAATTGCCCTGATGATCTTGTTTTAAATCATGATAAAAAATGGACTGGTGAGGCAATATTTAATATTTTAGATAATGGTGTTAAGTATACAAATAATGGTGGCAGCATCTATATCGATGTTAAAAAACAAGATATTTTTACTAAAATCACTGTTTGTGATACTGGTAAAGGAATACCACTAGCAAGGCAAGGAATGATTTTTAAGCGATTCTATCGTGAACCGGAGGTTCATGATGAAAATGGAGTAGGAATTGGCTTGTATTTAGCAAGAAAGATTATTAGTTTACAAGGTGGTTATATTGAGGTGCAATCTGAAGTTGGAATTGGAAGTACTTTTATGATTTATTTGCCTAATTGATAAGAAAATCACAGTTTTGTGATTTTCTTGTTTTGTGAATGGTTTGTGATTTTTGAATTTTATAATAATACTGAAGATGGAGGTATGGTTATGAAAGAGATAATGATTGAAACAAAAGCATTGAAGAAATATTATCAGATGGCAAATAATGTTGTAAAAGCACTAGATGGTGTTGATTTACAGATTGGAAAACGTGAGTTTGTTGCTATTATTGGAAAATCAGGTAGCGGCAAAAGTACATTGTTGCATATGTTAGGGGGATTAGATATTCCTAGCAGTGGCAAAGTAATTATTGATGGTGAGGATTTAAGTAAACTAAATCATGAACAACTGGCAATATTTAGAAGAAGAAAAGTTGGTTTTGTTTTTCAACAATATAATTTAATACCGGATTTAAATGTTTACGAAAATGTTGTCTTTCCCTTACAATTAGATGGCAGACATATTGATGAAGAATTTATTGAAACAATTTTAACAACCTTAAAAATTGCAGATAAAAAAGAAGCCTTACCAAGTATGTTATCTGGAGGTCAACAACAGCGTGTAGCGATAGCTAGAGCATTAGCAACTAAACCGGCCATTATTTTAGCTGATGAACTAACTGGTAATTTAGATACAACTACTAGTCATGAAGTAATGCTGCTATTAAAAATATTAGCTAAACAATACCAGCAAACAATTGTAATTATTACTCATGATTATGATATTGCTCAATTAGCCAATCGAATCATTCAAATTGAAGATGGTAAAATTGTTCAAGGAAGTGATGATAATGCTTAAAAATAATAATAATGCAATTATCAAAACTTTAGCTAAAAAATCGTTACGAAATAATCGTAAAAAATATGGGATTTTGTTTTTCACGATTATTCTATCATCATTTTTGATTTTTTCGATTTTTACCATTGGAATAACTTATTTAGATTTAAGTCGACTTCAAAATATTCGTTTTAATGGTGCTGATTATGATTCAGTGGTAATAAATGGTTTTGATTCTAAACAAAAAGAATATTTAGATAATAATGAAAATGTTCAAAGTGTAGGAATTCAAACATATAGTGGTTATATAAAAAGTAGTAACTTTGATGATACCGTTGATGTTGGATTATTATGGTGTGATGATGTTTTTTGGCAAAAGCAAAGTGCCCCAGCTAGAACAATGTTAAAAGGGCATTATCCTCAAAAAGAAAATGAGTTAATGGTGACTAGAGAAGGTTTAAAAAAATGTGGTAATGAAATATTAGATGTTGGTGACTCGCTTACTCTTACTTATGAAGTTAATACTGGAATTTATGAAAAAGAGTTTGTCATAAGTGGTATTTGGGATGGCTTTGGTGATAAGTCGATATTTTATGTTTCTAAGGATTTTTATAATAACTCAGGGTATTCATTAAATTCTGATGGAATCTTGCATATTAAATACCAGCAAAACTATTTTACAAATAAGATTATTCAAGAAGTCGAAACCGGTTTGGATTTAAATGATCGACAAGTATTCCAGACTACAAGTCTAGCAGAAAATTCATTTAAGATCTTGCTTGGAACATTAGGCTTAGGACTGATAGTTGGTTTGAGTGCTTATTTACTAATTTATAATATTCTTTACTTATCTATTTATGAAAAAGTTCGTTATTATGGTTTATTACAGACATTAGGAATGACTAAAAAACAGCTAATACGTTTGATGAAGTATCAAATAGCTTTGTTAGCCTTACTGGCAATTATAATTGGTATATTAAGTGGAATTGGGGTGTCGATTATTATATTGCCAAAAATAATGAAAACTTTAGGAATTGTAAAAGGAAATATTGAAATCAATTTTTATCCTCTAGTTATGATTATTAGTATTTTATTTAGTGTTCTTTCTATTGGTTTTGGCATGAAAAAGCCACTAAAACTTTTAGGTACAATAAGTCCGATTGAAGCAGTTAAATATCAAGATAATTTAAATATTAATAATAAGTCACATCAAATTAAAAAGAAAAATTTCTTTTGGCATATGGCTATCTATCAATTAAAAAATAATAAAAAA
Organism: Erysipelatoclostridium sp. An173; assembly: GCF_963931465.1. Classification (GTDB taxonomy): domain Bacteria; phylum Bacillota_I; class Bacilli_A; order Erysipelotrichales; family Coprobacillaceae; genus Thomasclavelia; species Thomasclavelia merdavium. The sequence continues at coordinate 2,163,944 of NZ_OZ007017.1, read as the reverse complement.
AGAACAGTAATAATTCTTTTTTCATTGGCAACTAGTTTATCAGTGTTTTATTGTTTAACTACGATAATAAATAGCCAAGCGAAACGAACTGTTTTACCTAATTATTTAGATAGTGATTTTGTCATCTATAATCAAAGTGAAACAACCGAAGACATTAACTCCATTAAACCAATAATTGATAATAATTTAGTAAAACAAATTAAAAAAATCGACGGAGTAAAAGAAGTTCATGTTTTATCATCATTACCGATTGTTATCCCTTATGAAGCTAATGGTTTTAGTGAACAATGGTTTAAAGGTTATGTTACATCACAACCATATTTATCATATCCTGATCTAGTTAGTCAGTACCAGGCTAATCCAGCTATGTATTATGGAATGTTGAAGGGGATTGATGAGGTGGAATTTGATCATTTAAATCAGTTATTAGCTACCCCAGTTGATAAAGAAGATTTTAATAAAGGAAAGTTTTGTATTATTCAATATTCTCAATTTGAGATTCCTGAAAGTTGTCTGGATAGTAAAGTTTCTTTTTTAGCACCTGATGGTACTACTAAACAAATACCAATCAAGGCAGTTAGCTATGAAAGTTATTATGGTGGATCTAGAAATATTGGTGCTAATATTATTGTTAGTCAAAATTACTTAGAGCAAATTTCAGCTGATTATTATATCAAGAGTTTAACTATTAAGTATGATGAATCTTATGATGAAACGGTTGAAAAGCAAATTCTTGCTTGTATCGAAGACAAGCAAGATACTAATGATATTGCATATGAATCAAAATTAGAAGCTATGAAAGAAATTCAAGCTTCGCAAGAAGAAATGATGGTAATTGGTATTGTTATTTCATTACTGTTATTATTAGTTGGTAGTTTGAATTACGCTAATACTATGGCTAGTTGTATTCAAAGTCGTCAGTTATCGTATTCAATTATGGAGAGTATTGGGATGACTAGAAAACAGATAAGAGATTTATTGATCAAAGAAGGAATATTATATGGAATAGGTTCAATAGTTATTACTGCAACAGTTGGTACAATAATAACTTATATTGCTTTTCAAATGTTAAATTATATGGGCGCTCCATTTACAATTCCAGTTTTACCATTAATAATAGCGATTGTTATAATTATGATAATTTGTATTATTGTCCCTTTATATTGGTATCATAAATTATCAGGTAATTTAAGTATTATTGAAAGATTACGAAATTAAAGTTAATAATATAGAAAATGTGGAAAATGATAAAGCCGCATTTTCTTTTTATATACTATAAAATAGATAAAAGAACTGAAATACCTTAAAAGTATACCAAGCAATAATTAATGAGTATTGGACATAGTTTTCTATAATAATTAAGATATTAAATTATAGTAGATAAAAAAGAGGTGTTTAATATGATTATTCAAATTGGAAATGTTGATTTAAAAGTTTCATTAGTTGATAACGAAGCAACAAGGTCTTTAATAGAACGATTAAAAAATGGACCAATTACAATAGCAATGAATGATTATGCTAAGATGGAAAAAGTAGGTGATTTAGGTTTTAGTTTACCGACAGATAATAAGCATACTACTACTAAAAGTGGTGATTTAATTTTATATTTAGGACATATGTTTGTAATTTATTACCGACCTAATACCTGGAATTTTACACGACTTGGAACGATTGAAAATATATCTGATAATCAATTACAAGACTTACTTGGAAAAGGTGATGTTGTTGTAACATTATTGCTTGAAAAATAAAATATATTATCATTATGCATCTAAGTTATAGCTCCATGATAAACTAATATTGTACTTTTGGGATTTCTTTTAATACAATAAAATTGTAAAAGGAGTTGATAATAATGGAAAATGAAGTATTAAAAGTATCAAAAAAATTCTGGGAAGCTATGGAAAATTCTGATGAACAAGGAATGCGAGCCGTTACTGATGAAAACTGTAATTTTGTTCATATTGGAATTACTTGTAAATTAGATCGTGAAATTAAGTTTTATACTGATGGAACTTTCAAACCAACTGAATTAGTAATTAATAGTCAAAATGCTGATTTCTTTGGGGATACCGCTGTAGTAATTACTGATTGTAATTATGGATTATTATTAGATGGTAAACCAACTACCCATCATTTTGCAGTAACTGAAGTTTATAGTAAAAAAGGCGACGAATGGAAATTAGTAACATTTACATTCACTGCCTTAGTGTATTAAAAAGCTGTAAATACAGTTTTTTTTAATTTATTTTTTTCATATTTATTGCTTCGATAAAAAGAGTAATACCATCAACAATTAAATAGAAAGCAATGATATAGTTAATAGCAATTGTTGAAGTCAATGGCAAAATAAAGAATATAATTGCTAAGATAATATTTATTACCCCACTAAAAGTATAAGCACCAGTATTAGTAATATTGAAATACTTTAATTTTTGTAAAAAAGCAATTTTTTCAGTTCCATAGAATAATAAGATTAAAGCAAACATAAACGTTAATGAAAATGCTGTAATAATTGAAGGTGTTTCAATTATTAAAATTCCAAATAAAATATTAATAATACCATGAACAATTGCAAAAGGATCTTTAAAAAAGCTAGTACTAATACAATAATTAACAATCGAATAAATACCAAAACCAATAAGAACAATTGCGACAATAAATTTGACGATACTAAAAGTCTGAATCGGAAAGAAAATACAAGCACAACCAGCAATGATCATAATAATACTTAAAATTAAATACAAAGTTTTAATTTTTTTAATTCTTCGATTCCAATTCTCTTTAAACTCATTAATAAAATCAAATTCCCAATACATAATACCTTACCTCCTTGACTGTCTATGAGTAAAAAATCTAAAAATTTCACTTATAAGTAGACATATAAAAACAAATAGATACGGATAAATAGTCCATTTTATTGAATCGTGTTTCTTCATAAGGCCCTCCTTACAATATTTATTGTAACCATTATGTTTCATGATAAAATAGTCAAATTATCGATATTGTCTAAAAATTAGACTTATTTAATCAAAGTGTTTAGACAAAATTAATCAAATGCCTAAAAATTAGACATATGCAATATTATTGTCTATTTAAAAATAATTTTTAAGAAAATAAAATAAATATCAAAAGGAGGGAGTGATGTGAAACAGATTCAAATAGCTAAAACGGGATATTATTTAATAGCAGCTATTTTTTATAGTCTAGGAATTATTAATTTAATTCATCCTTTCAAAGCTTCATTAAGTGTTTGTAATTTAAGCAGTATAATATTGATATTTTATGGAATTGTTAAGATCATTGGATATTATTGTGATGATTTATATAGTTTAGCGTTTCAATATGATCTAGCTAGTGGATTATTATTAATTATAGTTGGCATTATTGTATTAATATGGCAATCAAGTATTTACAATTATTTATCTAAAGGAATGGGATTATTAATTCTGTTAGATAGTTTACTTAAAATTCAAATGGCACAAGTTGCTAAAAAATTTGGTTTAGAAACCTGGTATGTAATTTTATTACTAGCTATTGCTGCCGGAATTATAGCAGTATTACTAATAATCGAACCATTTAAACAACAAATATTGCAACAATTAATCATAAGTTTAGCGTTGATTTTTGAAGGGATGATGAATCATTATGTAATAAAAAATACTGTCAAACTAAAACACAGTTATTAAATGGAGGTATTTATATGAGTGTAAAAACATCAATACAAAAATTAGGTTTGGAAAAAATATTTGATTATGTATATCGTGATCCTGATAAAAATTTAGTTAGAGTAATAGATTGGGCAGATAAGTTTAGTCCTAATGAATTTGAATCACAACGAAAAATAATTCGTGAAGCTATCACTAATCCTCAGCATCCGTATTATTCATTTATTCGTCGAATAATTAATGATGTAGATAGTAATGTTGTTAAAACATTAGCTGTTAATTTTTTCATCAATGCAGCTATGGTTGGCTGGCCAATTCAAGAAGAAAATCGGAAAAAATATAATTGCAATATACCTTGGGCAATTTTATTAGACCCAACTAGTGCTTGTAATTTACATTGTACTGGCTGCTGGGCAGCTGAATATGGAAATAAACTTAATTTAACCTATGATGAAATTGATGATATTATTAACCAAGGTAAAGAATTAGGGGTTTATATGTATATTTATACCGGAGGAGAACCTTTAGTTAGAAAAAAAGATTTGATCCGTTTATGTAAAAAACATGATGACTGTGTCTTTTTATGTTTTACAAATGCAACTTTAATTGATGAAGAATTTGCAGATGAAATGCTTGAAGTTGGTAATTTTGTTCCAGCGATTTCACTAGAAGGTTTTGAAACAGCAACAGATGATCGTCGAGGACAAGGTGTTTACCAACAGGTTATTAAAGCTATTAAGTTATTAAAAGAAAAGAAATTAGTTTACGGTATTTCTGCTTGTTATACTAGTGCCAATTTTGAATCAATAACATCTGAAGAATTTTATGATTCTTTAATTGACTTAGGAGTATATTTTATTTGGTATTTCCATTATATGCCAGTTGGAAATGATGCTTCAATTGATTTATTACCAACCCCAAGTCAACGTGAAGCTACATATCAAAGAATTCGTCATTATCGTAGTACCAAACCATTATTTGCATTAGATTTCCAAAATGATGCAGAATATGTTGGTGGTTGTATTGCTGGGGGAAGACGCTATTTGCATATAAATGCTAATGGTGATATTGACCCATGTGTATTCGTTCATTATTCAGATTCTAATATTCGTGAAAAATCATTATTAGATGCATTAAAATCGCCAATGATGATGGCATATCATGATAATCAGCCATTTAATGAAAATATGCTTAGACCATGTCCAATGTTAGAAAATCCAGAAAAATTAAGAGCAATGGTTGCTAAGACTAATGCCCATTCTACTGATTTACAGTCACCAGAGTCAGTTGATCATCTATGTAGTAAATGTGATCAGTATGCTAAAAACTGGCAGGTTGTAGCCGATAAAATCTGGAATAAATAAGATAAGGCTAAACGTTTAATTTCTTAAACGTTCAGCCTTTTTGCTAAGATGGTAAAAACTAGACGATAATTTTATTATTATGTTAAAATGAAGATAAGATGTTAGAGTTATTCATTAAAGAATAGATTAGTAAAAAAACTTTTTATTATTGGTTTCTAGAATTTGATAAATTCTAGTAAAAGATGTAATTAAATCATAATTAGCATCACTATCTAACCAGTCAAGAATGATTCCGACGATAACGCATTTATTAAAACGGGTAAGCAGCTTTTTATCCTGATCTAAAATATTAATATCTTTAGTTAAGAGTTCTGTGTATTGTTCACTTATATATAAAGCAATCTTATTTAAGTGTTCGACAAATACTTCTCTTTGAATTGAATGATAAACATTTAAAATTGCTTTTTTTCTTTTATTACAATCCTCTACAATTGGAGTAAAGCAATCAATAAGATTATCAAAATGATTGGATTTATTAATAATATCATTAGCATTTCTTTTCAATATTCTATCTAATAAATCAGGAATATCATGAAAATGATAATAAAAAGTGTTACGATTGATTTCACAACGCTCGACAATATTTTTAACAGTGATTTTACTATAAGGCTTTTCTTCTAATAGTTGCCAAAACGCTTTAGCGATTACTAGTTCGGTTCGGTTCATCATTTCAAATCCTTTCATTAATATACCAATTCTAACATATCTAAAATTTTTTTGCTAGCTGAAAGGTGATGATTAAAATTAAGAAAAAAATAATAATTTTTTTAATAACTATTTTAGCAGTTATTTTCTTTATATATGTTGTGTTTCGTCAGGATTTTAATGATATTCTTAACTACTTAAAAAATATATCTGTTTTTGATTTCTTGACAATAATAGTTGTTGGTACAATCTATCAATTATTAGAAGCTTTAGGTAATTTTGTTTTAATAAAATCACAATCACCATCTTTTAAATATCGCCAGTCAGCTGAAATGACACTACTTGGTACTTTTAGTAATATCACTACTTCATCAGCTGGTACAATTCCTTTGCAAAGTTATTATTTATATAAACGAGGAATAAAAGCAGGCAAAGGGATTGGATTAATTATATTAGATAGTATCTTTCATAAATTTTCAGTTTTTGTTTATGCTAGTGTTTTAATTGCTTTTAATTTTAATTGGCTTGTTAGTGCTAACAATAATATTATGCGTTATATTTTTGTAGGCTACTTTGTATATTTATTAATTATTATTGGATTGATATTAATTTGTAGCTGGCAAAAAATACAGGATTTATTATTATGGTTAATTAATAAATTGCCTGATAATGAAAAGTGGCAAAAGAAGAAATTAGATTGGCAAGATAATCTAAAGGCTCTTTATCAAGAATCTAAAATAGTTTTAAAAAATAAAAAGCTATGTTTAAAAGTAATTATTACTAATTTTTTTAAATTATTCTGGACATATACAATTCCATTATATTGTTTGTATATAGTTAATATTCATGATTTATCATTTTCACAAATTCAGATTTTAGCATCGATTATGCTATTGATTACTGGTGTTTTACCTAATGTTGCCGGACTGGGTCCACCAGAAGTTTCCTTTTTATTAGTATTTACCCCATATTTAGGAATAGCTAAAGCAACTTCGGCTTTAATTGTTTATCGAATTACAACTTGTTTTTATCCATTTTTAATGAGTGCGATTGTTTTTTTGAAATTAGAAAAAGAACTGTTATTACAAAAGAAGTAGATATAAGAAAAATTTTATATCTACTTTTTTAATCTTCTTTAATAATATTTGATTGAGGATGACGGCATTTTTCAATTGTTTTAGAAAGCTGGATTTTATTATCAAGATTTTGATCATAATTTAAAGCAAAGAATCCGGTATATAGTAAATCTAAAAGATACTGAATGGAATATTCACTAGAAAAATTACCAATTTTAGAATACTGTTTTTCTCTAGTAGTAATATGCAAGATAATATCAGCATATTCTTTAAGATGATTATCGCCTAAACTAGTAATAGCAATGATAGGAATCTTTTTTTCTTTTAATAATTTAGCGTGATTAATAACTGTGGTTGATTCTCCAGAATAGGAAATTATAATGGCACAATCATCTTGATAAACAAGATTGATATTAAAGCCATATTCACCTGCTAATGTTTCAATTTCAACTCTTTTTTTAATTCTAGTCATTTGATATTTAAAACGTTTACCAAAAAGTAACGAACTTCCAAGACCAAAAATATGAATTGTAGCAGAAGCTTGCATTATTTCAATAGCTTTTTGTAATTGGTCAAAATCAATCAATGACAAAGAATCATCAATTGTTTCTTTGTATAAATTATTAATTTTACCAGCAATTTCAGTTAAAGAATTATTTTTATTAAAAGGAAAATTGGCGTCTACATGATTAAAATGGGTATCAATATAATATAGTTCATTTAAATAATCATTTTTTAAATCATTAAATCCTTCATAACCTAATTTTTTAGCAAAACGAACGACAGTTGCCGATGATGTATAAGTCATTTTAGCAATATCTCTAGTTGACATTTCTTTGATTTGGTATCTTTTCTCTAAAATAAAATCCCCAATAATTTGCTGAGATAATGACATATGTTTTAAATTTTTAATTCGCTGTTCTAATAATATACAATACCTCCAATTTTAAACATTATAACATAGAAAGTGAAACGCTGCTTTATTATTTTGCCACTTAAAAAGTCTTTAAATAAAGCACTGTTGCGACTTTTTTAAATTGATTGTATTTATTGTAAATATCGTTAAAATACATCTTAAAAGAAGGGAGTATTTATGGATATGGATAAAAATTATAGTGCATTATTTGAACCAATGAAAATTGGAAAATTAGAAATTAAAAATCGATTAGTTGTTCCAGCGATGGATAGTCATTATACTGATGAAAATCATCAATTTACAAATCAAGCTTTAAATTACTATGGTGAAAGAGCATTAGGTGGTTTTGGGTTAATTACAACTGAATTTTTATGTGTAAGTGAAGAAGGATTAGCCGAAAAAACTCAAGCCGGTATTTATGATGATTGTTTTATACCAATGTTAACTAAATTAACACAAAGAGTACACGAAAATGGTAGTTATATTTTTGCTCAATTACAACATTCAGGACGTTTACAAGGAAAAGGAACTACTAAGTTACCAGCCGTTGGTGCTAGTAACATTCCTGATGTTTCTAAACCAAATACTATTCATGAATTAACAACTGAAGAAATTTCTGTTATCATTGATAAGTTTGTTGCAAGTGCATTGCGAGCTAAAAAAGCTGGTTTTGATGGAGTCGAAATTCATGGGGCTCATGGATATTTATTAGCTCAGTTTTTATCAAAAGGAGTTAATAAACGAGTTGATCGTTATGGAGGTAATATTACTAATCGAGCTCGAATTGTTTGTGAAATTATTGAAGAAATTAAAAAAGCCTGTGGAAATGATTACCCAGTTGTAGTTAGAACAAGTGGTGCAGAAGGATATTATGGTGGTAATGATATTGAAGATGCAGTAGCTCAGGCAATGTTATTTGAACAAGCTGGAGCTGATGCTATTCATATTTCTTATGGAACAGCTATTCAATCTTATTATGTGAAAAATGGCTTTAATATTGATAATGTAAAAAAAGTAAAAGATGTCATTAATATTCCTGTTATCGGTGTGGGTCGAATTAATGATGCTACTTTAGCTTTAAGTGCTATTAAAAGAAAAGCGATGGATTTTGTTGCTTTAGGTCGCCAATCTATTTGTGATCCGCATTTCCCTAATAAAGTTAAAAATGGTCAAATTAATGAAATTTTAACTTGTACTGGTTGTATGCAAAGATGCTTATATACAACATCATTTGAAGATGGTTTTGGTACTTCATGTATGATTAATCCTTTTAGTGGTAAAGAAAATGTTTGGAAAATTGAAAAGGCAAAACAAGCTAAAAAGATTGCCATTATTGGTGGAGGACCTGCTGGTTTACAAGCAGCCTGGATTTTAGGTAAAAAAGGTCATCAAGTTACTGTATATGAAAAAGAAGCAACTGCTGGTGGTCAATATCGTTTAGCATCTGTTCCAGTAATGAAGCAGGATTTAGCGAAAACAATTTCAACTTATTTAGCGTTCTGTCAAAAATATAATGTTACTGTAAAATACAAAACAACCGCTACAAAAGAATTATTAGCTACTGAAAATTTTGATGAAATTATTGTAGCAACAGGATCATTGCCAGTTATTCCAGGAATTAGTGGTATTGATAATTCAAATGTTTATAAAGCTAATGATATTTTATCATTTAAACAAGTATTTAAAAATCAAAAAGTATTAGTTTTAGGTGCTGGATTAGTTGGTGTGGAAACTGCAGAATTAATTGGTGAATATGGTAATCAAGTAACTGTTGTTGATATGTTAGATAAAGCAGCACCATTAGCACCCAAAAGACCACGTCAAAATTTATTAGAACATGTAAAACAATTAGGAATTAATATTTTATTAAATAGTAAAGTTTTAAAAATCAATCCTGATGGAATCGTTTATCAACAAGATGGAAATGAAAAAACTTTAACTGGTTTTGATGCTATTGTTTTAGCATTTGGTTCTAAACCAAATGATGAATTATATCAAGATATCAAAGATTTAGGCAATGTATATGTCATAGGTGATGCTTTAAAAGCTGGAGATGCTAAAAAGGCTATTTATGAAGCTACTAAATTAGCTTTAAAACTATAATGTTTTTATTGACAAGATAAAAATTTATCGCTAAAATTGATATACATGATTTAAGCGATAATCAAGTTATCAAGAAGATAACGTAATGCCATGAAGGTAGTTCTGTATATATTTGATTAGGATATTACAGGCATTTTTATGGCTTTTTTCATGTTTTACAAGGAGGAAAAGATGAAAAAGTTATCAGTTAAAGAAATAGTTTTAGCAGGATTTTTTCTTGCATTAGGTTTAGTGTTACCTTTTTTAACAATGCAAATTCCAAGTTTTGGTAGTATGTTATTACCAATGCATATTCCAGTAATTTTATGTGGTTTTATCTGTGGTGGTCCTTTAGGATTAATCGTAGGATTTATTGTACCGTTACTTAGAAGTGCACTATTTTCAATGCCGCCAATGTTTCCAACTGCAATTGCGATGGCCTTTGAATTAGCAGCATATGGATTTTTATCTGGTTTTTTATACAATAGGTTATCTAAAAAAACTAGCAATATTTATTTAAGCTTAATTATTGCTATGCTTGGTGGTAGAGTAGTTTGGGGAATTGTAAGTGTTATTTTATATGGTATGTCAGGACAAAGCTTTGCTTTTGCAATGTTTATTGCCGGAGCTTTTAGTCAAGCAATTCCAGGAATTATCTTACAATTAATTTTAATTCCAGCTATCATTATAGCTTTACAAAAGGCTCGTTTAATTAAGTAGTATGAATATTATAACTCTAGTTAAAGAACATTTAATACGCTATCCAGGCATGAAGCCTCGAGATATTATTAAACTAATCTACCAGAATGAATTTGGTGGCGGACATATGATTGATTCTTTTGATAATAGTCTAGAAAGATTACAAAATGAATGTGCAACATTGAATAGTCAAACCACTTTAACTAGTGAGGTTATTGGTGATAATTTAATTCGAGTTTATCTAGGTAAATTAGATTCTGTTCAAATATTAACTTTAAATCAAATATTTGTTGCTTCTTCAAAACAAAGTCATGGTAATTTAGCATCATTTATCAATAAATTAGAAACTATCAAAGCAGCAATGGTTCAAGGTGAAATTGATTACGATAATCAAGAGTTTGAAGCAGAATTGAAGGCATATGAAAAATTAAATTTTCCACCAATTTCTCATTCTGAGCAATATCGCAAAGAATATAAACCACATTATCGACTTGTAGATAAGCGATATTTTCAATATTTTGATATTATTAATAAAATTAATCAATTACTTATTACCAACAAACCACTAACAATTGCCATTGATGGTAAATGTGGTGCTGGGAAGTCTTTTTTAGCCAATTTGCTTTGTGAAATTTATGATGCTAATCTTTTTAAAATGGATGATTTTTTTTTAAGACCATTTCAACGTACTGAGGAAAGATTATCTATGCCAGGGGGCAATGTTGATTATGAACGTTTTAAAGAAACAGTAATTGATCCGCTTTTAAAAAAGAAATCAATCAAATATCAAAGATTTAATTGTTCCAAGATGGCTTTAGATGATGATATTCAAGTAATTCCTTATCATAATTTAAATATTATTGAGGGAACATATAGCTTACATCCATATTTTGGAAAATATTATGATTATGCAATCGGTTTGGATATTAGTGATAAGTTACAAGAAAAAAGAATTTTAGATCGTAATGGTGCTATGATGTTAGAAAAATTTAAAAATATCTGGATACCATTAGAAAATAAATATTTTGAAGCATACCAAATATTTAAACAAGTTAATTATTTATATCACGTTGAATAAACGTGATTTTTTTATAACTTAATATTTAATTAATATAATTTTGATGTTTTTTACTGTTTATATTTATACAATAAATATATCATTGTTTAATTGAATTGAGTTGTTAATTGTTATTAGGAGAAAATTATGATCAAGAATTTAAAAGTCGGATTAGGATTAATTATTTTAGGAGAAGTCTTGGGTTATTTTAATAGTTATTTTTTAAGTGATTTTTCAGACTTTACTACCGGTCTTTTATTGGGGTTATCGGTTGGAATGAAATTAGTAGGGATTATCTTATCATTAGTGGGGATTATTCAGGTTAGTAATGATAATAATAAATAAAATTAGCTAGGTTTTTATATGGGGTATTTTAAGATACTCCATTTTTTTATTTATTATGTAATAATCACTATTTTTTTAAATAATAAATGTAATTACTTTTACAATATTTATTTAAAAAAATAGTGAATAATGATAAACTAATATAAGAAAGGGTGATAAAGTATGCCTAAAAATATTTATGTGCTTTCCGATATTCATGGACATTATAATGTTTTTATCAAAATGTTAGAAAAAATAAAATTTTCTGATGATGATGTATTATATATTTTAGGAGATTGTTGCGATCGGGGACCAGATAGCTTAAAAATATACTTATATATTCAAAAATTTAAAAATATTCATCTGATTCGTGGTAACCATGAAATCATGATGCGTGATGCTTTTATTGCTGATGATCCAACTTCATCACAAGGACGAATGTGGGCTCAAAATGGCGGAAATAAAACAGCCCATAGTTATCATGAATATTTACAAAAGAAAGCCCTTAATGAATTTGATTATAAAATAGTTAAAGCAGCTTTTTATAAAATGATGATTGATTATGTCAATAAATGCCCATCGTTTATTGAAATAAATTGTAATGATCAAGATTATGTTTTGATTCACGCTGGAATTAATCCAGAAAAAGGGTTATATGAACAAACTGAAGAAGAATGTGCCTGGATGCGTGAGTATTTCTTTATGTCAAAGGGATTGGATAATAAAATTATAATATTTGGACATACACCTACATGTTATATTCATCAAAAGAAAGATTGTTTTGATATTTGGCATGATCCAGTTTTTAAAGATAAAATTGGGATTGATGGTGGTTTAGGACCATTCGATAAAGGTCAATTAAATTGCATTTGTTTAAATACGATGGAAGTTTTTGTAGTTAAAAAAAGTGAAGTTTTAGAAGCTGCAAAAAACATTTAAAAATGTAAAAAGAATTTATTAAGTAGTGGAGGTTATTATATGAATATATTATTGAGTAGAATATTAACATATTTAAATGGCGCTTTTGTAGTTGATGACTATTATCGTTTTTGTAAATTTGTTGTTTATAATTATTTAGGTTTTGAAGATTTTGACATTGATGATGTTGTCTTAAAAAGTGGTGTCACTAAAGAAAAAATAGTTGCTTTTTGTAATTTATTAGGATATGAAAGCTTTGATAAGTTTAAAAATGATCTTTTAAGAACTCATATGGTTCGTTTGGATCAAATCAGAGCTAGAATGTTAGGCATCAATAGTGAACAATTAATTAATGATATGGAAAAATCTTGTTCAAATGAAGAAATGAATGCTTATATTTCAACTATTTGTGAAGCAATTTTTAAAGCTAAACGAGTTATATTAATTGGTGCTTTATATCCTTTATCTATTGCCGTTGAATTACAAACTGATTTGATTACATTTGGCAAACCAGTAATTCAATATCATAGTTTTGATAAAGATGTGGTTTTAGATGAAAATGATGTGACAATTTTTATCTCTGCTACAGGTAGATCAATGAACTATTTTGTTGATATAAAAAAGGAATTACGAGTAGATTTAAGTACTTCAATCTTGATTACGCAAAATAAAACATATGAATTAGATGAATATAAGATTTCTGATTATGTAATTCATGTTCCTGGTAAATTTGATGGAATAAACTTTAATTATCAAATTATGACAATTTGTGATTTATTACGGGTTCATTATTACCAACAATACTATTTATAATAAAAAGTAAACCGAGCTAACTGGCTCGGTTTTAATCTGTCTTTTTAAGATTAGAATAATTGATTAGTTCAATATCATTATCTATAATAAACTGTTTTATTTTTTTATCACACAAAAGATCTAATTCTTTCATTCTTGGTATATTATAACTGCTCATTTGATATAAACGCCAATCAAGTAAAGCTGGATGACACATTATTTCACCATATTCATCAATATCATTTATAGCACTAGTTAAATATTCATAATTTACATTATCTTTGTAGAATTGATCATTACATCTAACATATTGATAATTATTAATAATTTGGTCACGTTGTCTAATTGGTAAATCGTATTCTTTAGCTAATTTAATTACTACATCATGATGTTGTGGTAATAAGTGAACATGATGATGTGAATCGATATGAGTTGGTTTTTTACCAGCTAATTTAATAAATCTCTCTATTTGAGCTTTCCATTCTCGATATAATTCATCAAAATTAGCATTTGGTTCTTCATTAGGATAAGCAGACGGTCTTAAAAAGTTACCATTTTTATCAACATAGTTTTTAGCACCGTCAATTAATGGACGTCCTACAGTTAAAACTAGATGAATTCCTACTCCTAAATTAGGATATCTACTTGCAAGTTCTAAGCCCATTTTTGCATATGGCATATTAACCATACAAGTTGTTGAAGTTAGGATCCCATCTTGATGAGCTTTAATTATCCCTAATACTGCCCCTTCACTGATACCAAAATCATCAGCGTTTATAATTATTTTTTTAGTCATTTTATAGTCCTCCAATATCTATAATCAAATTATATCGTGAATAAAAAAATAGTATTTATTTTTTCAAAATCTGCAAACTACTCTATAATCGTGCTATAATAAACACGATAAAAAATGGAGGTATAGTCATGAAAGAATTAATTGTAGCATCGACTAATCAAGGCAAATTAAAAGAAATTAGGGCAATGCTTAAAGATATTAATATTGAAGTATTATCAATGAAAGATGTTTTAAATGAAGAAATCGATATTGAAGAAACAGGAACAACTTTTAAAGAAAATGCTTTAATAAAAGCTAGCACAATTGCTAAAATTGTTAATAAACCAGTATTAGCTGATGATAGTGGTTTAGAAGTTGACGCTCTTGATAAACAGCCTGGTGTTTATTCAGCTCGTTTTTTAGGTCATGATACAAGTTATGATATTAAAAATCAATATATTATAGATGCGCTAAAAGATAAAGATCGAACAGCTCGCTTTGTTTGTGCGATGGCTTTAGTAATCCCTGGTCAAGAACCAATCATTATCGAAGAAACAATGGAAGGGTTAATCAATGATAAAATCGAAGGGGAAAATGGTTTTGGTTACGATCCGATTTTTTATTTCCCACCATGTAAAATGACTTCAGCTATGATGTCAATGGAAGAAAAAAATAAACATTCACATCGTGCAAAAGCGTTGAAAAAATTATATGCAATTTTAAAGGAGATGGATTAAATGAATCATATAGTTTTAGTTCATCCGGCAATTCCTCAAAATACCGGAAATATTATGCGTACTTGTGTAGCGACTAATACTAGTTTACATATTATTAAACCAATGAGTTTTGATTTAGATGATAAAAAAATGAAACGAGCTGGATTAGATTATGTTAAGGATTTAGATCTTCATGTATATGAAAGTTATGAAGATTTTAAACAAAAAAATCCTGGTGAATATTATTTCTTTACACGTTATTCACATCAATGTTTTACAGATCAGGATTTTAGCGATACTAGTAAAGAGCATTACTTATTCTTCGGTCATGAACATGATGGAATTCCAAAAGAAATATTAACAGAAAATCTAGATCGTTGTTTAAGAATTCCAATGAGTGATAAAGTTAGAAGTTTAAACTTATCTAATTGTGCAGCGATTTGTATTTATGAAGCTTTAAGACAACAAAATTATCCACAGCTTTCTAAAGTAGAAGTTCAAAAAGGTGAAGAGTTCTTATATGAGTTATAAAAAAAATGATATTTTTCTAGCGATTATGCTTATGATTTTTATCATTAGTTTTGCGGTTGTTTTTACAGTGTTTTTTAAACCATTATATTATTTTGATATTAATTATTTAAATATTGATCAAATTAGTGGTTTAGATGCAGAGACTATTAAAGAAAATTATCGGATATTAATTAATTATCAATCAATTTTTTACCAAGGAACATTGAATTTACCAGATTTTGTAATGTCTGATAGTGGTCGAATTCATTTTGAAGAAGTAAAACGTATTTTTGAAGCAATTCAAGTAATGATGGTTATCAGTGGGTTAATTTCAATTCCAATGACAATTAAAAAGATTAAAGAAAAAGAATATCGTTTTTTACGATTAACTGGTTTAATTACAATTATTGTGCCAACTGTGTTAGGCTTTTTAGCTGCTTTGGACTTTGAAAGAGCATTTGTACTTTTTCACCAGATAGTTTTTAGAAATGATTATTGGATCTTTGATTACCGAACTGATCCGGTTATTACTATTTTACCAGAAACGTTTTTTATGCACTGTTTTATGTTAATTGTAGTTATTGTATGCCTTTTAGCGATAATATGTTTAGGGTATTATCGTTATCAACAAAAAAAGATTGTTGCTGATATTGATTTATAATGGTCCTTTTTACAAGGACCATTTTTTAATAAAATCAGATTTGTTTTAAAATACTTTACTATAATGATATAAATATTAGTTAGATTTTATGAGTAATTATCATTATAAAAATGAGATAAATTTGAGATAAAAAATAGTATTTTATATGTTATAATATAACTATCTTTAAAATGACTTTGGCATATTAAACAATAAAAATTATTTAAATATTATAGTAATGGAGTGTTAATATGAAATATGCCAATAAGATGTTTTTTATAATCAAACTTATTTATCTTTAGTAACTGGTGGTGCTGTCTATGGATAATTACACAGCTACAGTTATTAATCAATCGATCATCAATAATGATTCTAAAAGTGTAAAGCTTGATGAAACCTGTAAAGTTCTTCTTAGTGATACCCAGATATTAGCACATATTTTAAAATATGTCGTTGATGAATTGCGTGATTTTACGATTGAGGAAATTCAGGAAATCATTCCAGCTAATATTAATCATGAACCGGTATTTCCAGGCAATCGAGTAGTTAAAACCAGCAGTAATGAATCATTCATTCCTGGAGAAGGAATACTAAGATTTGATGTCCATTTTGAACTTGATGTTCCTAAAAGAAATAAACAAAAAGCCTGTAAGCTGCAGATCAATATCGAAGCTCAAAACAGTATCTATAATGATTATAAGATAGTAACAAGAGGGATTGCTTATACAAGCCGACTGATATCTAAGCAAGTTAAAACAGTAATCAATGGTGATAATTATCAAAAGATGCAAAAGACATATTCAATCTGGTTAATGCCTCAAGCACCATTAAAATATGATGGAACGATCAGGATATATAGTCTACAAGAAAAGGTGGAATCAGGAATACCGTTAAAAGAAAAAGAAGCCTATGATAAGATCAAGATAGCAACGATTTATACAAGCAGTAAACATGAAATAAGCCAAAAATATGAACAGAATGATGAATTATTAAGAGTAGTGATGTTACTGTTTGGAATGAGCGGAAGAAGTGTTCAAGAGATAAGGGGAATTTTAGAAAAAGAATATGGTTTTAAAATGAGTGATAAACTAAAGAAAGGAGTTGAAAATATGTGTAACTTAGCGCAAGGATTAATAATTGAAAATCAAGCATTAGGACGACAAATAGGAAAAAAAGAAGGAATATTAGAAGGACGCGCTAAAGAAAAATATGAAATATTAATAAGTCTATTAGAACAAACAGATATTTCATTGAAAAAAGCAATGGAGATAGTTGGATTAGTAAAAGAAGATGAAATTAAGGAAACTATTGATAAACTGATTGAAGATTTAACTTTAAAAGAAGGTTATATAAATGGAAAACCAACTACTATAACAATAGAAAGAATAATTAATGAAGCAAAGAGGAATTAGTTTAATGTTATAACTAATTCCTCTTTGTTAATCTATATTAATAAGAAAAACAATTTATAAAATGTTTTCTTTTATCATAAATTTGTAAGAATATTATCATTAAATACAGTGATATAACTAGATATAATGCGCTAGAATTTTATCAGGAGGTGGCAATATGAAAAGAATTAAAGATTTTTTTGCTATCGTAGTATTTAGTTTTAAGCTCTATTTTAATAAATAAATTAAAATTTATGATATGATGAATATAGGTGGTGATTAAATGGCTGATTTACAACGTTTTATTGATGCTCAAAAAAATAGCTATGATCAAGCTTTAAAAGAAATAAAAAATGGCTGCAAGGTTAGTCATTGGATGTGGTATATTTTTCCACAGATTAAAGGATTGGGGCATAGTTCAACTGCAGTTTATTATGCTATTGATTCTTTAGATGAGGCTAAAGAATATCTCCAAAATCCTATTTTAAATAAAAGATTATTCGAAATTAGTAATGCATTATTAGAATTAAAAAATAATAATCCAGTTATAATTTTAGGTTATCCTGATAATTTAAAGTTACAATCATCAATGACATTATTTTATGTGGCAAGTAAAAACAAAGTTTTTAAACATGTTATTGATAAATTTTATGATGGGCAATTTGATAAAAATACGTTAAGAATTATTGGTATTGAAACTAATAGTGATCTGCAATAAAGCAAATCACTATTTTAATATTTGATGATATTAATATTTCTTTTCATTTGCATAAATTGACTATGATGATGATCAAGAAAATAATTTACAATATTAGATTCATTACTTTCTAAAGATAAATTTGCACTTTCTAAATAGATTTTCCATTTCTTTTCATAATTCTTGACTACATAATAGATATTTGATAAATCAATGGCACTATGCTGATCTAAAAAATCAACTAATGAATGATTATAATATGATTTCAATATTTCGATTTGTGTAGCTACTAAAAGCATTGAAGAAGGAACCATATTTTGAACAAGAACTGCATGAGTTCTACCGCAATGTTTACACATTACTCTTTGAATTTGAATACAGATTTTTCGATCGGGAATTTTATAATGACGAGGATATGTACCAATTTTAACTAAAGTGCCTTTTTGACCACAAGTACACCTTATCTTTTTAAAATTGATTAATTTAATTATTGAGTCGTATAATTCTTGGGTTATTTCAACATTAAAATATTCGCTATTATCGGTGATGGCAATCATATTATCCCTCCATTTATAACTAAAAATTTATCTAGATGTAATAGTTAAATTATTTAATTATAAAAAGGGTAATCGAAGATCAATAAAGTATAGTGGGTTATAATAGTTAATAGGTCGTTAGGGTAATACTGTATCTTCTATTATTATATCAGTTAAATTTGTTAATCGGTAGCAACAGTTTTGAATAATTATTAAAATTAAACTACTAATTTTAAATTATAATAAAAAAGAGATTTCTTATTTCACTAAAAAATCTCTTGATAATCGATATATATTATTTTTTGATTAAAACTAACGATTCATATGGTTTTAAAATTATTGTATCTTCTAATGTGTTTCTTTGAACATTAGAAAGTAAAATATCATATTGACTAGCATCAACAGTAATTGTTGATTGATTATCATCATAGAAATGATTATAGACAATTATTTCATCATTTTGATCAATTCGTTTATAAGCAAAAATAGTAGGATGATCAAGTAATAATGGCTCATACGCACCTTGTAGGATAACTGAATATTGTTTACGTAATTTAATAAGTTTTTGATAGTAATAGAACACTGAATCTAAATCTTTTAAATTGTTTTCAACATTTATATCATGGTAATTTTCATTGACAGCAATCCATGGTTCTACATTAGAAAATCCAGCGTAACGGTGATTATTCCATTGCATTGGTGTTCGTGCATTATCTCTAGATTTACTTTGTAAGATTTGATAAATTTCATCTTCTGACATGCCATTTTGTTTTAAGATTTTAAAAGCATTTAAACTTTCAACATCTTGGTATTGTTCAATGTTATCAAAGTAGGCATTGGTCATTCCAATTTCTTCTCCTTGATAGATATAAGGAGTTCCTCTTAGTAAATGAATTGTTGTTGCAAGCATTTTAGCTGATTCTTTAGGGTAGTTTTTATCATCCCCAAATCGTGAAAGAACTCGGGGCTGATCATGACAGCACCAAAAAAGTGCGTTCCAGCCATGACCCTCTTGCATGCCTAGTTGCCAATCATTTAATAATTGTTTTAATTCTTGAAAATCAAAAGGCATTAAAGTCCATTTTTCTTTATTTTTATAGTCTACTTTTAGATGATGGAAGCTAAATACCATTGATAATTCATGATTATTAGGATTGGTATAACCAACGCAATTATCTATTGATGTTGCTGACATTTCCCCAACCGTAATAATATCATCATATTTTCCAAAAGAATTTTGAGCTAATTCTTGAAGATATGTATGAACTAAAGGACGATCTGTATAGAATCTTTTTCCAACTCCTTCATAATCATCTTCAAATGATTCTTTATCGATTAAATTAATGACATCAAATCGAAAACCTTTTATTCCTTTTTCAATCCAGAAATTAACGATATTAGCCATTTCTTTTCTAACTTCAGGATTTTTCCAGTTCAAATCTGCCTGAGTTTCATCAAATAAATGTAAGTAATATTCATCAAATTTTTCGACATATTTCCAGGCATTACCACCAAATTTAGATTGCCAGTTAGTTGGCGGATTACCATTTTTCCCTTTTTTGAAAATATAATAATCTTTGTATTTTTGTTCGCCATTTAATGCTTTTTTAAACCATTGATTATTAGTAGAAGTATGATTAAAGACCATATCGAACATTAAGTAGATATTATGTTTTTTAGCCTCACTGATCAACTTTTCTAAATCAGCCATTGTGCCATAGCTAGGATCAATAGCGTAATAATCTTCAATATCATAACCATTATCATTTTGCGGTGAAACAAAAATAGGATTTAACCAAATATAATCAACACCTAGTTTTTCTAAATAATCTAGATGTTTAATAATTCCATTAATGTCACCAAAACCATCATTATTACTATCTTGAAATGATTTGGGATAAATTTGATATACAACTTTATCTTGAAAATTTGCCATTTTATTATTATCCTTTCCATTTAAAAATATTTTCTTGTTTTAATTGTACAAATTGCTCATTACATTCAATATGCTCGCCACTAGTAAATACAACCGGAGAAACAACCGATTTTTTTTGTGATAAAACATATTCAAGATCTACTTTAGCGATAGTTTGTCCTTGTTTAATAAAGTCACCTTGATTAACGAAAGATTCAAAACTCTTACCATTTAACTGGACGGTATCCATACCAATATGAATTAAAACTTCTAATCCATCATCACGTTTCAATCCATAAGCATGTTTGGTAGGAAAAGTCATTATCACTTCACCACTAAATGGTGCAATAATTTCACCGTTTTTTAATTCTACTGCAAAGCCATCACCCATTAAGCCTTGTGAAAATACCTGATCTTCTACTTTAGATAATGGTATTAGATTGCCAGCCATTGGGCAAATAAAATCTTTTTCTTTATTTGATTTTGCAGGGGTTGCTAATTTTTTTCTACCAGATACATAAGTTAAAATAAAGGGGATACCAATAGCAACAGCCATCGCTAATAAATAATAACCCCAGAATTCTGGTTTGATTGAAATAATTGCTGGTAGTCCACCAATTCCAATACTGAAAGCCTGGATACCAAACCTAACTGAGATTGCAGCTGCAATCGCTGAACCAATCATACCACTAATTAATGGAAAATGATGTTTAATATTTACATCGAATAAAGCTGGTTCACTAACACCTAAATAACAGGAAATACAGGCAGGGGCATTTATTTTACGAGCATTTTTGTCATTTCTTTGTAATACAAACATCGCTAATACACTAGAAGCCTGAGCTATATTAGACAAAGCAATCATTGGCCAAAGAATAGTACCACCAAAAGTAGTAGTTAAAATAGTATCAATGATGATTGTTAAATGATGCAATCCCGTCATGACAAAAGGAACATAAATAAAACCAATTATGGCAGCAATAATTATTGCCAGGTTTGAAGTAAAAGCGCTATTAACAACATTTGCGATAATACTTTCAATGATTAAACCAATAGGACCTAAAATTACATAAGTAACAAATACAGTCAATATTAAAGAACAAAAGGGAACAATAATCATTTTAATAGCATTTGGAATAATTTTATTAAATGATTTTTCTATAAATACCAGCATAAAACCTGCTAGCATAGCCGTAACGATTTGTCCTTGATAATCGGTTATTGAAATTTGAACAACTCCTAATTCCAAGCTAGAAATTGACTGTGGTATAACTAAAGTTAGACCTAATATAATTCCTAATATTTGTGTGGTTTCCATTTTTTTAGTTATTGACCAGACAATTCCTACTGGAAGTAATGGGAATATTGCTTCACTAATTAACCATAGAAAATGATCAAAGCTAGCTAAAAATGGATAAATATCTGTTAAGCTTTGAGTGCCATTATTAAAAAAATTAATTTCACTAATAATGTTTCTAAAACCTAAAATTAAACCACCACAAATTAAAGCCGGAATTAATGGGGCAAAGATTTCACCTAGTATCGCAACTATTCTTTGAATATGGTTTTGTTTAGAATCATTATTTTTTATTGTTTCCTGGTCATTTTTTTAAATATTACTTATTTTAATAAAATCATTATAGAAATTAGCTACTTCATTACCAATAATTACTTGAAATTGTCCAGATTGATTAAATGTCCCCTTAACAGATGGAATAGATTCAATTTTAGAGATATCAGCAACACTTGAATCAATCAAGACAAAACGCATCCTAGTTACACAATGGGTTACAGCACGAATATTTGCTGTTCCACCAATATATTTTAATAATTCTTGAGCGTCATTTTCAAACTTACTCATTTTTTCCTCCTAATAAAAATGAATTTCTTTACTAATATTATACATAATTTTAGTAAAGAAAAAAGGTCCTGTAAAATAGGACAATCATTATTAATGATAGCTTATTTTACAAAGACCGTTTATTTAGCCATTATAGTTATTACCCTAAAAAGAAAGTATTAACTTCAAAATGTGCTTGAGGATGATCACAAGCTGGACATCTTTCAGGTGCTTCTAAACCTTCATAGATGAATCCACAGTTATTACATTTCCATACTACTGGTGCTTCACGTTTGAAAGTAGTACCATTTTCTAAAGCTTCTAATAATTTTAAATATCTAGCTTCATGATGTTTTTCAGCAATTGCAATACTATCTAAAACAGAAGCGATTTCTTCAAATCCTTCTTCACGAGCAGTTTTAGCAAAGCTTGGATACATTTCGCTATATTCTTCGTTTTCACCAGCAGCAGCTGCTTTTAAATTTTCAGCAGTGTTTCCAAGTAATACTGGGAAATTTCCTTCAGTATATACTGTTTCACCAGCTAAATCTTTATTTAAGAATTTCATTAATCTTTTAGCATGTTCTTTTTCTTGATTTGCTGTTTCTAAGAAGATATTTTGAATCTGTACATATCCTTCTTTTTTAGCGATTGAAGCATAGTAAGTGTAACGATTACGAGCTTGGCTTTCTCCTGCAAAAGCATGCATTAAATTATTTGCAGTTTTTGTTCCTTTAAGTGTCATAAGTAAATTTTCCTCCATATCCTAATTTTCTTTTTTTAAACAACATTCACATGTACCGCTGAAAACAATTTCTATTTTTTCAATTCGATGGTTTGTTTGTTGTTTTACAACATTACTAATTTTTTCATCCTGGTAATTAATATCAAAAACTTTTTTACAATTATTGCAGATAAAATGATAATGGTCACTTAAGTCCCCGTCGAAATGGACTATGTTTTGGCCAACATCAAGTTTTCTGATCATTTGGGCATCCGCTAAAAAGTTAAGGTTTCTATATACGGTACCTAAACTTAATTCAGGGTGATCCTTTTTTAAATCACTATAAATTGCTTCAGCAGTTGGGTGGTCATGTCTTGCAATTAAATTGTTGTAGATAAGTTCACGTTGCTTGGAATATCTAGTTTTTGGCATTGTTACCTCCTTTACATAAATAGTAATGGTTACTATTATAATATATTCTTTTGTTGGTTTAGTCAACTGTTTTGCATAAGTTAGAAACTTTAATCAATTTTAAAAAAGATATTAATATTAATGTTTATTTTATTAAATTTATAAATAACCCATTTGAAAAATAGTAATGTCTAAGAAAAGATACTTATTTTGCTCCTTTCGTTCGTTTATATTTTACATAAATAAGCATTATAATACAACTTTATGTATATAATAATGCTTTCAAAAATAAAAACAGGATCAAAAACTATATCAAATAGTCTTTAATCCGGCTTTATTTTAATCATTTAATTCTGGGATAAATTTATATAATGCATCAGCAATACCATCTTCATCATTTGAACCAGTGATATATTGGCTGATTTCTTTTAATTCATCAACAGCGTTAGCCATTGCAACACCTAAACCAGCATATTTAACCATAGAGGCATCGTTTTGACCATCACCAAAAGCAATCATTTCTTCTTGTTTATAACCCATTGGTTTTAAAACTGCATCTAATGCTTTAGCTTTATCAATTCCTTGAGCAGTAAATTCAAAATAGAAAGGACCAGTAAACATACAGCTTAGAGTATCTTTAAATGGTGCCATCATTTCTTGATAATTAGCTTGTAAATATTCAGGGTCGCTTGTAGTTAAAATTTTATTAATTTCAAAATCAGCGAACTTAGCTAAATCATCTACTTCACATAATTTATATTTACCACCACGTGATTCATATTCAAAAACATTGAATGGTTTACCATTAAAATTGATATAATTGTCATATACATTTGTTACATACATATATTCACCTTTATCAATCATTGGACGAACTCGATCAAATTTTTTCATATGTTCTAAGACTGCTTTACCTTCAGCAACTGATAATGGCTGATTAAACAATGTTTCCATTGTCTGACAATCAACGACCTTACTTCCGTTATAACAAACAAATAAACCATGATAACGATCCATTTCTAGTTCTTTTCCTAAATCAACTAATCCTGAAGTTGGCCGTCCTGAAGCCAAAATCAATTTAATTCCTTTTTCTTCTGCTTTAATTAATGCTTCTTTTGTTTTTGGCGTAACAATTTTTTCACTATTTGTTAAAGTGCCATCAACATCCATAATAATTACTTTATAACTATTTTCCATAATTCCACCTCGCTGTATCCATTATACTAAATTTCACAAATAAAATAATTGCTTTTATCAAAAATGAAAATATAAGTCAATTTTTCTGATATATAATAAAGTAATTTGATAAAATTATATCAAATACTCAAATATAAATAACAAAGTATAAACGAAAAAATACCATGGTATAAACGAGCTAGGAAATATTTTTTAAAACTATAATCGATTCCATCTAATAAATTATCAGTTTGCATCATTACACTTAACCCGCTAAATGATAAATTAAAACAAATCAAACTATAGACTAATGGCGTATGTTCAAATTGTAATAAGCCTAGACTGCCGGAGCTAAATTCTAAAACTCCTAAAATAACAGCATTGATAAAGGAATCATTGATAAAGTGACTAATTGCATAACCTATAAATTGAAATACTAACATGTATCCTAAAATAAAAATAAATGCATAACATGATGATAAGATACTTTTTTTTAGGGCATCGACGAAATTTAAATGCGGTTGTTTTATTTTAGCGATTGCTTCTTGTAAACTTAAAAAAGAATAATGTTGACGATAGCATAGGGCTTTTATTATACTAGGTATTAAATGACAGATATAAATAACTAGTGGTATTTCTAAATTTAAAGATACAAAGATAAAAGAAATAGAGGCAAAAGAAGCAATGGATAATAAATGCTGCAGTTCTTGAAGATTAATGTATTTTAGTTCATAGGCTTCTTTGATCATTTTTACATTGGTTGGATAACCACAAAAAAAAGAAATAAAGTATATTGAAGACATGATTGGTGATAATTTAAATAATGGTTTAAAAAACCATTGAATTATATAACTAAAGAAGTTCAATAAGCCAAGTAAAAGGCATAAGGAAATAAGAATCATAAATGGTAATAATGAAGGTAGTAGATTATTGATAACAATTTTAATTACGTTATTTGATAGTGCGACAATTTGGAACATATTAAAAAAAGAAAATAAAGTAATAAAAGCAACTAAAATCAAAGTAAAATAGTAATTAATTTTTTTCATAAGCTTTCCTTCTTGATTTTGATAATGTAAAATATAGTAGGGTGAAATAATGAAGGCATTAATTGTAGGTGTAAAATATTATAATATGAGCTATGATATCGATAAGTCTTTAGACGAGCTAGTCGAATTATGTAAAGCTTGTAATATCGAGGTAGCTAAAAAAGTTGTTCAAAATTTAGATAAAATTAATCCTTCTTTATATCTTGGAACTGGAAAAGTCCAAGAAATCAAAAATGATTTAGATGATATTGATATAGTTATTTTTGATGAGGAGCTTTCACCACTTCAAGTTAAAAATTTAACGGATATTTTAGATATTGAAGTAACTGATCGAACTGATTTGATTTTAAGGATCTTTGAAGTTCGGGCTCAAAGTAAAGAAGCTAAACTTCAAGTTGAAATCGCTAAAGGACAATATTTATTACCACGTCTTGCGGGAATGAAAGAACATTTATATAGTCAACAAGGTGGTTCTGGATTTCGAGGTAGTGGTGAAAAGCAGATTGAATTAGATCGCCGTTTGATTGCCAATCAGATTACACAAGCTAAACGACAATTAGCTAAAATTGTCAAACAGCGTCAAACTCAAAGACGAAAAAGAAAAGATAATGAACTACCAGTAATTGCATTAGTTGGTTATACAAATAGTGGTAAAAGTACATTATTGAATGCTTTTTGTAATAATTCATCAAAACATGTTTTACAGAAAAATATGTTATTTGCAACTTTACAGACTGCTACTAGATATATTGAAATAAATAAATGTCCTTGTTTAATGAGTGATACAGTTGGTTTTATAAATCGTTTACCGCATCAATTGATTGATGCATTTCGTTCAACATTAGAAGAAGTATTAGAAGCTGATTTATTGATCCATGTTGTTGATGCTTCTAATGAAAATTATGACCAATGTATTGAAACTACTAATCAGGTATTAAAGGAATTAGGAATTAAGGATACGCCGATGATTTATGCTTATAATAAAATTGATTTAAATAAATATGATTTAGTTATTCCTAAGGAGCCATACGTATTTATTTCGGCTAAGGAGCATATTGGATTAGATCAGCTAGAAAAAAACATCAGCGCTATCCTCTTTAAAGATTATGCTATTTATCAATTAAATATTCCATATCAAGATGGTGAAGTATTTAAGTATTTACATCAGCATTGTTTAGTGTTAGAATCTGAGTATTTAGAAAATAGTATTTATATGAAAATATCTGCTCATCCTGGTTTTATTGTTAGATATAAACAGTATTTATTAGAAAATTAAAGGAGGTCTTATCATGGATGATAAAAAACTCTTTCGCCTAGATTTATCAATTGCAGTGGAAGCTTCATCGGCTCAAGAAGCATTTGATATTCTAGTTACTGATGAAACATTGCATCAAATTAGAGAATTGGTAATTAAATCTAAAGATAACATTAAGGAAATGTTTGAAAAAGAAGAAGATAAACCGGCAATAATCAATTAGTTGATTATTGCTTATTTTTTTGCTAGAATTAAAAATATTATTAATGCCAAGGGAGGTTTTAAAGTGAATTTACACGGAAGAAGTTTTTTAACCTTAAAAGATTATAGTAAAGAAGAAATTAGATATTTACTAGACTTAGCTCATCAGCTAAAAAAAGAAAAAAAAGAAGGACGTTTAGGGGATCGTTTAAAAGGAAAAAATATTGTTTTATTGTTTGAAAAAACATCAACTAGAACAAGATGTGCCTTTGAAGTAGCTGGTCATGATGAAGGAGCTAATGTAACATTTTTAAGTAATTCACAAATGGGGAAAAAAGAATCAATTGAAGATACAGCTAAAGTATTAGGAAGAATGTATGATGGAATTGAATTTAGAGGTTTTGAGCAAAGTACTGTTGAAGCTTTAGCTAAACATTCAAAGATTCCAGTATGGAATGGTTTAACTGATGTTGATCATCCAACACAGACATTAGCTGACTTTTTAACAATCGAAGAACATTTAGACAAACCATTAAATGAAGTAAAATTTGTTTTTACTGGTGATATTCGTAATAATGTATGTTATGGATTAATGTATGGTGCTGCTAAAATGGGAATGCATTTTGTGGCATTAGGTCCAAAAGAATTAGAAATGGATCCTGAAGTAGTGGCATATTGTCAAAATGAAGCTAAAAAATCAGGTGGATCTTTTACAGTTAGTGATAATGTCGATGAGGCTGTTAAAGATGCTGATGTTATTTATACAGATATTTGGGTATCAATGGGGGAACCTGAAGAATTATATCCAAAACGAGTTAAAATGCTAACACCATATAAAGTAACTAGAGAAATGATGGCTAAGACAGGTAATCCTAATACTTTATTTATGCATTGTTTACCATCTTTCCATGATTTTGAAACAACATTAGCTAAAGAAAAATATGAACAAGGTATCGATATTCGTGAAGTTGAAGACGAAGTCTTTAGAAGTGAAAATTCGGTAGTATTTGATGAAGCTGAAAACCGGATGCATACTATTAAAGCAGTTATGGTAGCAACTTTAGGAAAATAAAAGCGGGACATTGAAATGAACCCTGTTATTTGTACATACAAATAATGGAGGTTTATTTCGTTCCGCTTTTTTAGAGGAGTCAATTATTATTTAGAGAAGTCTTCTTTTGTAATCATATCTAATAAACCACGATAATTATACGTTGCATAGATACTAGCTGAAATAGTGCGGACAGGAACTTTATTTTTGACAATATTCATTGCTTTAGGTTCTAAAAATGAAATCTGTGGTGCTAGATATAAGGCATCACAGTCTAAATAACTGCTGTCTAACTGATAGAAACCAATCGGAATGATTTCATAATTTAGATGTTTCAAGGAGATTAATTCAGCAAGTTTAGTTGCAAAGAATGTTGATGATAGACCACCAGAACAACAAAGAACAATTTTTACTGGAAATTGTTTTTGATGTTTTGTTAAGGCTTCATAGAAATCATAAAATAATTTTTGTCCTTGTGAGAGATTTACTAGTTGATAATGGAGATAAAATAACATATTTTCATCTTCATCGACTATTTGTTCTTCAACAATTCCGCTAGTCCAAATGACAATGGCACCTTTAATGTTATGGTAAATGAAATTAATTTTTTTACCACGATCATCAATATCAGTAGTAAAACATTCCATTTTCTGATCATATTTATTTTGATTACCAACTATCCATTGAAAAAACAATTCTAAATTGATATCTGAGTAAAATTCATCAACCATATTAACCCCTCCTTTAAAAATAAGTATAAACAAAAATTAAGAAAAAATGTGATTTTTTCCAAAATAGAAACCGCTTTCATTAAAAACCATAAACTAAAACCAATGACAGTTACTATAATTAGTTGTATAATTTTAAATATCAATTATAGTTAGGTGAGAAAATGTCAAAAAGAATCTATGTAGTAAGTGATATCCATGGATATTATGATTTATTTATTAAATTATTAGAAAAAATTAACTTTAATCAAGATGATTTATTATATATAATCGGTGATATTTGTGATCGTGGGCCAGATACATTAAAACTTATATTTTATATTCAAAAACATGATAATATAATTTTATTAAAAGGAAACCATGAATACATGATGCAAGAAGCTTTGTATTATGGTATTTATTATAATGATTTCGATTATCCTAGTAAAGCTTTAAAAATATGGATGGCAAATGGCGGTAATACGACAATGCAAAGTATTCGTAGTTATTTACAAAAAGATAAGTTGACCCACGATGATTATCGAGTAGTTAGAGATGCTTTTTTAAAACAGCTTTATGAATATTTAGTCAATTTACCAAATTATTTAGAAATAACGGTAAATAAAAAAAGATTTATTTTAGTACATGCCGGAATTAATCCACGTTATCCTCTAGAAAAACAACGGGTTCAAGATTTATTATGGATTAGAAATGATTTCTATTATGCTCGTGGTGATTTAACTAAAGTATATATTTTTGGTCATACACCGACAGTTTTATTAAATGAAGATCGTAGTTTTAATATCTGGTTTGATACAGTTAATCAAAATAAAATCGGAATTGATGGTGGATTGGCTTGTGGCAGTATTTATGGCCAGTTAAATTGTTTATGTTTAAATGATGGTAAAATTACAGTTATTAAAAAGGAGGGAGCGAATGATGAGGGGAGCTTTTTATAATTTAATTAATTTTATAAATACAACTAATGTAAATGATGTTTATGCTAATGCAGCTAGAAAGATCTTACAAAATATTTATTTAATACCTGAATGTACAATTACAGATGTTGCGGATTTATGTTTTGTTTCAACTGCTACGATATCCAGGTTATGTCGAAAATTGAATTATGAGTCTTTTGCAGATTTTAAAATGGATGTTACGATGAATTTAAATTATTTTAATCGTGATACTTTAAGATTGCAGTTTGATCATCAGTTACCAAAAAGGGAATATTTACATAAAGGGAAAGAAGTTTTTAAAGCTCATTTTGATAATATTTTAGATAATCTACAAAAAACATATGATAGTGTTTCATATGATGACTTAGATTTTATTGTTGATAAAATTCATGAAGCTAATAATGTGTGTTTCGCTGGTAATTTTTTTACCCAATCAGTATCAATGCAGCTGCAAATTGAATTATCATATTTAGGAAAAGAATGTAGCGGAATGTATCCATTAGAACAGCAGGTTGTAATAATTGAAAGCTTAGATGAAAACGATGTTATTATTGTTTCTAGTATTGCCGGAGGATTTATGATTGATCATCCGGATGTTATGAGAGTTATTTCTAAAAGTCCAGCCTATAAAATTGTTATTTCGCAATTAGATGATTTTGTCTATAGTGATAAAGTGGATATGATCTTAAAAGTAGGCACTGATCATCATTCATTGATTGGGAAGTTTTCAATAACTTATATTTTTGAAGTATTGGAAGCATTATATCATTTAAAATATGGAACTGAAGCAAAAGGAAAGTAAACTAAAATACAGCATTAATACATACCTTGTCAAGTAGATAAGATATGTATTACATGCTGTATTTTTTATAATAAAGAATAAGACCACATAGCTTTGATTTGCCATGATAATCGTTCATAACTCCATTGTCGCTGGCTGTTTTCACGACTATTTGGATCATTGACGATAAAATTATTATCTTTAACTTTAGTAATAACGATAAAATGACCAGTATCGGTAAAATCTCCAGGACGAACACTACAAATAATTGGGTGTCCCTGATTAAGTTCGTTGATCATAGCAGCTTTATTTAAAGTAACTGGAGTTGCTTTTAAACCAAAATCACGACAACCTTCCTGCATTAAAGACCATGATGTCTTACTGCCTTCAAGATAATTATTATTTTGTGCATAGTTAGCAATATAACGGGGATTATATTCGATGTTGCCAGTCAAACCAACACTAACCATAGCTAGACAAGTAGGTCCACATCCGGCAGTACCGATTATTTCATCACCATATTTGTTAAAAGCCCAGCGTGAATCCCATTGGATATATAAAGGAATTCCATCAGGACTTGCCAGTTCGATAGGTTCATCATTCTGTTTGGTAGTATAGTTATCTTTTAATTCGCTAGCTTGTGGATTTTTAGCGACAAAATCTATTATGTATTGGGGACAATCAGTTGTTTGAGTTATATCGTTATTATCTTGATAAAGTAGTGGTGGGATTATTTGAAGAAATAAATAGCCAATCAATAATATAGCGATAAACCCAATAAACGCTGGAATTTTTTTGATCATAGACTCATTGAGAAATATTTTGTGATAATTGAATAAATGATGATTGCCCCCAAAGCTAAAATAATTAGTAAGATATTTTTATAATTTGTTTTCTCTGTCATAATAAAGCTCCTTTACATCATGATAAAACGTGGATAATACGTGTAAACAGATAAGATACTCATTGTAGTAAAACTAGATAAAAATAAAGTTGTAACCAAATTAGAACTTTTTAATTTTTTAATTACTATATAAATCAAGATACCGATGATACAGCCAATAGCATTTAAAATAATATCATTGATATCAAAAATACCCCATCTAGTTGCTAACTGGATTAGTTCAAACGATAAACTAGTACATGTTCCAATAAAAATAATATGCCCATTACTTAAAAAACTAAAATAATATTTTAGAATAATACTTAAAGGGATAAATAGAACAATGTTACCTATAACATTAACAATTAAATTAAATGTCAATCCTAAATGCTGGTATTCACGAAGAAAAGAAAATAATTGCAAATTAATATTATTATGATAAATAGCTCCGTTTTTTAAAATTATAATTTTTATCAATAAAGCTAGATAAAGGATTGAACATAGAAATATAAGTATTTGATATAGTTTATTCTTTTTATTTTCCAAATTATTCCCTCCTAACAAAAAAACTATTCGACATGATTATAATATCAAAGTCGAATAGTTAATGTTTTTTTATTCTCTAAAGAAATTCTTACAAAAATCTTACAGTAGGCAATTTGATAGTAAAAGTAATTCTACCATCATCAATAGCAGCGCTTATAGTACCATGATGTAATTCAACAATTTTTTTTGTTATTGCTAAACCTAGTCCAGAACCACCAGTTTTACTATTACGAGACTCATCAAGCCGTACAAATGGTTCGAAAATGTGGTCAATGTTATAGGTTTTATTTTTATCAATTGCATTGGAAACAGTGATGATGATATCATCATTTTCCTGTCTAGCACCGATTATAATATCAGAATTTTCAATGCTATAATTTATGGCATTTCGAATTAGATTATCAAAAACTCGTTCAAATTGATTAATATCAATTTGGACTTTTAAATTTTCAGTAATTTGAGTAAGGCAATTCAAATTTTTTTCTTGATATAAAGGCATAAATTCATATGAAATCTGTGCCAACATAATTGATAAATTAACGGTTTCTGTTTCAATTACTGTATCACTAAGATTATATTTAGCGATTGAAAAGAATTCTTCAATTAATTCTTCTAAGCGAATTGCTTTATCATAAGCAATTTTAGTATAATCAGCTCGTTCTTTAGCTGATAACTCTGGTTGATTAACTAATAAGTTAAGATAACCAATGATTGATGTTAGTGGTGTTTTTAAATCATGGGCTAAATATAATAACAAATCATTTTTTTGTTGTTCAGCTTGTTTAATAGCGTGTTTGTTTTGTAAAGATTCACGCTTGATTTGATTCATTTGATCTTCAATTTCTTTTAATTCATATGGTAGTTTGATCATAGTATCATTATCAGCAACTAATATTTTACCAGCTTCAAGCATTTTTTCGATATATTGCATTGATTCACGATAACGAAATGAAAAGATAATGATGGCATCAACAGCAATCATAGTAATAAAAATAGTGACTAAATTATCTTTAATTACTTGAGCTAATTGATAGACTAAATCATATTCCTGCCAAATATATAAGTGATATACTTCATAAGAATATAATAATAAAATAATAAAAGCGATGGATGTAATACTTACAGTAATAGCTATTTTTTTGATTAGACTAGCAGTTAAACTTTGTTTAAAATGAGAATTATTCAATTGTGTATCCAACACCCCATACAGTTTTTACAAACTTTGGTTTACGTGCATTCTCGTGCATTTTTTCGCGTAGTCTTGCAACATGAGCCATTACAGTATTATTGTTATCTAAATATTTCTCTTGCCAAACAGCTTCAAATAACTCTTCAGAACTTACTACAGTGCCACGTTTTGAACATAAATACCATAAAATGGAAAATTCAATTGGTGTTAAATTTAACGGTTGATCATAAAGAGTACATTTATGAGTATCATTATTGATCATCAACCCATTAAAATCATATATTTGCTGATTAGTAGATATATCATTTGTATTATAGCGCGTATAACGACGAATTTGAGTTTTGATACGGGCAACTAATTCTAATGGATTAAATGGTTTAGTTAGATAGTCATCAGCACCTAATGTTAAACCGTTGATTTTATCCATATCATTACTCTTAGCCGTTAACATAATAACTGGGAAAAAATATTTTTGTCGTATTTCTTTTAATAAACTAAACCCATCTAAATCAGGCATCATCACATCAAGAATAGCTAAATCGTAGTGATTTTTATCTAAACTATCTAATGCCTTTTTACCATGATAATATTTATACACCTGATAACCTTCGTTTTGTAAATATAATTCAATTAAGTCAGCAATAGACTGTTCATCATCAACAACTAAAATATTATAAGCCATAATACCACCTCGATTTCATCTTAGCTTAATTTACTAAAAAATACAAATAATTAAAAAATATTTAAGAAAATTGTAAGAAATAAAAAAATAACATGAAAAACTATTGACGATATAGTTACTATATAGTGTTAAATATGGTTAAAGGAGATGAATATTATGAAAGCACATGATGTAGAATTAATGGTAGGAATTCCTAAACAGACTTTATTGTATTATGAAAAAGAGGGATTGATTACAGTAGCAAGGGATGATAATAATTATCGTAATTATAGTCAAAATAATATTGAAATTTTAAAGTTAATTAAGCTGTTACGAGAAATGGAGATATCAATTGATGAAATAAAGTTAATATTGGATAATAAACTTTCAATTAGAGAGGCTTTAGAAAAGAAAAAAGAATTTATTGAACATAATAAAATAGAATTAGATAATATTGATCAAAAGATCAATGATTATATAAAAAGAAATCGGGTTAAAGTTAGTTTTAATAATCAATCAATTACTAATTGGGTTGATAAAGAAACATTATTTTGTAATCAACGTAGTATCGATTATAACGGTATAAAGATCATGATTGATGAAATAAAAGAAATTGATTTATCAATGTGTAGTGAATTAAGACCGTTAGATATTATTCGGGTTTATTTAAATTATTATGTTGATATTGATATTCGTACTAGTTATGATACCTATTCATTTCAAATATTGAATAATGATAGTATAGTTATGTTATTCAAATATTTTAAAAAGAATAATTTAAAAATAAATGATCCATTAGATTTAGTAACTCTTTATCAAAATAAAGATGCAGTAGCGTTAAATAAGTATTTAGATATTCATTTTAAAAAGTGGGCTAAAAAATATCATTTAGATAATCCAAGAAATACCGATTCTCTTTTTTCTAGGTTTAAAAAAGATGATGAAAATTAATGTATTTAATTTTTTATAACGTTGATGTCATCAAAATCGCCGTTTATGCCTAAGTCATTTTCTTTAGTTTTTTAATGAATATAATGAAGGTGTAAGGAGGGATTTAGGATGAAAGAAAAAGTTATTATTGGTGAAAGGATTGGAATCAAAACTATTTTAGCGGGATATGTAGAATGGAGCATATTTGGCTTGATGGGAGCTGTTGGATTTTATAATTTGGTTGGACGTTATTTTATTAGTGATTCTAGAGTTAATTTGTTAGTATCATTGATTATTTTTATAGTAGTTGTGTTATTAGTAACTCCACTTTTTGGAGCAAATGAGTATTTAGAGTTTTCTAATGAAAAGGTATGTCATTATCGAGCTGGTAGTTATTTACAAAAGTGGTATCGAGCTATTATGATAATAATGAAAAAACCTGATTTGTGTAATTTGGAAATAAAAACTAGTGAAATTTATAGTGTACAATTATCTTATGTACGTTTTACGATGCTTTATGGACAAGCTGGTTATCAGTTAAAAATGACATTTTTATTAAAAGATGGTAGTTTGTTTTCTGTTTTACCAGCAGGTATTGATGATATGAAAAAAGGAAGATTTGAACAGGCATTTTCATTATTAGAGGAAAATGGGGTAATAATTGTTGATAAATTTAATTTAAGAAGTGTTTTAAATGATAAAAACAGTTTCTATTTGCATATTAAAGAAATTGAGGATTTGAAAAAGTGTTAAAGGTATTGTTAGTTTGTCAAAAGGAAAGTAATGAAATGTTGAAATCATTACTTAAAAATAGTTTAGAAACTGTTGAGTTTATCGATGAAGAAATGGTAGATAATAATTGTATTATAATAAAAGAAATAGATGATAATATTGATGGAATTTCTAATTTAGCTAATTATCAGGGACTTGTTTTTATGGTTAGTGATGGTAAGTATATGTTTGAATTATTAGAGTATAAACCGCTAGCATTTATTCGTAAGGATCATTTGCAAGAAGATATTGATTTTATTAGAGGTCAGTTAGAATATTTTAAGCAAGGATTAGAGTCATATATTGATTTTAAATCAAGCTATCAAACGGTAAGAATGAAAATTGATAATATTGTATATATTGAATCTTTTGCTCATTATTTAATTATTCATAGTAAAAGTGCTAATGTGCGAGTAAGAGAAAAGCTCTCTACAACGTTAGAAAAGTTAAAACCATATGGTTTTATTCAGGTTCATAAGTCATATTTAGTTAATAAGCATTATTTAAAACAAAAAAATAATCGTGAATTGAAATTAGAAAATGGGATAACTATTCCTGTTGGAAAGAAATTTCAACAAGTAATTAAAGATCTTTAGTGCTAACAAAATGTTAGTACTTTTTTAATATTAAAGTTTCAATCTTTATACATTCTTAATATCTTGCGTGCTAAGATATGGTTCGTTGAATAAGTGGTGGAGTCTGTCATAAAGCGATTGCTTTATTTATTCAATGTAAGATTACTTAAATAACGGTATTTAAAGTTACAGGTAAATTACTATTAGTAAAAGAATTTATGTTAAATCTTTTATCTTTGACAGACCTTGAAAGGGGGAAGAATTTTATTTAGTGGTAATTTAAGTTAGAAATTTTTAAATATTTATTTAGTTATTATAGTAATTAGGAGAGTTTTATATGGTTTTAAATAAAAAAGACGAATTAGTTGAAAGCCAAATTATTTACATGACACCGGTCGAAGCATACAAGTCAATGGAAACTAGTATGGAAGGATTGTCAGATATTCAAGTAAGTCAACGATTAGAAAAATATGGTAAAAATGTAATCACCAAGAAAAAGCAGGATTCATTATTTAAAAAGTTTATATCGAACTTTACAAGTTTGATGGCACTGCTTTTATGGTGTGGTGGAATCATTGCAATTATATCTGGTAGTGTTGAACTTGGGATATCTATTTTCTGTGTCAATTTAATAAACGGCTTTTTTTCATTTTTCCAAGAATTTAAAGCAGAAAAGGCTACTGGTGCTTTGCAAAAAATGATGCCTTCATATGCAAGGGTAGTTAGAAATAATCAAGAGGTAAAAATATTAGCGGAGGATATTGTCCCTGGCGATATTATGATTTTAGAAGAAGGGGATCGGATTAGTGGTGACGCTAGAATTTTACGTTGTAGTGATTTTAAAGTTGACCAATCAACTTTAACCGGTGAAAGTAATCCGATTCGAAAAAATTATGAAGCTTTAAAAGAAGAAACTAGTTATCTTGAAGCTGCAAATATGATTTTTACAGGAACGACTGTTTCTTCAGGAACTTGTCATTGTGTTGTAGTTAAAACTGGTATGGCAACTGAATTTGGTAAGATTGCCGATTTAACACAAAATACTAAAAAGACATTATCCCCATTACAAAAAGAACTTAATATTTTAACTAAACAGATTGCTGCAATTGCTTTAAGTGTTGGGATTGCATTTATGTTGATTGCTGTTTTCATTATCCAAGATCCAATCATGGAATCATTTATTTTTGCTTTAGGAATGGTCGTAGCTTTTATTCCTGAGGGTCTTTTACCAGCGGTAACTTTATCACTAGCACTTTCAGTTCAAAGAATGGCTAAAGAAAATGCTTTAGTTAAAAAATTATCAGCAGTAGAAACTTTAGGTTGTACCAATGTGATTTGTTCAGATAAGACCGGTACTTTAACTCAAAATGAAATGACGGTTAATCATTTATGGACGTTTGAAAGCAAATTAGATGTTAGTGGTGAAGGATATAGTAGTGAAGGTAATATTCATGATGGTGATAATATCATCACAGTTAATAAAAGTAACACTTTAAGATTATTATTAAGTGGAGCTGCATTATGTTCAAATGCTAAGTTGGTACCACCAAGTAAAAACAGTGCTAATGCTCGTTATACTGTTTTAGGTGATCCTACAGAAGCATGTTTGGGTGTTGTCGCTAAAAAAGGTGGCATTGACTATAAAAAGTTAAATCAAGAGTATCCTCGAATTTTAGAGTTGCCATTTGAGTCAAATCGTAAGAGAATGACAACAATTCATCAATTAAAGGAACCATTTGAAGGAAGTAACCGTATTGCTTTTATTAAAGGGTCTCCAAAAGAAGTGATGGAACTTTGTAATAAATATTATAGTGGTGGTAAAGCTAATCAAATAAGTGAAGATGATCGTCAAAAAATTATGGCAGCTAATGATTTATACGCTAAACAAGGTTTAAGGGTATTAGCGGTTGCCTATCGATCTTTATCACACAATGATCCAAGTTTGCCAAGTGCAATTAGGGAATATACCCCAGAAAATATTGAACGTGATTTAACATTTCTTGGGTTAGTTGCGATGCAAGATCCACCTCGCAAAGAGGTTAAAGAAGCAGTTGCGTTATGCCGTAGTGCTGGAATCAAGATTATTATGATAACTGGTGACTATGGATTAACAGCAGAAAGTATTGCTCGTAAAATTGGGATTATTCAAAGTGAAGATGCTAAAATTATTTCTGGTGTTGAACTTGCAAAAATGGATGATGACCAGTTAAAAGAAGTATTAAAAGGTGAAGTTGTATTTGCACGTATGGCTCCAGATCAAAAATATCGAATTGTTTGTGCCTTACAGGAATTAGGAAATATTGTTGCGGTAACTGGTGATGGAGTTAACGATTCACCAGCATTAAAGAAAGCTGATATTGGTGTTGCAATGGGTATTTCTGGTACAGATGTAGCTAAAGAAGCAGCTGATATGATTTTAACAGATGATAACTTTGCTTCAATTGTTAGTGCTATTAAAGAAGGACGGACGGTATATAATAATATTAGAAAATTCTTACGTTATATTTTCGATAGTAACACGCCAGAAGCTGCTGCTCCTGCGTTATATCTATTTTCTGGTGGTTTAGTTCCTTTACCATTAACGATCATGCAGATTTTAACGATTGATATTGGTACTGACATGGTTCCTGCTTTAGGACTAGGTGCAGAGCATGGTGAAGATAATATCATGAATCAGCCACCACGTTCATTAGATGAGCGGTTATTAAATAAATCAGTAATTATTAGAGGATTTCTTTGGTATGGATTATTGCTTACTGTATTTGCTTTAGGTGGTTATTTCTTAGTCAATTACTTATATGGCTGGCCAAATATTTCATTGGCTCCTGAAGGAACTTTCGTTTATCAAAAAGCAACGACAATGATGTTAGCAGGTGTTGTTTTTGGACAAATTGCAATGGCTTTAAACAATCGTACTGAAACAGAGTCAGTTTTAAAGCGGGGTATTTTTTCTAACCATTATATAAATCTTGGTTTTGTAGCTGAAATAGTAATTTTACTATTAATTGTTTATGTGCCTTTTTTTAATGGTGTTTTTGGTACAGCACCACTAGGAATTTATGAATGGTTATATTTAATCCCAATTCCATTTATTCTATTTGGAATTGAAGAATTAAGAAAGAAAATTGTGAGAAAAAGAAAAAAATAAAGGAGAAGAATATGAAAATAATAATTGTTGGCTGTGGGAATTTTGGAACCCGTTTAGCGAAATATTTAAATGGATTAAATCATGATGTTGTTATTATTGATAACCGTCAGGAAACGTTTAATAATTTAGATGATAACTTTACTGGGAAAACTATTTTAGGTATTGGTTATGACAAAGATATTTTAGAAAAAGCGGGTATTAAAACAGCAGATACTTTAGTTAGCTGTTCAAGCAGTGATGCAGTAAATGCAGTAGTAAGTCATATTGCTCATAATATTTATCATGTTCCTAATGTAATTGCCCGTATGTATGATAATAAAAAAGCTCGAATTTTTAGATCAATGGGAATCCACATTATTTCAGTAACAGGATTAGGCGTTGAAAGAATTATGGATTATATTGATACTAGTCGTTTGCAGGTAATTAAAAAAATCGGTGATGATAGTGAAATTAGAGTTGTAAAAATCAAAGCTGGTTTATCAATGATTGGTAAAACAGTTTTAGAAATTACTAGTCATGGCGAATTTGAAGTAATTGCTATTGAACGCTATGGAACAACTATGATTCCTTTAAAAGATACTAAAATTATGGAAAATGATGTTGTCTATTTTACTGTATTAGAAGAATCAATTAATGAATTTAAACAAGTTATTTTATAATTATGGAGGATAATATGAGAGTAATTATTATAGGTGGTGGCCAGGTAGGAACTTATATTGCTGGTTTGCTATATGAAAATCATGATGTTAAAGTAATTGAAAATCGTCCTAAATCAATTGAAAATTTTAAAAACTATAATCTACCAGAAGAATTACTAGTTATTGGTGATGGTACCGATGTTGATGTTTTAGAAAAAGCTGGTATTAGAGAATGTGATGCTTTGGTCTGTGTTACTGGTCTTGATGAAATAAATTTAACAGCAGCAATGGTTTCTAAATTTGAATACGATGTACCACGAGTAATTGGACGTGTTAATAATCCTAAAAATGTCTGGTTATTTAACTCAGGAATGGGAATTGATACTAAGATTAATCAAGCAGATATTATTGGTCATATGATTGCTGATGAAATGAATTATCAATCTTTAATGACTTTATTAAAATTATCAAAAGGTGATTATTCAATTGTACGTATTCGAGTAGATTATCATTCTAGTTATGTTGGAAAAACAGTATCTCAACTTGATATGCCTAATAACGCTTTATTGATCGCTATCTATCAAGAAGATGAATTATTAATTCCTCATGGTGATACAGTAATTGAAGCGGGACAGAATATTTTAGCTTTTGGTGATGATCAGGCAATTGAAAAATTGAATCAAATTTTTACTAGTTAATATAATCTTAAAAAATTAGTTTTTATGCTATAATAAAGGTTCAAGGCAGGTGGATAAAATGTTACAACAAGGTGATAAAATAAGTATAATTACCTGTTCTAATGGCCTTTTAGATAGCCAAAGCAAGCAGATTGAAAACTTATATATGATTTTAAAAAAAGCTGGATTAATACCGGTGTTAAGTCCATATCTTTACCGGCAAGAATCAGTGTTTGCCACTGATGCTAAAAATCGTGCTAAAGTGCTTATGGATAGTTATAATGATAATGAAATCAAAGCGATATTTGATGTTTCTGGGGGAAATATTGCAAATGAAATACTGGATTTACTTGACTATGATTTGATTAAAAGAAACCCGAAACCATTCTGGGGTTATAGTGATTTAACAACTGTTATTAATGCTTTATATCATCAAACTGGTCAATGTGAATATTTGTATCAAATTAGAAATATTCTTTTAAAACAGCAATATGATGATTTTAATAATAGTGTATTTTTAAATCAAAATGATTTATATGATTTTTCATATCGTTTTATTCAGCAGACCCAGATGTCAGGAGTTGTAATTGGTGGTAATATTCGCTGTTTTTTAAAGCTGGCTGGAACTAAGTATTTACCGGATTTTTCTAATCGAATTTTATTTTTAGAAAGTTATAGTGGAGATGTTGCGTTAATGACTACTTATTTAACCCAGCTAAAACAAATGGGAGTTTTTCAAAAAATTTCAGGATTGTTATTAGGAACCTTTACAGAGATGGAAAGAAATAATGAATATCCCGATATTGTAGCTTTAGCAACTAGAATTATTGATGATAAAAATCTAGCGATTGCTAAAA
This sequence comes from Erysipelatoclostridium sp. An173, assembly GCF_963931465.1. Lineage (GTDB taxonomy): Bacteria > Bacillota_I > Bacilli_A > Erysipelotrichales > Coprobacillaceae > Thomasclavelia > Thomasclavelia merdavium. The sequence continues at coordinate 2,122,194 of NZ_OZ007017.1, read as the reverse complement.
CGGATGATATTGGACATAGTCGAAATTCAAAGTGTTTAATTATTGGTAAAGAATATCGATTAAAAAAATAGGTCAAGAAATATTTCTTGACCTATTTGCTTGCAAATTCAGCTAAAAATTGTTCATTTAAAGCAATTACTTTTTTCATAGCCTCAATTCCTGGGGCACCGATTGTATTTCGTTTATTAACACAAGTTTCAACGCTTATTGCTTCATAAATATCTTCATCAAATACATCGCAAATAGCTTTAAATTCATCAATAGTTAAATCATCTAAATCTTTATTTTGTTCAATGGCATATAAAACTAATTTACCAATAATACCATGAGCATCTCTAAATGGAACGCCTTTATTAACTAAATAATCAGCGGCATCAGTAGCATTAGTGAAACCACCAGTAGCTGATTTACGCATTTTTGTTTTATTAAATGTAGTTGTTTTTAACATATCATTTAATAATTGTAAACATCCTTTAGTAGTTGTTAGGGCGTCGAAAAATAACTCTTTATCTTCTTGCATATCTTTATTATATGCAAGTGGTAGACCCTTCATTGTTGTAAGTAAGCTAGTTAAAGCACCATAAACACGTCCAGTTTTTCCTCTGATTAATTCAGCAATATCAGGATTTTTTTTCTGTGGCATGATTGAAGATCCAGTTGAAAAAGTATCATCTAGTTCAACAAATTGATATTCATTAGTATTCCAGATAATTATTTCTTCACTAATTCTTGACATGTGCATCATCATTGTCGCTATGGCACTTAATAATTCGATTAAATAATCACGATCACTTACGCCATCAATACTATTTAAACATGGACCGTCAAATCCTAATAATTCAGCAGTATATTCGCGATCTAGAGGATAAGTTGTTCCTGCTAAGGCTCCAGATCCTAATGGACAGACATTCATGCGTTTATATATATCTTCTAAACGACTGCTATCACGTTTAAACATTTCAAAATATGCGCCCATATGATGAGCTAAAGTAATTGGCTGGGCTTTTTGTAAATGAGTAAAGCCAGGCATTATTGTATCGATATGTTCTTTCATGATGTCATTAATAGTAATTAATAAATCATGAATTAAAGTATTTAACATCAAAATTTGATCGCGGGTATATAAACGCATATCCAAAGCCACCTGGTCGTTACGACTACGACCAGTATGTAATTTTTTACCAGTATCACCAATACGATCAATTAAAGTTGATTCTACAAAACTGTGAATATCTTCTTGAGTATTGTCGATTTTTAATGTGCCATTTTCAATATCAGCTAAAATCTGTTGTAATGCTGTTTCAATTTGTTGACCTTCTTCTTTAGTTAAAATCCCTTGTTTGGCAAGCATCTTAACATGAGCGATACTACCTTGAATATCTTGACGATAGAATGTTTGATCAAAACTGATTGATGCATTAAAGTCATAGACTAATTGATTGGTAGGTTTAGTAAAACGTCCACCCCATAGATTCATAAATTTCCTCCTTATAATAAAAGGGCATTAGCCCTTTTTATTTTTTATTATTTAATTTCATTGCTCTAACTTTAGTTGAAAGTCCATATAAAGTAATGAATCCTTCAGCATCATGATGATCATATAAATCACCAGTAGCAAAGCTTGCGATATCTTCATCATATAATGAATATGGTGAAGTAGTACCTTCTTTAATAATATTACCTTTATATAATCTAAATTTAGTTGTTCCGCTAACAACTTCTTGAGTTTTATCAACAAAAGCAGTTAAAGCTTCTCTAAGTGGTGAAAACCATTTAGCACCATAAACTAATTCTGCAAACTCTACAGATACCAAGCGTTTATATTTTAAAGTTTCACGATCAAGAACTAATTCTTCTAATTGGCGATGAGCTTCCATTAAAATAGTTCCCCCTGGAGTTTCATAAACACCACGAGATTTCATACCAACAACACGGTTTTCAACGATATCTACAATACCAATTCCATGTTTTCCACCTAATTCATTTAATTCTTCTAAAATAGCAGTTAGTGATTTAGCTTTACCGTTAATTTTAACTGGGACCCCTTTTTCCCATTCAAGTACGACATGTTCTGCTTCATCAGGTGCTTTTTCTGGTGAATTAGATAAAACTAATAAATGGTCATAATTTGGTGTATTTTCAGGATTTTCAAGTTCTAATCCTTCATGAGAAATATGCCAAATATTACGATCACGTGAATAACTTGAATCAGCTGAGAATGGTAAATCAATACCATGTTCTTTACAATATTCAATTTCAGATTCTCTAGAATCCATTGTCCATTTTGGATCACGCCAAGCAGCAATGATTTTTAAATCAGGTGCTAAGGCTTTGATACCAAGTTCAAAACGAATCTGGTCATTTCCTTTACCAGTAGCCCCATGACAAATTGCAGTAGCCCCTTCTTGTCTAGCTACATCTACTAATACTTTAGCAATTAAAGGTCTTGCAGTAGCAGTTCCTAATAAGTATTTATATTCGAAGACAGCATCAGCTTGAACAGTAGGCATAATATAGTCTTTAACATATTCATCAACTACATGTTTTACATATAATTTAGTTGCGCCACAAGCTTTTGCTCGTTCTTCAAGGCCGTCTAATTCATCGCCTTGTCCAACGTCGATACAACAGCAGATTACTTCATAGTCATAATTTTCTTTTAACCAAGGAATAATTGCAGTTGTGTCTAATCCGCCAGAGTAAGCAAGAATAACTTTTTCTTTCATCTAAAATTCCCCCTTAAAGTAACATTAAATTATCATTATAATAAACTAAAGTGTTTAAAATTGCAATGCTTTATCGTAATAATAACCATTTTATTAACTGTTCATATTATAGTAATAATGATAAAATAAAATTATCTAAAAATCGGGAGGGCTTTATGAATAAAATAGAAATAGATTATAAGAAAACATTAAAACTTGTCATAATTGCCATTATTGCATATTGGATTTTGAATCATTATCAAATAGTATTATCTTTGTTAAGTAAATTACTATCAGTTTTAATGCCATTTATTATTGGGTGCATGATTGCTTTTGTTTTAAATGTTTTAATGATAAGAATTGAAAAACAATTATCAAAAGTTATTGTAAATCCTAAGCTTAAAATCCTTAAGCGGGTTTTAAGTATTCTTGGTTCAATTGCTCTGGTTGTCGGAGTAGTAGCCATTATCATTATTTTAATTATTCCAGAACTTGTTAGCGCTATTAAAGTGATTGCTCTTTCTTTACCGGAAGTAATTGATAATTTACAAAACTGGACGGATAGTCATAGCATCTATTTACCACAACTAGAAAATCTGATTAATCAAATAGATGTTGAAAGTCTAGGAAATGAGTTATCAAAATTTGCTAAAACAGAATTTAGTGGTGTGCTTGATTCGACCATTGATATATTAGCTGTTATCGTAAATGGGATTGTAAATTTTGTTTTAGGACTAGTTTTTGCAATATATATCTTAATGTCTAAAGAAACATTAAAGGATCAGACTAAAAGATTAATTAATGCTTATCTACCAAGCAAAGTAGCTAATAATATATTTGAAGTAGCACGACTTTCTAGAACTACTTTTTCTAATTTTATTATTGGACAAACAGTAGAAGCTTTTATCTTAGGAGCGCTATGTACAATTGGAATGATTATTTTAGGATTGCCATATGCTCCAATGGTGGGTTCTTTAGTAGGAATTACAGCCTTTATTCCAATTATCGGTGCTTTTATTGGTGGGGCAATTGGAGCATTTATGATCTTTACGGTTGATTATATGCAAGCTTTTATCTTTATTATTTTCCTAGTTGTTTTACAACAATTAGAAGGTGATTTGATTTATCCACGAGTAGTTGGGTCTACAATTGGCTTACCTTCAATTTGGGTTTTATTTGCAGTAACGGTTGGTGGTAGTTTATGGGGGATTACCGGAGTTTTATTAGGAGTACCAATAGTATCTGTAATTTATTCTTTAGTTAAAATACAAGTAAAAAATAGAGAGAAGCGACTGAAAGTTAAGGAGAATGTAGAGGTTATCGAATGATAACCTCATTTTTATTAAGATTCTATTAAAGTATATATTGGGGTGTTCTAAATGATATTTTAATGTGCTATAATCTATTTAGAAAATAATCTAAATAGATTTTTAGATTTGATAATTTGAGGGGGACTTATATGTTAAAAATTGAAAATTTAAGTAAGACTTTTGGTAGTAAAAAAGCAGTTGATAATTTATCACTGCATATAAAAAAGGGGCAAATATATGGTTTCATTGGTCATAATGGGGCTGGGAAAACTACAACATTAAAAGCAATTGCCGGAATACTACAATTTGATCAGGGTGATATTTTTATTGATGGTAAATCAATAAAAAACCAGCCGCTTGAATGTAAAAAAATCATGGCTTATATTCCTGATAATCCTGATTTATATGAGTATTTAACAGGGATTAAGTATTTAAATTTTATTGCGGATGTTTATGGTGTTAGCCAGCAAGATCGTCAAGAAAGAATAAAAAAATATAGTGAGATGTTTGAAATTGCTGATTCATTAAAAGAACCTATTAGTGCTTATTCACATGGGATGAAACAAAAATTAGCAGTTATTTCAGCATTGATTCATGATCCTAAATTGATTATTATGGATGAACCGTTTGTTGGTCTTGATCCTAAAGCTTCTCATTTGTTAAAAGAATTGATGCATGATTTGTGTCAAGCAGGTGGCGCGATCTTTTTTTCAACCCATGTATTGGAAGTTGCTGAAAAACTATGTGATCAAATTGCAATCATAAAAAAGGGAAAATTAATTGTTTCTGGAAATACTCAAGAAGTCATTGGTGATGATTCGTTAGAAGAAGTATTTTTAGAGTTGGAGGATGACCATGCTTAAAACATTAGTGAAAATTCGTTTTCAAGGCTTGTTTTTAAAGTCAATGATGGGAAGTAAAAAGAAAAAAATTAGTATTGGAAAGATGATTTTATTTTCGTTGCTTTTTATCTATTTAGGAATTGTCCTGGTAGCTGTTTTTGGATATTTTTTTGATTTAATAATCGAACCATTTATTGCAAGTGGTTATGAGTGGTTGTATTTTGGATTAATGGCTTTGGTTGTTATTTTGTTTTGTTTTTTGGGGAGTATTTTTTATACTCAACAGGAAATATATGGGGCTAAAGATAATGATTTGTTATTATCGATGCCAATTAAAACAAGAGATATTTTATTAAGTAGAATTTTAGTAGTTTTACTTTTGAATTATGTTTATGAAGCTTTAATTGCTTTACCGGCAATTATTGTTTATTATTTACATCAGCCTTTTAATGGTTTGCAAATGCTTATTTTTATAATTGTTTTTGTAACTTTGCCATTATTTGTTTTAGCATTAAGTTGTGTTTTTGGCTGGTTAATAACAATGATTTTAAAGAAGATACCTAGTAAAACTTTTATTACGATGGTTTTATCATTAGGAGTATTGGTAGCGTATTTTTATTTAGTAAATAAAATGCCTGAATATCTAGCTTCTTTAATAATAAATGGTGAAACGATCGGTGAAATTGTAGAAAGTAAATTATATCCAATTTATCACTTAGCTAAAGCTATTAGTGATATGAATTTATTTAGTCTGATTGTCTATTTATTAACGGCTTTAATACCGTTTGTACTTGTGATTTATTTATTGTCATTAAATTTTATTAAATTAACGACTTCAAAATCAGGAGTAAAAAAAGGAAAATTAAAACAAACAGATATTAAAACTAATGGTTTGAAAAAATCATTATTTATGCGAGAGTTAAGACATTTTACCTCTAATCCAATGGTAATGATGAATTCAGCTATTGGAATTGCTTTTACAATTTTTCTAGCTGGGGCTTTAATTGTAAAAAGCAATGATGTAAAAATTATTGTTCAATCAATATCTCCTTTATTGCAAGGAACATTAAATGAGTGGCTCGTTGCTGGTTTGTGTTTAGTAATTATAGGGGTTAGTTCTTTTAACTATATTAGTGCTAGCTTGATTTCCTTAGAGGGAAATCGATTATGGATCATTAAATCATTACCACTTAAAACTAAAGAAATATTAGATAGTAAATTGTTATTGCATATCGTACTTTGTATACCACCAGCAATTATCTTCTCTTTAGCGGGTATATATGTTTTTTCGCTTGATATTGTTGATGCATTAATAGTGATTTTGGTACCAGTGATCTTTATCATTTTTGAAGCGATTTTTGGTTTATTGATAAATTTATGGAAACCAAAATTTGATTGGGTAAATGAGACAATTGTTGTTAAACAAAGTATGGCTGTAATGATTGCAATGCTTGGAACAATGGCTTTTGTTGTCTTGGTTGCCGGTGGTTATATTCTATTATTTAATGAGTTTATTAGTGCTATTAATTATACGTATTTAATTGCAGTAATTCTAATTGTTTTGGATATCTTTGGCTATTATTTATTGAATACCTGGGGTGCTAAACAATTCGCTAAATTTTAAGCTTGTAAATAAGAAATGTTAAAATTTGTTTGACAAAATCATTTTCCGTATTATAATATTAGTCAAACTCGATGACTAAAAGAGTAGTCTTAATGATGGTTTTAGCGAGCTAGCGTTGGTGGAAGGTTAGTAATCTAGTTAAGATAAAGCGCATTTACGAGAGGAAAGTGGGAAATAATAGTATCACTTTCGGGTTATCGCCCTTATCGATGAAAGTGGTCATAAGGTCAACTTATGATAATTAGAGTGGTAACGCGGTTAATTTCGTCTCTTGGTTCAAGAGACGTTTTTTATTTATATTAAAGAAATGGGGGACTAACAAAATGATTAGAGTAGGTATAGTAGGGGCAACTGGATATGGTGGTTGTGAACTAGTACGATTTTTATTAACACATAAAGACGTTGAGATTAAATGGGTTTCATCAAGGACATACACTGATCAAGAGTATAGTTCTGTTTATTCAAGTTATTTTAAATTATTAGATCAAAAATGTGTTGATGAAAATATTGAAGATTATTTAGATGATGTTGATGTTGTATTTTTTGCAACACCACAAGGGGTATGTGCTAAAACAGTTAATGAAAATGTCTTGAATAAAGTCAAGGTGATTGACTTGAGTGCTGATTATCGTATCAAAGATGTTGCAACATATGAAGCCTGGTATGGAATTAAGCATGCTTCACCACAATTTATTGATGAGGCTGTTTATGGATTATGTGAGATTAATCGTGAAAAAATAAAAGCAGCTCGTTTAATTGCTAATCCAGGATGTTATCCAACTTGTTCAATTTTATCAATATATCCACTTGTAAAAGCAAATTTAATTGAAACAGATACGTTGATAATTGATGCTAAAAGCGGAGTTAGCGGTGCTGGTAGATCTGCTAAAGTTGCTAATTTATATTGTGAAGTTAATGAAAGTATCAAAGCTTATGGGGTAACAACACATCGCCATACACCAGAAATTGAAGAACAGCTAGGCTATGTAGCTAATAAAACTGTTTTATTGAATTTTACACCACATTTAGTACCGATGAATCGTGGCATTTTAGTAACAGCTTATGCTAAATTGAAACCAGGTGTTAGTAAAGAAGATGTTGAAAAAGCTTATCAATGTTATGATGATGAATATTTTGTTAGGGTATTAAAACCAGGAGTTGTTCCTGAAGTAAGAAGTGTTAAGGCAAGCAATTTTGTTGATGTAAATTATCAAATTGACCCACGTACTAATCGCGTTATTATGATGGGCGCTATGGATAATTTAGTTAAAGGCGCTGCTGGGCAGGCTATTCAAAATATGAATATTATGTTTGGTCTTGATGAAAAAGAAGGTTTAATGTTAGCACCAGCAATTTTATAGGGGGAATAGAAATGAAAATAATTGAGACAGGAACTGTTACTTCACCAAAAGGGTTTCTTGGTGTTGGTGAACATGTTGGTATAAAGAAAGAAAAGAAAGATTTAGCTTTAATCTATAGTACTGTAGCTGCTAAAGCTGTGGGGACATTTACTCAAAACGTTGTTAAAGCGGCACCAGTATTATGGGATAAAATGATCGTTGAAAATTATGACCATGCTCGAGTAATTGCAATCAATAGTGGGGTTGCTAATGCTTGTACTGGTCAAGAAGGAATCGAAAATAATGAAGAGTTTGCTAAAATAGTAGCTGATAATTTTTCAATTAATAAAGAAGAAGTATTAATTTGTTCGACAGGAGTAATTGGTAAACAATTACCAATGGAAGTTATTAAAAATGGGGTTGAACAAGTTAAACCGTTATTAAAAGAAGATGGTGGGATGGATGTAGCAACAGCTATTTTAACTACAGATACTAAAGCTAAACATCTTGCTGTGGAAATTGAATTAGGTGGTAAAACAGTAACTATTGGGGCTTGCTGTAAAGGTTCAGGAATGATTCATCCCAATATGGCAACAATGCTTGGTTTTATTACTACTGATTGTAATATCTCTAAAACTTTATTAAATAAGGCTTTAAAAGAAATTATTCCTGATACATTTAATATGATTTCAGTTGATAGAGATACTTCAACTAATGATACGGTATTATTATTAGCTAATGGATTGGCTGATAATCCAGAAATTAATGAAGAAAATACTGATTATCAAGTATTTAAAGAGGCTTTATATTATGTTAATGAATTTTTAGCTAAAGCAATTGCTGGTGATGGAGAAGGGGCTACTAAATTATTAGAAGTACAGGTACATGGTGCTAATAGTATTAATCAGGCTAAAGTGATTGCTAAAAGCGTTTGTACATCACCATTAGTTAAAACAGCAATCTATGGTAATGATGCCAATTGGGGAAGATTGCTATGTGCAATGGGTTATTCTGGGGAACAATTTGACCCATATAATGTTGATTTAAAAATTGCTAGTGAGTTTGGAACATTACAATTAGTAGCTAAGGGGATGGCAACTGATTATAGTGAAGAATTAGCAACAAAAATCTTGTCGAGCAGTGAAGTAAAAGCAATTATTGATATTCATAATGGAAATTATCAAGCGACAGCATGGGGTTGTGATTTAACATATGATTATGTAAAAATCAATGCTGATTATCGCTCATAGTTAATAAGGGGGAAATATATGGTACAAACAAGAACGATTGAACAAAGTAAAGCCCAAGTATTGGTTGATGCTTTAAGTTATATTCAAAAATTTAATGGGAATATTGTTGTTATCAAATATGGTGGCAGTGCCATGACTAATGAAGTAATAAAACATAGTGTTTTAAAAGATATTGCGGTATTAAAATCAGTAGGGATCAAACCGGTTATCGTTCATGGTGGTGGTAATGATATTAATAAATGGTTAACAAAAGTAGGGATTAAAAGTAATTTTAAAAATGGTTTACGGGTTACTGATAAAGAAACTTTAGAAGTTGCTGAAATGGTTTTATCAGGCAAAATTAATAAAGGGTTAGTTCAGCATATGGAACGAATTGGAACACATGCTGTTGGTTTGTCAGGGAAAGATGGTAATTTAATTACAGTAAAAAAAGCATTGCCTAAAGGTGAAGATATAGGTTATGTTGGTGAAATTATTAATGTTGATATTAATTTAATTGAAACATTATTAGAAAAAGATTATACGCCAATAATTTCAACTATAGGTTTAGATAGTAAATATAATGCTTATAATATTAATGCTGATGATGTAGCGACAGCTGTTGCTCGCGGCTTGAAAGCAAGTAAATTAGTATTTTTGACAGATATTGAAGGAGTTTTAAAAGATCCAAATGATCCAAGTACTTTGATATCGGTTATTGATACTAAGTCAGCTAAAGAATTGTTTGAACAAGGGGTAATTACTGGGGGAATGATTCCTAAGTTGAAGAATTGTCTAGATGCTGTTCAAGAAGACGTAAAAAAGGTTCATATTTTAGATGGTCGTCTTGAACATAGTTTATTGATAGAAATTTTTACAACTAATGGTGTTGGAACAGAAATTAAAAAATAACGAAGTGATTTTCATCATTTCGTTATTTTTTTAATGTAACAATATTAATTTGATTAGGACAAAATAAACGATATTCATAACCATTTTCCATTCCTAAACCATTAGAAATAATTAGTTCACTATCATCGATAGTATGTCGACCACTTACATAAGTAGATCCATTTGTTTTAGTAAACAAACCACCAATTATTGGTAATCGAATATAACCGCCCATAGTATGTCCTGATAGCTGTAATGCAATAGCGCTTTTAGCAGTTGTTGTAAAATAATCTGGTTCATGAACGACAGCTAGTTTATAGCTATCTTTGTTGTTATCGTTTAATAGACCGCTAATATCACCATTGCTTTCTAAACCAAATAAGCTAATCGAAGCATTTTTGTAATAGATTGGTCGATATTCATTGTGAAGAACTTCAAAACCACCTTCATTTAATATGGCGGTAACATCAGTAGCAATTGTTAAATCTTTTTCACCTAAAACCGCAAATTTACCGAATTTAGAATTAATGTTTGATAAAGTACTGATTACTTTTTCAGTTTCAAAAGCACTACTTTGGAATAAATCACCACCAAATATCACCATATCAACATTTTGATCATTAAGCGAAGCCACAATTTCTCCTAATCGTTCAATATCACTACTATCTTCAAGATTAATATCACTTATAAAACCAATTTTAAAATTATTAAATTCTTCAGGTAAACTATCATTAGTAATAGTTGATTCTTGAATTTTATAGCCCTCAGGGGCAATAGAATGACTGTAATAATATGTAAATCCAGCCAAGAGAATAATAATTACTAAAATTAATACTTTAATTATTCTAATCTTTTTTTTCATCATACCTTTTTATTCATGATTACTGGAATAATCATTGGATTACGTTTGGTTTTACGATAAAAATAAGAAGATAAAATATCGCGGGTAGTATTTTTAATTTCTCCAAAAGTAGTTTTGCCTTGTAATAATTTTGATAAATTGACTTCAACTAGGTGTTCAGCTTCCCTGATCATTTTAAAACTATCTTTCATATAAACAAAACCACGAGAAATAATAACTGGTCGACTTAATAATTTGCCACTACGAGAATCCATGCTAATCAAGATTGAAACCATACCATCTTCAGATAAAATCTGACGATCTCGTAATACAGCAGTTGATAAACCGCTAATATCATTACCATCAACATAAATATCTTCAACATGAATTCTTGGACCTAAACGTGCTGTTCCATTGTTTAATAATATAGTATCCCCGTTTGATAAAACAAAAGTATTTTCTGGTGGAATACCAACATCTTGTGATAATTCAGCATGAATTTTTAACATTCGATATTCACCATGAACTGGGAAAAAGTATTTTGGTTTTGTAAGTAGCATCATCAATTTCTGTTCTTCTTGTGAAGCATGCCCTGAAGTATGTAAATTATTAAAAGCCGTATTAGTTAAAACTCGAGCACCAGCTCTAAATAGTTTATTAACAACGACATTTACGCTATAGGCATTACCAGGGATCGGATTTGATGAAAATACTACAGTATCACCAGGTTTGATTTTAACAAATTTATGAGTTCCATTGGCAATTCGACTTAAGGCAGCCAAGGCTTCACCTTGGGAACCGGTACATAATATTAAAATTTCATTATCAGGTAATTTTTTAGCTTGATCATTTTTTATGAAAAAACGATCAGGACATTTAATGTATCCCATTGCTCTAGATACTTGAATATTATTTTCCATAGAACGTCCATAAACTAAAATTTTACGATTAAATTTTACAGCTGCTTCAACAATTTGTTGAACTCGATGAACGTTAGAGGCAAAAGTTGCTACAATCAAACGCCCCTCAGTTTTTCTAAATTCTTCTTGAACACTGTTAGCAACTATTTTTTCACTGATCGAAAAAGTTGGTACTTCAGCATTTGTCGAATCACTCATTAATAAGGTTACACCTGTTTCTCCTAAAAATGACATTTTTTGATAATCAGCAGGATCACCTACAGGTGATAAGTCAAATTTAAAATCACCAGTTTCAATAATTCGTCCATTTGGTGTATTAATAATGATTCCTAATGATTCAGGAATTGAGTGATTGGTTTTGAAAAAACCAATATTAAAATAACGTGAATGAATTTGATATTCATCATCAATTTCAATTATCTTAGTTGCATTAGTCAAACGTCGTTCTTCAAGTTTTCTTTTTATCATTGCACTAGCTAAAGGAGTTGCATAGATAAATGGTATTTTTACTATTTGTAGTAAAAAAGGAATACCACCAATATGATCTTCGTGACCATGAGTTATTAATAAACCACGAATTTTCTTTTCATTTCTTTTTAAATAAGTGTAGTCAGGAATAACATAATCGATTCCTGGTAAGCCTTCTTCTGCAAATTTAACCCCAGCATCAACAATAAAAATTTCATTATCATGTTCAAAGCAGTAGGTGTTTTTTCCAATTTCATTTAAGCCACCTAACGCAAATACTTTAGTATCGATGTTATTATTTGTTTTTTGATTATTGTTTTTTTTAGAATAGTTCTTTTTTCTTATCTGTGATTTGCCAGTTTGTTTATTATATGTCTTTGGCCTTTCTTGCATAAATTTCCTCCTTGTTTTATTTTGTCTTCTTTATTAAATAATTATAACATAAAATAAAAGACAAGAAACAAAGTTTCTTGTCTAAATAATCTTTTTACATGCAGCAATTGCTAATGCATGTGGTCCAATGTGACATGAAACACTTAATGATAACGGATCGCAAAAAATTATTGAATCATGATAGAGAGCTTCTAATTCTTGTTTTAATTCTAATCCTTGTTGACGGTCAAAAGTATAAGCTACACATAAATGAACATTTTTACCATGACCTTCAGGATCGATTCGTTCTTCAATGTCTTTTTTAATAGCATCAATCATGATCTTAGTTGCTTTTGACATTGTTCTACTTTTTGAAAAAGTATCTAATTTTTCGCCTTGGATTTGAAGAATTGGTTTGATTTTCATCATCCCACCTAAAATTGCTACAGCAGGTGTAATTCGCCCACCTTTACGAAGATACTCTAATGTATTTACAGTAATATAAATAGAAGCATTAAATTTATTAGCTTCGAGAATTTCTTTAATTTCTTTGGCTGATTTACCATTTTTAGCCATTTCAATAGCATCTAAAACATCCCATTTTTGAGTTACAGATATTCTTTGAGAATCAACTACTTGAACCTTACCGTCATATTCATTAGCTAACATGATTGCTGTTTGACAAGAACCGCTTAAACCACTAGACATTGGAATATGAACAATTTCATCATATTCTTGTAGTACTTCATCCCATAGTTTACTAACATCACCAACTAATGGCTGACTTGTAAATACTTCAGCACCATTCATCAGCTTTTCATAAAATTCATCTTGGGTTAAGTTGATATCTTCATAATATGTTTTGCCATCAATAGTAAAGGGCATTGGTAAAACTTTAATGCCTAATTTTTTACCTTCATCTTGGCTTATTCCAGAATTACTATCGGTAATAATTGCAACTTTACTCATAAAAAGCCTCCTATCTATAAACCATATTTTACTTAAAATCATAAAAAATGCAAACTATTTAATAGATTTATGAAAATTAATAGACATATTATTGAATATGTCTATACTGTTCTATTTCTTGTAATACAGTTGTAACTTTGTTATACTACAATTAGAATCATAAAGAAAGGGGCTTTTTATGCAAATTGATCATAATAGTAATATTCCAATTTATGAACAGCTTTATCATCAATTATTAAAATATATTACAACTGGATTGTTACGCCCTGATGATAAGTTACCTTCTGTAAGAGAACTTTCATCATCATTACATATAAATCCTAATACTGTTGTTAAAGCATATCGTTTATTAGAAGAGCAGGGATTTATCCACTCTTTACCTGGTAAAGGGAGTTTTGTTAGTCGTAAGCAGACATTACAAACAGAGCTTTTTAAAAATCAGATTGATGAACTTATCAAGGAAATCGTCGTAAAAAGCAAATATGTTGATCTTTCTTTTGAACAATTATGTCAGCTTTTAGAGCGAGCATGGGAGGAATAGCAATGTTAGTTGTAAAAGAGTTATCGAAAAAAATTGGTCATAAACAAATTTTAAATAATATTAATTTAAATATACCTAAAGGTTCTATTTATGGCATTATTGGTGAAAATGGTGCTGGTAAGACTACTTTGATTCGTCACTTAGTAGGTGTTTATCAAGGTGATACTGGTTTTGTAGAATTAGATGGGATGCGTGTATATGAAAATCCAGAAGCTAAAGCTAGGATGGTATATATTCCTGATGAGTTTTTTGATGTCTTTGGAAGAAATATTAATGATATAAAAACTTTGTATCAAGGAATTTATCCTAATTTTGATGAAATTCGATATTTAACATTAATGAAGATGTTTAAGTATACAGGACGGGAAAATTTCAGTAAGTTTTCAAAAGGAATGAAAAAGCAAGTAATGTTTATTTTAGCACTATCTATTACTCCTGATTATTTGATTATGGATGAACCATTTGATGGTTTAGATCCTCACATTCGTAAAGTTATTTGGGATATATTGATAAAAGATGTTAGTGAACGTGAGATGACAATTTTTATTTCTTCACATCATTTAGATGAGTTAGATAGTATGTGTGATCATATTGCTTTAATAAGTAAAGGGAAAATAGTTTTTGGAGAATCATTGGAAAAATTAAAAGAAGGGTATCATAAATTACAGGTTGTTTTAGAAAATGGTGATGAAATGTATGCTTTGGAACAAGAATTAAATGTTTTGTCACATCAAATGATGGGAAGAGTTCATACATTGATCATAGTTGGAAATATTGAAAAAATTAATAAGACGGTCGCTAAATATCATCCAATTATTAGTGAAGTTTTACCTTTATCATTAGAAGATATCTTCTTGTATACTTTAGGAGGAAAGTATGATGAACTTAAGGAAGTCATGGGTTAATGTTTCATTATTAAAACTAATCATCAAAAACAATCTTTTCCCAGCTAAAATATCATTAATTATTTTTACCGCTGTTTATTTATTATCGCTGTTAGTGATCAACAGTGATTTTAATGTAATTTGTTTAATAGTTTTTGCTTTTAGTGCTGTAATCTTGACATTCATCTACCCTTGCTATTTACAAAGCTATCTGGTCGATAAAAATAAATCAGCATTGATTGTTTCATTACCATTAGATACTAAAACAGTCTGGCTAACAAATTATTTAGCAGGTTATTTAATAGCTTTAGTTACCTTATTATTAGAAGGAATAATGTTAGTTATAATGATGTTTGTTTTAAAACTTGATTATATTCCTAATAATCTTTATTTACGTTTTTTACTAACGATAATTATTTTATTATTTATTTACTATACCATTACCTTTTTAGTTTGTTGTATGTCTGGAAAAAGATTAGGGCAGGTTGCTTTTAGTATTATGTTTTATTGTATGCCGTTAATTTTAATTGCCGGTTTTACTTATATTAGCCCTAGATTAGTACCGATGACTATCGAAAGTGTTGATTCCTGGTATTATTTTATGATGATACCTTTAGCTGCAGGAATTGGTTTTATTCAAAATGGCAGCCATTACCTTTTAATACATTTTTTAACAGCTGTTTTGTTATTAATACTTAGTTATTATGTTTATAAACATCGTGAAAATGAATATGTTGGTGAACCGCTAGTATTCTTTAAAATTAGTATCTTTTTAAAAATGGGATTGATTATTGTTGGAACGATATTGTTTTTTTGTTTGATTCTAATAGCGACTAAATTTGATCTTAACTATGGAATATCTGGAATATTGATGATGTTTTTAATCTATATGATTATTGGTATTCTAGTATCTTTAATAGTAGAGGTTATTTTTAAAGGAAATCATATTTATCGTAATTTAGCGATCTATATCCCGGTTATTGCAATGGTATTTGGATTAAATTACTTGATTGTTAATGAAAGATATCTTAATTTTTATAAAAATGAAGAAAATCTTTTAGGCAGTATTAATAATATTTATCTTAGCGATTATAATTACTCATTGGAATTAGATACTGAAATGGTTAGAGACGTTCAAGATTATTTAAGTAAACATCGTAATAAGGTATATGTTGATGAGTATTTTGAAAAACAAAAAGAACGAATGTATTTGCATATTTATAATGATAATGTAAGTTATGATCTATTTGCTGATAGTGATTTAATCGTTGATTTTTTTGAAAATGAAGGAAACAAGTATTTTGATGAGCTTTTTGAATATGATGATCTTGTGGATGAAAAATATGTATCAACGTATATAAATTTTGATGAATATCATGGGATAAATTTTTATTTTAATCAAGATGATATCAATAAATTAATGGCTTCTATCAATAATCAAAAAATTGTACCAAAAGATTTAATAGAAAAAGACTTTATTGAATTTTATGGTAGTCATGATAAGTGGATTATTCCATTAGATGATCAGCTTTTTGATATTATTAAGGATGAGGCATTTTTAAAACGTAGTATTTTTGTCGGTGAAGCTAATACATATTTATACGATTTGACATCAGAAATTGCTAGTACTAGTTATGCTCCACAGTTCCAAGCAGTTTTAGAAAATGTTGTTGGTGAAAAAATCAGTTTATATTATTTAAATACAGAAACTGAATATGATTTTGGTTTAGAGGAATTTTCTGATACTCAGGTAATTTATAGTAGTTTATACAACGTTGTTACTCGAAGTGATGAAGAACACTCTATAGTTGTAAAATATACAGCAGAAAAAAATGGAGATACCTTTGCCGTAACTTCAATCGAGGCAGGTGAATTGGATGAATAACTTATATAAAAATGATTTGAAGCAATTAAAAAATGTCTTTATTATTTATAGTGGTTTTATTTTACTCGATTTGGTTTTATACTATACTTCTTATCAAGACGATTTTCCAGTTACGATGTTAAAAGCAATAGTATTTATTGCTTCAATCATAGTTCCAGCTTTTAATTTACGTTATTTATTTGATTCAGGAAATTATTCACAGTATTTATCATTACCAATTACTAAAAAACAATCATTTATAATCAAATATCTTAGTGGATTAACCGTTCTTTTATTGCCACTTGTATTTTATAGTCTAATTGCTCTTATATTTGATTTACATAATTTTGGTAATGTTTTGATTATTTTACTTATGATTATTGGGATATATTATTCACTTGGTAATTTAACAGCTTATTTAACCACTTCAATAATCATGAATATTTGTCTCCAGGTCATTGTTTTTGTAGCACCAATTATAATCTTTATTTGTATCTTTGCGGTTTATCAAACATTTATCAGGGGCATTATTATTACAGCGTTACCAGATACGGTCTTGGATTTGTTGATTCCTATTTATTCATTGATGAAAGCTGGCATTGAAAGTGTGGCTATAAATGAAATATTGATCTGTATTTTCTATAGTCTTGCTTTTACTATTTGTGGTTTTCTTGCTTGTTTAAAAAGAAATTCGTTAACTAATTATCATGGTTTTACTAATAATGTAATTGCTCAAATTATTAAAATGGTAATAATTGTTGTTATTTCCTGGATGTTCACGGGATTAACAGATGTTTCCTCTATGTCGATAAGTGTGTTATTTGCAATTAGTATAATTGCTACTTTCATGACTGTCTTTTTAATACAATATATTTATACAAAGAAAATAAAATATAAAGCAAATATATTACAGGCTAGTATTATTTCTATTATAACTTTGGGATTATTTCTTGGGGGTAAAAGTTTTATTGAAGATTATATTCCAGGTAATATTGAATCGGTTACGATCAATCATGATATACAGTTTGCTTTAAGTAAGAATCTTTTAAATAAAAATGCTTATTTAAAAGATAAAAATATGATTGATACTGTCGTTGAAATTCATCAGGAAATTTTAGATACCAAATGCAGTTATGGTGATTATGAGATTGGAATTGTTTATCAGTTAAAAAATGGAAGACAAATAGTGCGTAATTATTGGCTTAATTATAATGATTACCAAGCAATCGTTGAAAAGTTTAATCAGGAAATAATTCGTGTCTGGTATTATGATTATTATCAATTAGTAGATATGCTTGATGTTATTTATCAAATTGATTTTGCTGATGAATCTGAAAATATTGATGAACAAATTATTAATAGTGAAGATATTGAGTTATTCAAAAATATTTTAATTCAACAGCTACAGGCTTTTGAAAATGACCATAGTTTATTAAATGAAGTAGAAAAGAGTAGTCCTAGTAGTATATATTTTGGATATGATCCTGAAGATAAGGCAATTGACTTGATTTCATACAGTTATAACGATCCATTAGATCGAACAATTCAGGAATATAATAAAATTAAAGCAAATTAGTTGTAATTATTTTATAAATAGGGATAATGTAAGTGAGGTGATAATAAATGAAAATATTAGAAAGTAATGAATTTGATAATGCAATTGCTAGTGGAGTTGTTCTAGTTGATTTTTATGCTGACTGGTGTGGACCATGTAAAATGTTAGCCCCTGTAATTGAAGGGTTAGCCGATAAAATGACAAATGTTTCTTTTTATAAGCTAAATGTTGATAATTCTAGTGATATTGCTAGAAGATATGGGGTGCAAGCTATTCCTAACTTAATTATTTTTAAAGATGGAAAAGCTGTTGATCAAATTACAGGTTTTGTTCCTGAAGGTGAAATTGTTAATCATCTAGAAAAAGTTTTATAATTTGAAAAATTTAAATATTTCAAGTAGATAAGGGGACATTACATGATGTTCCTTTTCTATTTTTTATAAAAAAGAAAAAGCATGTATACAGTTAATATTGTGCAATCGTAGTTTGTTTTAAAATATTAATTTTTTGAGTAAATATATTCTTTTTAATTATGACTAATTATTAAACAATAAGAAAAACGTCAATTATTATGTTATAATTTAATCGAGGTGAATGTCATGGCTGGAAAAACACTTAGATTAACAAAACGGGGCTTTTTTGCAATTGTAATAGCTGTTTTGGTTGTAGCTTTATTATTACTTGTTATTTTTAATCAAGATAGCAGTGAGAATACTATAAAAAAAGAAGAAACGAATGCTGAAATTAGTAATGTTGTAGCTGAAAATCAGGTTTTAAAAGTTGAACTGTTAGAACTGGTAAATGAAAGAAATTACCTAGAGAGTTATCAGGAAGTAATTATGAGAATTGAAAAGGGTGAAAAAGTTCTTGGTTATAAAATAGCAAGAAATCAAAGTTTCAATAAAGTAATGCAGTTATTGCCACCTGGTGAAGATGCTCCTTTACTTAATCATAGTAGTCAAAAGCCTAGTCATGAAGCATATATTTTAGTTTTAACAGGTGATATAGTTGAATATCAAAATCAAGATGGTAAAAAAACATATCAGATTGTAAATGGCCAATTGAGTTATTATCAACAATCTCTATTACTAGAAAGTGAATATAATAGTGTATATATTGCTTCTATTGACGGTAAAAAAGAAAAGATGGTAAATTTAGATGACTATCAAAAAGCTTTAGTTTCAACAGAAAGTTATATGATAATGTTACAGTGGTAAAAAAAGATTCGAATTATTCGAATCTTTTTTAAATAATATTATTTGCCATTTAAACCATCGACAAAAGTTAAATCGATGCCAAACATAATACCAGTATTTGGATTATTAATACCACCTAAAGTTTCATCGATAACTTTACGGGCTTTTTCGACATCTTTTTTATCTAAAATGAAAAAAAGAGTTTTGCTGCTTTCACGAGGATCTTCTAAAAAGATCCGTAAAGATTCAATAATAAAGCTATCATTACTTTTTAATGTGTTTAACATCCCTTTACTATCAATAATTGTTCCCCCGCTAATACCATTATCTTGTAGTGCGCATAGTAAGTCATCAAGCTTTTCGACTTTATGAAGAACTAAAAAAAGTGCTTGCAAACAGATCCCCTCCTTTTTAAATATTATAAACTAATTTCTTGTTCTTTGCATTAACAAATATTTAGTTTATAATAAACAATATATTAAAGGGGGCCAAATTATATGAAGTTTGAATTTTCAAATCGAATCAGTGGGGTTAAAGCTTCGGCAGTAAGAGAAATACTAAAACTAATGAATGATCCAGAAATTATTAGTTTTGGTGGTGGTAATCCAGCTAGCGAAACTTTTCCGGTAAGTAAATTAAAAGAGATTAGTGATGATATTTTCGATAAACAGCCTAATTCAATTTTAGAGTACGGTATTACTGAAGGAAATCAAAGTTTTAAAGATGCTGCAATCAAGTTTTTGTCACGAAATGAAAAAATTGTTAATGACTATGATGAAGTTATGGTTACTTCTGGTTCACAACAAATTATGGATTTTGTGACAAAATGTTTGTGTAACGAAGGTGACTTAGTAGTTTGTGAAAATCCTAGTTTTTTAGGTGCTTTAAATTCTTTTAAAAGCAATGGTGCTAAATTAGTAGGAATTGAAATGGAAGATGATGGAATTAATCTTGAAAAATTAGAAGCAGTTTTAAGCGGTGAAAAGAAACCAAAATTAATTTATTTAATTCCTAATTTTCAAAACCCAACAGGAATTACTACTTCATTAGCTAAAAGAAAAGCTATTTATGCTTTAGCCAAAAAATATCAAGTAGCAATATTAGAAGATAATCCTTATGGTGATTTACGATTTAAAAATGAAGCGATTCCTTCAATTAAATCTTTAGATGATGAAGGATTAGTTATTTATGCAGTAAGTTTTTCTAAAATTATTTCACCAGGAATGCGTGTAGCTATCATGGTTGGACATAAAGATTTACTAGCTAAGTGTACTATCGCTAAACAGACTAATGATGTTCATACAAATGCCTGGGCGCAAAGTGTAATGGCACGTTTTTTACAAGAAACTGATATGGATGCCCATTTAAAACAATTACAAGCAGTGTATGATCGAAAATGTCATTTGATGCTCGATGAAATTGAAAAGCATTTTAGTAAGGATTGTAAATGGACTAAACCAGATGGTGGGATGTTTATTTGGGTTACTTTACCTGAAAGAATTGATATGCTTGAATTTGTTCAAAAAGCGATTGAACGTAAAGTAGCTGTTGTACCAGGTAATGCTTTTTATGATGATGATAGTAAACCATGTCAATCTTTTAGAATGAATTTTTCAATGCCAAGTGATGAAGATATTGTTAAAGGAGTGGCAATATTAGGAGAATTGATGCATGATTAAAAATGTTGTTTTTGATATGGGGAATGTAATATTGCGCTGGGATCCTCAATATATTGCTGAAAAACTAAGCAATAATGAAAAGGAAAAAGAAATTATTATTAATGAATTATTTGCTTCTAAACAATGGGCTTTACTTGATGAAGGTAAAATTAGTCTTGAAGAAACGGTTGCTAGTTTTAGCTCAAAGCATCGTGAATTATTAAAATATGCTTTATATCATTGGTATGATTATTTTGAACCTTTTATAGAAATCATACCATTGTTAAAAAGACTAAATAATAATAATTATCAAATTTACTTATTATCTAACTGTAACAAACAGTTTGATGAATATAGTCAAAGAGTAGAGGCTTTTAAATACTTTGATGGATTTTATATTTCCGCTAAACATCTATTAATGAAGCCGGATATTAAAATTTACCAGGATTTTTTAAATGAGTTTCATTTAAAAGCTGAAGAATCAGTTTTTATCGATGATGTTAAAGCTAACATTGATGGCGCTAAACAAGCTGGAATAGCTGGATATTGTTATGACGGTGATGTTTGTAAACTAGAAAAGTATTTAATTGATGAAATGAAGTTAAATTTTTGATTATAATTGAG
The DNA here is from genome assembly GCF_963931465.1 of Erysipelatoclostridium sp. An173. Lineage (GTDB taxonomy): Bacteria > Bacillota_I > Bacilli_A > Erysipelotrichales > Coprobacillaceae > Thomasclavelia > Thomasclavelia merdavium. Next base: position 2,100,361 of record NZ_OZ007017.1, on the reverse strand, counting down.
AAATCATCATCGATTTCTCTTTTTTTCTTGCTTGTTACCTAAGGTAATCGATTATAATTATTAATAGCGAAAGGGATGATGATAATGTATACAAGTGGTGAAATTGCTAAATTATGTAACCTTACAGTTAGGACAGTACAATACTATGATAAGATTGATTTAATTAAACCGACTAATATTGTGGAAAATAGAAGATATTATAGTGATGAACAGTTACAAATATTTCAGTTAGTTTGTTTATATAAGAATTTAGGACTATCGTTAAAAGAAATAAAAAAATTATTACAGACAAAAGAACCAGCATTGTTATTACGGGAATTATTAATAAAAAAGAAAAATGAATTAGATGACCAGATTAATGATATGAATAGAAAAAATAAAAAGATTAATATTCTATTATCGGAAATTGAAAATGAGTCTACTATGCCAGTTTTAAGCGATAAGGATTTAAATGATTTAATGATTAAAAAAGATTATTTTAATAGTAAAGGTAAATTAACTAACTTATTTTTAATTGGGTATGTATTAATGCTTTTTGTTAGTATACTTTTAAGTAGTTTAATAGCTAGAGAGTGGTTTATTTTAGTGTTAGTTATTAATGTTGGCTTTTTGTTATTTTTAGTATATTTTCATGCTATAAATAGTGCGTATGTATGTCCTTTTTGTCATCATAAATTTACTATTTCATGGATTAAGGGCTTATTTAGTTTTAATAATGGGAAAAAAGGAAAATATTTAAAGTGTCCTAGTTGTAAGCAAAAGGCTTGGATGAAAGAAACTTATCGAGATTGATTTTAAAAAGTTGTTATAGTTTAAAGCTATAGCAAAGCTCATATTTTTAATATTTTACAATTTTCTAAAAAAACGATACCATTTTTTTAGAAAAAAGGTGGTAGAAAAATGTTAAAGATTAAATATGATATTGTTGGGTCTTTTTTAAGACCACAAGAGATAAAAGAAGCACGTAAAAAATACTTTGATGGTAAAATTAGTATTGAAGAGTTAAGAGAAGTTGAAGATCAAGAAATTGAAAAATTAGTAGCAAAAGAAGTAGAACATGGATTAAAAATTGTTACTGATGGTGAATTTAGACGTCGCTGGTGGCATTTAGACTGGTTAAAAGAATTTGATGGTTTTACGACTAAACATTTAGAAAAAGAGCGTAATGGTCAAGTAAATAAGATTGAATTAGGAATGGTTTGTGGAAAAATAAGTTATGATCGTAGTACAAACCATCCAGAAATACAGGCGTGGGATTTTTTATATAATTTAGTTAAAAAGTATCCTGGGGTTGAAGCTAAAAAATGTATCTCAGGTCCTAATATGATTTTAGTAGATCATTTTTTACAACTTGGGTTAAAAGAAATTCCTTATTATGGAACAGATTTAAATGCTTTGATCGATGATATTGCTCTTGCTTATCAAGAAGCGATCAAGGATTTCTATGATCATGGTTGTCGTTATTTACAAATTGATGATACATCATGGACTTATATGATCGATGCAGATTTTTGTAAAAAAGTTAGTGATTTAGGTTATCAAAAAGAAGAAGTTTTACAATGGTTTAAAACTGTTTCTACTAAAGCGTTAGAAAATAAACCTAAGGATATGATTATCGCTAATCATTTTTGTAAAGGTAATTTTAAGGGCTATCCATTGTTTGCCGGATTATATGATTCAATAGCACCAATTATTTGTCAAATCCCTTATGATGGCTTTTTTGTTGAATATGATGATGAACGCTCTGGCTCTTTTGAACCATGGTCAATATTAAAAGGTAGTGATAAAACATTTGTAGCTGGTTTAATATCTACTAAAAATCCTGTTTTAGAAAGCCATGATGAAATTAAAAAACGTTATTTACAAGCTAAAAAAGTAGTTGGTGATAATATTGCTTTATCGCCACAATGCGGTTTTGCTTCAGTAGAAGAGGGAAATTGTATTGATGAAGAAGTTCAATGGCAAAAAATAGATTTACTAGTTTCTTGTAAAGATTTTTTATAAAAAGCTTTTGGAAATCCAAGAGCTTTTTTGGTTTATAAATACTAAATTTGAAGGTTTATTAAAAAAATATGGTTAAATCGTCATTTTTTAGCAGTTATTTTGTTAAGTTTTGTGGATTTTGTTTATTTTTTTACAAATTATGTATATAATATAACAATATAGTAAAATAAATGAGGGGGGAAATATTGGCATGAAATCTACAGAACGATATTCTTCATCGACGGCAACACATGTAAAATTTGATGTTTATTTGCCAACTGTAATGATTCGCTATAAAGCTGTGGTCCAGATTCATCATGCCATGTCTGAGCATTCGGGACGATATGAGCGTTTTGCTGAATATTTGGCACATGAAGGTTTTGTGGTAGTTGTAAGTGATTTTCCAGGACATGGAACTTCATTGTTTAATTATGAACAAGGTTATTTTGGAATTGGCGATGCTACCAAGACATTAGTAGAAGATATGCATCGGTTACGAAATATTATGGCAGCTAGATATCCGGATTTACCATATTTTATGATTGGTAATCAATTGGGATCGCTGGTTTTAAGACAATATCTAGCTAATTATGGGGATTTTGTTCAAGGGGCTATATTATTGGGAACTTGTGGTAAACAGCATTTTATTAAATTAAAAAAATTGATTATTAAAGGTGATGTATTATTTAAAGGATCAATGCATCGCTCAAAAACAGTTCGTAAAAATGTTATCAATAAGCTGTTTTCACATGATAAAGATAGTTATTATCAAACTGGGGATAATCGGGAAATGGCTCAGTATCTAGAAGATCCATTTACAGATTTTACATATACAAATAATGCTTATAATGAAGTGTTAGAATTGATACGTGAAGTATCACTTAATCAAAATATAAAAAAAATACCTAACTATGTTTCTATTTTAATTCTTTCTGGAGCTAAAGATCCTTTCGGTGATTTTGGGATTGGACCTAAATGGTTATATGATAATTTAAAGGCTCAAGGACAAAAAGATATAACTTTAAAACTTTATAATGATAGTCATAATGATTTATTACATGATAAACAACGTTTAGAAATATACCAGGATATTTTAGACTGGTTGAATAATCGTACCTTCATTTAGAACCCTTATAGTTGGTTGACAAATAACCACTATAAGGGTATTTTATATGTGCACGAAAAAAAGATATTAAACAGCTTATTGCCTTTATTTGACTTGACTGTGTTCAAGTCATTCATTGTTTATATCAAGAAAAAGGAGTAATTTATGGCAGCTAAAGATATGGAAAAATTAGTAAATCACGCAAAAACAATGGGATTTGTTTACCAAGGTTCACAAATCTATGATGGTCTTGCAAATACTTGGGATTATGGTCCTGTTGGTGTGGAAATGAAAAACAATATTAAACAATTATGGTGGAAACGTTTTATTCAACAATCACCATATAATGTTGGATTAGATTCTGCAATTTTTATGAACCCTAAAGTATGGGAAGCAAGTGGACATGTAAGCAGCTTTTCAGATCCTTTAATCGATTGTAAAGAATGTAAAACAAGACACCGTGCTGATAAATTAATTGAAGCTTATGATCCAAACGTTCATAGTGAAGGATGGACAAGTGAACAAACAGTTCAATATATTAAAGATCACAATATCGTTTGTCCTAATTGTGGTAAAAGTAATTTTACTGACGTTCGTCAATTTAAATTAATGTTTGAAACAAGAATGGGTGTTGTTGAAGATGATAAATCAGTAGTTTACTTAAGACCAGAAACTGCTCAAGGGATTTTTGTAAACTTCAAAAATATTCAAAGAACAACACGTAAAAAAGTTCCTTTTGGAATTGGACAAATTGGAAAAGCATTTAGAAATGAAATTACACCAGGTAACTTTATTTTTAGAACTCGTGAATTTGAACAAATGGAATTGGAATTTTTCTGTAAACCAGATACTGACTTAGAATGGTTTGAATATTGGAAAGAATATTGTCAAAAATTCTTATTTGATTTAGGATTAAAAGAAGAAAATTTACGTTTTAGAGATCATGAAAAGGAAGAATTATCTTTCTATTCAAAAGCAACTTGCGATGTTGAATATAATTTCCCATTTGGTTGGGGTGAATTATGGGGAATCGCTGATCGTACTGATTACGATTTAACACAACATCAAAATTATTCAAATAAATCAATGGAATATTTAGATCCAACAACAAATGAAAAATATGTTCCATATGTAATTGAACCTTCTGTTGGTGCTGATCGTTTATTCTTATCAGTACTTTGTGATAGTTATGAAGAAGAAGAGTTAGAAGGTGGCGATACAAGAACAGTAATGCATTTACATCCTTGTGTAGCACCATTTAAAGCAGCAATTTTACCACTGACTAAAAAACAAAGTGATAAAGCAACAGAAGTATATAATTTATTATCAAAATATTTTAATTGTGAATTTGATGTCGCTGGACAAATTGGAAAACGTTATCGTCGTCAAGACGCTATTGGTACACCTTATTGTATTACTGTTGACTTTGATTCAGTAAATGATAATACTGTAACAGTTCGTGATCGTGATACAATGGAACAAATTCGTTTACCAATTGATGAATTAGTTGATTATTTAAATAAAAAATTAATCTTTTAATAAGGAGCTGATTAGATGCCAAGACTATCACCGGAAAAGATCACGGAAATTAGACAAAGTGTTGATATAGTTGATGTGATTGGTACATATTTGCCATTGCAAAAAAAGGGGCGTAATTATCTTGCTTTATGTCCTTTTCATGATGATTCTAATCCTTCAATGTCAATTTCACCAGAACGTCAGATTTATAAGTGTTTTGTTTGTGATCATGCTGGTAATGTCTTTACTTTTTTAAAAGATTATCTAAAAATCCCCTATATTGAAGCTGTCAAGATGGTAGCTCAAATGGGTAATGTTGATATTAGTCAATATAACTTAGAAAATCGGGTTAAACATGTTGATGAAAAATTAGAACCATTATTTTTAATGCATGAAGAGGCCAATAAGATTTATCGTCACTATTTGACGACAAAACTTGCTTTAACAGCTAAAGAGTATTTAGATAAACGACAAATGGATGATGAAATAATTGAAACATTTGAAATTGGCTATGCACCTTCTAACCAGATTTTATTAAAAGCTTTTGAAAAAATGAATTTTGATAAAGTAAAAATGTATGAATCTGGTTTGATCATCGAAGCTGGTAATGGCTATGATCGTTTTGTTGATCGAATCATGTTCCCGCTTCACGATGCCCTTGGAAGAGTCGTTGGTTTTAGTGGGCGAATTTATCAGCCTAGTCAAAATGAATCTAAATATATGAATTCCCCAGAATCAGCCATATTCATTAAAGGGAATACTTTATATAACTATCACCGAGTAGGTGAAGCAACCCGTCAGGCTGGATATGTAATTATTACTGAAGGGTTCATGGATGTTATTGCCTTTTATAAAGCTGGAATAAAAAATGTTTTAGCTATTATGGGGACTGCTTTAACTAATGGTCATATTCAGTTATTAAAACGATTGACACGAACTATCTATCTTTGTTTAGATGGCGATCGGGCTGGACGTAATGCAACAATAAAGAGTATGGAAATATTGTTACAAGCTGGTTTTAAAGTTAAGGTTATTGCTTTACCAGATGGTTTAGATCCTGATGAGTTTTTAAATCAGCAAGGACAAGAAGCACTTCAAGTATTAGTAAATAATCCATTATCAGCTTTAGATTTTAAAATGGATTATTATTATGAAATGACTAATATGAATAATTATGAAGATCGTAAACAGTATTTAGAGATGATTGCTCGAGATATTAGCAATCTTGATGATATTGTTGATCAAGATTATTATGTCCAAAAACTAGAGAAAAAATCCGGATTTTCTAAAAATATTATTGAACAATTAATTTATAAAAATACGATGCAGATAGTTAACCAGGTTAAACAGGTTAATTATCCAGTTAAAAAGCAATCGACAAAATTGCTTGATAAATATACTCAAGCTCAACAAGATTTATTATATTATATGATGCTTGATAAAAATGTCGCATTAAAGTATGAAGCGAAGATTGGATTTATGATTGAAGATAATTATCGAATTATCGCTTCATACATTGTTGATTATTATCGCCAAAATCCAGTTTTAGAAATTGCAGATTTTATTGATAGTATTGAAGATGAGAATTTAGTCCAAAATATTATTGAAATTTCGCAATTAGAATTACCAGAATTGAAGGATTATCAGGCAATTGATGATTATATAAAAGTAATTAAAGAAAAAACTGTAATTATGCGTAAAAAGGAATTAACAGATGCTTTGGCTAATACGTTTGATCCTAAACAAAAAGCCCAGATTTTAAAAGAAATCATAGCATTGAAAGATAAGGAGTAATTGTATGAAGAAAAAAAGTGTAACTGCACTATCGTTTGATGATTTGAAAAATATTGTTTTAAATGATGCCAAAAAAGGAAATGGTATTTTGACACAAGATCAAATAGATAATTATTTATCTACTTATGATCTAAGTGATGAAATGGCTGAAGATTTACTAGAATTCATCGGTCAAAATGATATTGTTATTTCTGACGATGGATTAGATGATTTAGATGTTGAAGATGATGTTTTATTAGCTGGTGTTCCTGATGATTTAGGATTAGATGATGATTTAGGTCTTGATGATGACTTAGGATTGGATGATGATACACCTGATTTAGATTTTGCCGGTGATTTTGATATGATGACTGGTGATACAATTCATATGTATCAAGTTGCTGAATCTGATGCTGAAATGGATCAAAATCAATTAGGAAGCAATGTTAAAATCAACGATCCAGTTAAAATGTATTTAAAAGAAATTGGACGCGTTGAACTGTTAACGCATGATGAAGAAATCTCTTTAGCAAAAAGAATTTTAGAAGGTGACGAGGAAGCTAAAAAACAATTAGCAGCTGCCAATTTACGTTTAGTTGTTTCTATTGCTAAAAGATATGTTGGACGTGGAATGTTATTTTTGGATTTGATTCAAGAAGGAAATATGGGGCTTATTAAAGCTGTTGAAAAATTTGATTATACTAAAGGATTCAAATTTTCAACTTATGCAACATGGTGGATTCGTCAGGCAATTACTAGAGCAATTGCTGATCAAGCTAGAACAATTCGTATTCCTGTTCATATGGTAGAAACAATTAATAAATTAACTAGAATTCAAAGACAATTAATTCAAGAGTTAGGTCGTGAACCAACAGCAGAAGAAATTGCTGAAAGAGTTGATGGTATGTCACCAGAAAAAGTTCGTGAAATTCAAAAGATTTCTTTAGAACCAGTATCATTAGAAACACCTATTGGTGAAGAAGATGATTCACATTTAGGTGATTTCATTGAAGATGAAGGGGCAATGTCTCCTGATGATTATGCAGCTAACGAACTTTTAAAAGATGAATTAAATGAAGTTTTATTAGAGTTAACTGATCGTGAAGAAAAAGTTTTACGATTAAGATTTGGTCTTGATGATGGTCGTACTAGAACATTAGAAGAAGTTGGAAAAGAATTCAGTGTTACTAGAGAAAGAATTCGTCAAATTGAAGCTAAAGCTTTAAGAAAATTAAAACATCCATCACGTTCAAAACGATTAAAGGATTTCTTAGATCGCTAAAATGAAACTATCAAAAAGATTACAGCTAATTGCTGATGTAATTAGTGAATATAAACAAGGAAGCACTTTAGCAGATATTGGCAGTGATCATGGTTATTTGCCTTGTTATTTAGTAAAAAATCAAATAATTACATGTGCTTATGCTTGTGATGTGGCTAAAGGGCCATTAGAGTCAGCTAAAGAAACGATTAAAATGCATGGTTTAGAAGATCAGGTCTTTGCCCTGTTAGGAAATGGGTTAGATCCACTTATTAATCGCCAGGTTGATATGATAAGTATTAGTGGCATGGGTTCTTATTTGATTAGTGAAATCTTAGATGCTCATCGTGAGTATTTAAGAGGAGTTAAAGTAATGTTTTTACAAGCTAATGCTAATAATGATCACTTACGCAAGTATCTCTTTGCCAATGACTGGATCATTGTTGATGAAAGAATGGTTAAAGATGCTGGACATATATATGAAGTGATGGTTGTTACTAGTCGAAAAAATAAAGCAATTACTTATACGCGAAAAGATGAAGAATTTGGACCGATTCTGATTAATAATCAAGGCTCTTTATTTAAAGAAAAATGGGAAAAACAATATCGTGTTTATCAAAAAATTCAAACTACTTTACCACACGATCATCCCCGTTATCATGAAATTAGTGATAAAATGAAAATGATAGAGGAGGTATTACATGAACGGAGCTAATATCATTGCCCATTTAGAAAAATATTTTCCTTTACATTTACAAATGTCTTGGGATAAATGTGGGGTTCAATGTGGTAATGTTGATAAAGAAATTAATAAAGTTATGGTAGCTTTAAATGCTGATATTATCAGTTTACAAAAAGCAATTGATAATGATTGTCAAATGTTAGTTACTCATCATCCATTCTGGTTAGAAGAAGTTAATAACTTAAATACTAATAATCATCATGGTAAGTTTATGGAATTAGCATTTAAAAATGATATCTTAGTTTATAGTTTACATACTTGTTTAGACCGTGGTCAAAATGGAATTTCAATGAATGACTGGTTAATTAATGCTTTGGATGTAACTGATGTTAAATGTTATGATGAACTTGAAGTTGGAAAAATGGCAACATTAAAACAACCATGTCTAACTAGTGAACTTGTTGATCGAGTTAAAAAAGTTTATAACGTGCCAGTACGTTTAGCGGGAAAAGAAAAGTTAATTAAAACAGTAGCTATTTGTGGTGGTAGTGGTAGTGATGATTTGCAACAATTAGTTAATCGTGTTGATGCCTATATTACTGGTGATAGTAAACATCGTCATGCCAAGTATGCTTTAGATCATGACATTGTATTAATTGATGTTCCTCATCATTTAGAAGTTATCATGGAAGATAAATTAGTTGAAATTTTAAACGAATTGGATATTGAAGCAATTAGTGCAAAAAGCCAGGATTATTTTAAATATTATTAAAACAGTGTTTAGTTAAATTCTAAACACTGTTTTTCATTAAATTAAATTATGGCGTTTCATGGCATTGTAGATACCATCATTAGTAATATCATCAGTTACTTCATCGGCAACCGCTTTTAAACCTTCTTTAGCGTTACCAACGGCAATACCGACATTTACATATTCAAGCATTTCTTTATCATTCATGCCATCACCAAAAGCATAAGTATTTTTACGATCAATTCCTAAATGATTAATTAAAGTTTCAATAGCATTAGCCTTATGAATATTAGGAACTGATAATTCACCACTGTCATCACCAAACATAGGTACTGTACAATGAATAACATTAAATTCATTTTTGAATTCATTAATAATATCATCAAAAGGAATATTTGGATTTTCTAAAAAACAAGCTTTATTAATATCATCACGGCGTAATTCTTCACCTTCAATCAAAGCATTAATAAAGTGATTTTCTTTACGTTGCCAGCGTTTTCTAGCTTCTAAATCATTTTCGATATCACCATAAATAATACGCTCCAATCTTTTTACAAGATTTTTACTAGCAAATAAACCACCATTACTTTCAACATAGTAATCAAAATTATTAGCTTCAAAATAATCAACCATATGATTTACAGCCTCTTTAGTAACTTTTTTGTGATAAAGCATGGTATCACCGATTTCAACATAACCGCCACCGGCACCAATAACGCCATCAATACCACAATCAAGGATAAAATCGTAGATTTCAGCTTTACTTCTACCAGTACATAAATATACTAGATTTCCTTTAGCTCTAGTTAAAGCAATTGCTTTTTTAGTTGATTCAGGGACATATTCAACCCCATCAACTCCGGCAACTAAAGTACCGTCAACATCAAAAAATATAATCTTTTTTTCCATATTCTTTCTCCATTATTTATTATTAACATCCTGCATTATATCATCGTTGTAATTAGAACATTATTATTTTCAAATTATGAATTAAATTATTTTGCTCATATCAAGTTCTGGTTTTTGATAAGTATTATGATCTTGATAATCAAATTGGTTTAAATATTCAATCACCTGATTAGTTAAATATGTTGGTGTTGAAGCCCCAGAACTAACAGCAGCGATTTTTTTGTTTTTAAGCAATTCAATATCAATATCATGAACACTTTCAATCATATATGTCTCTTTTAAAGATTTTTCTTTAGCTATATTAGCTAATTTTTTAGTGTTATTGGAATGAGGATCACCAACAATAAAGACAATATCAACTTCTTGAGGAATTTTTGCAATAGCTTCCTGACGAATAGTTGTCGCTTGACAGGTTTCTTTAGCGATTGTTAAATTAGGAAGTTTTTCTTTGGCGTAATTACAAATTTGATAAACATCATATAATGACATTGTAGTCTGGTTAGTAATTACATAATTTTTATTAGGATCTAATTTATCAATATCGAGATTTTGTTCGATTAAATGAATATGTTTAGGATCAATACCTAATGAACCTTCAGATTCAGGATGACCATTTTTACCAATATATAATACTTCATAATCTTTAGCTAAATATTCTTTAATTAAATCATGAGTTTTGATTACATCAAGACATGTTGCATCAATAACTTCTAGTTTTTTTTCTTTAGCTTTTTTTATTACTTTTTCATCAACACCATGAGCAGTGATGATTATCGTACCATGATCAACCTGGTCTAGTAATTCTAATCGTGATGCTCCTTTTTTATCGAGGGTTTTAATACCAAGGTTTTTAAGGGCATCAACAATATACTGGTTATGGACGATCATACCTAAAATATAAACATCTTTTTTATTTGCTTGTTGTTTAGCTATTTGAATAGCTCTAACAACGCCTTTACAATAGCCTCTTGGACTAATTGGATATACTTTCATTTAAGTCACCTCGAAATTTATTGTATCATATTTTCAAAGGTGACGTCATTATTGTCCTGGTTATTTTCGGTTTTTTGTTTTTCAATCGGAGTAATACTGTTTTCTACTTCATCAAAATCAATATCACTAATATGACTAACTGCATTTATGACTCTAAAAGCGTTTTTAGTATTATTGATGATGGGACGAATTTGATATATTAATGGAATAATCTGGTTGATAGTATAGATTGTTCTAGTGGCGTAGTGAATGGTTTTTCTTAGGTTTTCTTTATTTCTCATTTTTTTGTTGATTGGAAATTGTGGATTCATAGGATACATTTGAGGGTTAAAGTTATTGTAGTAATAATTTTCATCATAAAATGGATTCATTTTATCCCTCCTTCTATAATAAGTTATGCATGAGAAAATCTTTTGTGATTGATTTTATTAATAAGTAATTATAGTTGCTTTTTTATTTTGTTATGATAAAATTAATTGACTTTAAGAAAAGGAGGAATGTTTAAAAATGTGTACATTTAATCAGTTTAAATTAGCGGACTTTTGTAATCAAGTAATTAATGAACTTGGGTTTAAAAAGCCGACAGCAATTCAAGAAAAAGTAATTCCTTTGATTAAAAAGAATAAAGATGTCATTGGTATTTCACAAACAGGTACTGGAAAAACTCATGCGTTTTTATTACCGATTATGGATAAAATAGATCCTGAAAAAGATATGGTGCAAGCTGTTATTACCGCACCTACTAGAGAACTTGCACAACAAATTTTTGATAATGCTAGATTATTTGAAAAATATAATCCTAAATTACGAGTATCTTTAATTATAGGTGGTAACGATCGTCAAAAGACTATTCAAAAATTAACCACGCAACCACATGTTGTAATTGGAACACCAGGAAGAATTAAAGATTTATCATTAGATGAACAAGCATTAAAAATAACTACAGCAGATATTATGGTTATTGATGAAGCTGATATGACTTTTGAATTTGGTTATTTAGAAGATATTGATGCTGTTGCTTCTAAAATGAAAGAAGATTTACAAATGCTGGTCTTTTCAGCCACTATTCCACAAATTATGCGTCCGTTTTTAAAGAAATATTTAAAAGCACCGGTATTAGTAGAAATAGAAAACCAGACTATTACTAATCAAAATGTTGAAAATATTTTATTAGCAACTAAACATCATGACCGCTATGATGTTTTAAAGAAAATTATATCATTAATTGATCCTTATATTTGTTTGATTTTTGCAAATACTCGTGAAGAAGTTGCTGGTATTGCTAAAAGATTACGTGAAGATGGTTTAAAAGTTGGTGAGATTCATGGGGATTTAGAACCACGTGAAAGAAGACAAATGATGCGTCGAATCAATAATAACGAATTCCAATATATCGTGGCAACTGATATTGCTGCTAGAGGAATCGATATTGATGGGGCCTCACATGTAATTAATTATCAGTTACCTAAAGAACCGGATTTCTATATTCATCGTAGTGGTCGCTGTGGACGTGGTAAATATACTGGTATTTGTTATAGTTTATATGATTCTACTGATGAAAATAATTTAAGGATCTTAGAGCGTCGTGGTATTGAATTTAAAAATATGGGGATCAAAAATAACAAGTTTGTTGACCTTGGTGAACGTTTAAAAAGAACTAAACGTGTTAAACAACAAACAGAATTAGAAAAAGAAGTTCAAAAAATTATTCGTCGTCCTCAAAAAGTTAAACCAGGATATAAGAAAAAAAGAAAAAGAGAAATTGAAAAACTAGTTCGTAAACAAAAACGAGCAATTATTCAAAACGATATTCGTCGTCAGAAAAAAGAACGAGCTAGAGCTGCTCAAATCGCTAAAAGAAAGGAAGAAGAAATTTAATGTTAATTGGTAGCCATGTATCAATGTCTGGTAAAGAAATGTTATTAGGCTCAGTTAAAGAGGCTTTATCATATGGTGCTAATACTTTTATGTTTTATACTGGAGCACCACAAAATACAGTTAGAAAACCGATTGAACAGCTAAAAATTGCTGAGGCTAAAGCATTGATGGAAGAAAACAATATTGATATTAATAATATTGTTGTTCATGCGCCATATATTATTAATTTAGCTAATACTATTAAACCTGAAACTTATGAATTAGCGGTAACTTTCTTAAAAAAAGAAATCGAACGCTGTAAAGTAATTGGAGCTAAAATTTTAGTTTTACATCCTGGTTCTCATGTTAAAGCGGGAGTAGAAGCTGGATTAAATCAAATTGTAAAAGGTCTAAATGAAGCTACTAAAGATTGTGGAGATGTTAAAATTGCTCTAGAAACAATGGCTGGTAAGGGTAGTGAATGTGGACGTACATTTGATGAATTAGAATATATTTTTAATCATGTAGAAGATAATTCGTGTCTTGGTTTTTGCTTAGATACTTGTCATATTCATGATGCTGGATATGATTTAACAAAATTTGATGATATTTTAAGTGAATTGGATCAAAAAATAGGGTTAAATAGATTATTGGTTGTTCATGTAAATGATTCTAAAAATGAACGTGGGGCTCATAAAGATCGTCATGAAAATATTGGTTATGGTAAAATTGGTTTTGAAACTTTAAATAAAATTGTTCATCATCCTAAATTAAAAAGTGTTCCTAAGATTTTAGAAACACCATATAATAATAAAATTGCCCCATATAAAGAAGAAATAGAAATGTTTAAGACTCAAACATTTAATCCTAATTTAAAGTAAGCAGGACAGTTATCTAAAAAGTTTTTAATTTTAAGACAAGTCGCAGTACTTGTCTTTTCGCTTATATAATTATAAAGCACTTCATTATAATGACTATCAATTAAAGCATAACGGTTATTTTGAATTAAATTATAAATAATTAGTAGCTGATCTTCGTCAATATCAATATCCTGACTATAAACTAACTGTTTAAAATTTTTAAAATCTAATGCAAATAAATCACTATAACAATTATTCACCAATAGTTACCTCCTTTATATAATATATGCACCAAATAAAAAAGTAGTACTAAAAAGCACTACTTAATCATCAATAAAATTTCTTTTTTCAATTCTTCAACCATATCACTTTGTTTAACTTTACGAATAATTTCACCTTTTTTAATTAATAACCCTTCATTAACACCACCGGCAATACCAATATCAGCATGTTTAGCTTCACCAGGGCCATTTACAGCACAACCCATGATGGCTACTGTAATATCGGCATTGATAGTATTTAAAAAATCTTCAATTTCTTTAGCGACAGGAATTAAATCATATTGAATTCGGCCGCAAGTTGGACAAGATACTAAAGTAGGAACGTTTTTAATTAATCCTAATTCTTTTAAAAGTGTTTTTGCAACCTTGATTTCTTCAACTGGGCTATCACTTAAAGAAACTCTGATTGTATTACCAATTCCTTGATATAACAATGTTCCAATTCCTAAACTTGACTTAATTGTACCACTTAACTTTGTTCCAGCTTCAGTAACTCCTAAATGTAGTGGATAGTCAAATGTTTCGCTGGCAAGTTTATAGGCTTCAATAGTTAGTAAAGTGCTTGATGATTTTAATGAAATGCAAATATCGTGGAAATCAAGACTTTCTAAAATTTCAACGTGTTTTTTAGCACTTTCAATCATTCCTTCAGCAGTTGGTTTACCGTATTTAGCTAAGATATCTTTTTCTAAAGAACCGCCATTAACACCAATTCTAATGGGAATATGGTGTTCTTTACAAGCAGTAACTACTTGTTTTACTTTATCGATTGAACCGATGTTACCAGGATTGATTCTGATTTTATCGATACCTGATTCAATCGCTTGTAAAGCTAGACGATAATCAAAATGGATATCAGCAACTAGAGGGACATTAACTCTATTTTTAATATCTTTGATTGCCAGGGCATCACGTTGATCTAATACTGCTAGGCGGACTAATTGACAGCCAGCAGCTGTTAAATCCTGGATTTGTCTTACCGTTGCTTCTACATCGTGAGTTTTAGTATTGGTCATTGATTGAATGATGACATCATTATTACCACCGATTGTAAGATTACCAACTTTAATTGATCTTGTTTCTTCTCTTTTCATAATTCCTCCAATTTATATAAATCTAAATGATAATTTTTTACCGATTTAGCTTAATTTTTTTGATTTTGCTTAAATTTATTATATCATATCCTTTTAGGTTATAAAATATTTGTTTATTTAGTTAATTAAAGAAAAAAAGATAATGAAATTTTACAATAATTATGTTAAAATCTTTTCGTTTTATAAAAATTAAGTAAAAATATGGTTGAAAAGAGGTTCAAAATGGAAATTAATAAGGAAGAGAAAGTTACGTCTGTAAGTACAGAAAATATTTACAAACTAAATGGTCGAGTACCTTTAAAAAAGGCTATTCCTTTTGGGTTACAACACGTTCTAGCAATGTTTGTTGCTAATCTGGCACCAGTAATGATCGTTTGTGGAGCGGCCGTTGTAAGAGGAACTGGAGAGCATTTAACTTCAGCAGAGATTACTTCGCTATTACAATGTGCGATGTTTGCAGCCGGGATAGGAACTTGCATGCAATTATATCCAATTTGGAAAATTGGTTCTAAATTACCAATTGTTATGGGTGTTAGCTTTACGTTTTTAGGAAGTTTATTAGTAATTTGTACAAATCCACAACTTGGATATGAAGGTATGATTGGAGCTGTTATTTTAGGTGGTATCTTTGAAGGTTTAGTAGGACTTAGTGCTAAGTACTGGAAACGCTTTTTAACACCGGTAGTATCAGCCTGCGTAGTAATTGCTATTGGGCTTTCATTATTATCTGTTGGTATGGATTCATGGGGTGGTGGAACAAACGCTCAGGATTTTGGAGCCTGGTATCATTTATTTGTAGGGGCTTTTACTTTAATTGTCTGTCTTGTTTCACGTTATTTATTAAAAGGTGTTTATAAAAACTTAAATATTCTAGTTGGATTGATTTTTGGCTATTTATTATCAATTGTTTTTACAGTAGCTGATATTGCACCAATGGTTGATTTTTCAGGGGTTTCCAAAACAATTCAGGAAGTAGGGTATTTTAGTATTCCTAAACTAGTTTTCTTTACAAGCCATCAGCCGGTTTTTGATTTAGGAGCATTTTTTACGATTGCTATTGTCTTTTTAGTATCAGCAGCAGAAACAACAGGGGCAACTACTGCTGTTTGTAAAGGGGCTTTAGATCGTGACATAAAGATGGAAGAATTACAAGGTTCACTTGCTGTTGATGGTTTTTCAAGTGCAATTTCTGGATGCTTTGGATGTTTACCATTAACATCTTTCAGTCAAAATGTTGGTTTGGTTACAATGACTAGAGTAATTAATCGTTTTACAATTTTTGTTGGGACGGTAATTTTAATTCTAGCTTCATTATTCCCACCACTAGGAGCTTTCTTTAATTCGTTACCACAAGCTGTTCTAGGCGGGTGTACAGTAATGATGTTTGGTTCAATTATGTATGAAGGAATTAAGATGCTTAAAGATAACGAATTTGATGATCGTACGATGATCATAGTATCTTTATCTTTTTGTATCGGAGTTGGATTAACTCAAACTTCAGGAAATTTCTTTGCTGCTTTCCCGTCAGTTGTTGGTGATATCTTTAATGGTAATGCTGTAGCAGGGGTATTTGTTGTATCATTGCTTTTAAGCTTATTTTTACCAAAAGAGAAAAAAGAAAAGCAAGAAAATAAAAAAGCTTAAAAATGATATGATCCCACTAAAATAGATAGTATCTATAATAGTGGGATTTTTTGATAAAATAGTTTAAAAATAATAAAATTAATCCCCAATTAGTATGATCTAATTGGGGCATTTTCTAAGCTTTTTTTAATGTTTCAAATTGATTTAATAAACTTTCAAAATAAGCAAAAGCATCTTCATAGATTTGATCATCTAGAGGATCAACACCAGCTGTTTTTAATAAGTCAACTGGAGCTTTGCTGCCACCTGATCTTAAGAAATTTAGATAGTCATCAACTTGCTTTTGATCACCGTTTAAAATTCTTTTAACGATTGCTAGAGCAACAGTCATTCCTAACGTATATTTATAAACGTAATAATCATAGTAGAAATGAGGAACATAATAACAAGACCAGCCTGTTAATTCATCTAATGTAACATCAGGACCGTAATATTCTTGATTTAATTTAGCATATAAATCAGTAATTACTTTTGAAGATAATGGTTCATTATTTTCAGCCATAGTATGAAGTTTATATTCAAAATCAGCGAACATTGGCTGTCTAAAGATTAAACCAACACAGTTTTCTAATTGTTCATAGATAAAATAAGCTTTTTCATCATTGGTTTTGGCATTATTGATCATATAATTGATCAATAAGGTTTCATTTACTGTTGATGCTACTTCAGCAACAAAGATGCGATAATTAGCATTTACAAACTCTTGATTATGGTTTGATAAATAACTATGAGCACTATGACCTAATTCATGAATTAAAGTTGAAAGTGAATTATAATCACCGATAAAATTCATTAAAATAAAAGGATTAGAATCATAGCAGCCACTAGAGTAAGCACCTATTCTTTTACCAGTTGTTGGATAGAAATCAATCCAGCGTTCTTGACGGGCTTTATCAATTATTTCTAAGTATTCTTTACCAAATGGTTTTAAACATTCCTTGATGATCGTAAAGCATTGATCAATAGTATATTTTTTATTGATTGAAGAAACTAAAGGAATATTTAAATCATAATTGTATATTGTATCCATCTGTAAGATTTCTTTTTTTAGACGATTATAACGATGGAATAGATGACGATATTTTACATTAGCACTTTCAAGTACTTTAAAGAATAAATCACTTGGAACATCATCATCAAAAACACTAGCTTCCAATGAATTAGCGAATTTTCTTACATCAGCATAAAAAGCATCTTTTTTCATAACGCCTGAAAGAGTTTGGGCAAAAACGTTTTCAAAGCGGCGATATTCTTTAAAGAAATTTGTATAAGCTTGCTTACGAACTTCAGGATTTTTACTTTTTAAAAATTTATTTAAAGTAGCATTATTTAATGTTTTCTTTTTACCGTTTTCTTCAACATCTTCAAATTCCAATCTTAAAGCATCAAAGACCTGACTTGAAGTATCTGAAATGCTATCAACTTTAGCTAGTAATTCTTCTTGTTCTTTTGGTAATATATGTTGTTTATATGAAAGTAAAGAATGAATCTTATAGCTGTATTTTTGTAACTTTGGATCTTTTATATAGGTTAAGACTTTTTCTTCGTTTTCAATAATTTCATTATCGACAAAAGAAATTTGTACTGAAGAGGCTTCTAAAATACCCATGATACTAGCCATCATGGTTTGATAAGTTTGATTGTTTGGTTCAACATCACAGTTTAAATGAGCAAAACAGTATAATTTATTGATAATGCGTTCGACTTGATCTTTTAAAGTCATAAAATTATAAAAACTATCAATACTATTAGTGATTTTATTTTTGAAGCTAACAAGATCATTTATTAATGATTTAGCTTTTTCTAGATCTTGGTAAAAAGCTTGATCACTAGAGTAGATGGTACTTAAATCCCAGGTATCTTTAATATCGATATCTTTTCGTTCCATTTAATTTTCTCCTTTTTTAATAAAATAAAAACCCTATCATTAGATAGAGTTTACCAGCTTAGCTAGTCTTGATTTTTGTCTTCTTGCATAATTCTTGTGATGAATTCCTTTAGATACAGAAGCATCTAATTTTGATGCAGCAACATTGTATGCAGCAACTGCACCTTCTTTATTTCCAGCTTCAACTTCTGCTAATACTTTTTTGATTGCAGTTTTTAAAGCTGATTTATATGAATGATTTTTTGCTCTTTTTAGATTATCGTTTTTATAACGTTTAATTTGTTGTTTCATATTTGCCATGATCTTTCACCTCGCTTTTTTTCTTGCCCATTCATTATATATAAATAATTGGATAAATGCAACTTTTTTTTGATTTTGAGCGATTAAAATTTAGAGATTAGGCAATATTTAAAACAGGTGATATGATGAGTTTTCAAAATATGCGTAGTGATTTAGCCACAGAATCGTTAGAACAGTTAGAAATAGACAACCATTACCAGCGTGAGGAGTATGTAAATAATGGTGTTCGAATCGAAAAAATTAATATTTTAAAAGAACATCATAGTATTAATCAAGGAATTGGCACTTATATTGAAATAAGTTTTCCTGATTATAAACAACAAGGAGTAATTGTTGAAGAGTTAACTAAAAATTTAAAACCACTGATTGATAAAATTGATTATCCTAAAATTTTAATGGTTGGATTAGGAAATCAGTTTTTAACCAACGATGCCATTGGACCTCGTACTTTAAGAGATTTAAGAATAACTCATTTTTTAGATGATGAAGAAAAATTAAGTAATCGTTTTTATGACATTTTAGGGATCGTACCAGGAGTTATGGTACAAACTGGTATGGAAAGTGCTGCAATCGTAAAAGCGTTAGTAGAAAAAGAAAATATCGATTTAGTAATCGTTGTAGATGCTTTATGTGCCCGTAATTATCATAAATTAGCTCATGTAATCCAAATTAATGATGTTGGGATCAATCCTGGTAGTGGAATTGGTAATTATCGTCAGGCTATTAATGAAAAGACAATTGGCGCTAAAGTAATTGCTATTGGGGTACCAACAGTAATATATGCAAGCAGTCTTGTTAGTGATGTTTTAAATTATACACTGGATTATTTTGGTGATAGTTTAAATCCAGTTAATAAGTTGAAAGTAGGTAAAAGGGATAAATACCAGGGAGATTTATCACCTAAACAAAAGGAGATGATGCTAGGGCAGATTGGTAAGTTAAATGATAGTGAATTGGAATTGTTGTTTAGTGAGGTATTAGATCCAATTGATTGTAATTTTGTCTTAAGTGATAAACAGATTGATGAACAATGTGAGATCATGGCAAAAATAATTAGTAAAAGTATTAATAGTTTAAGGTACTAAATAGTTATATTCGTGCATACAATTAATTGTATGGCGGGTGATGGAAATGAGGCTAAAAAACAGTATCTTGATTGTTGGTAAACTGACATTGATAGCAGGATTAATTGTATATTTACCGACAAAAGTAACTAATTATAATGCTCAAGTAATTAATGCGATTGATTCTACTGATAGTCAAACAGTAGCCCTTAATACTGATAATAGTGATTTTGTGGCAACTAAGGATAAAAAAATTCATATTTATAATACTCATCAAAGCGAAGAATATGATGGTTATGATGTGGTTTTGGGAGCTGGCTATTTAAAAGAGTGTTTAAATGCAATGGGGTATCAATGCGATGTTGAAGCTAATGATTTTGAAAATTATAAGGCGGTTCATAATATTGCTTACAACAAGTCGTATACGGTATCTAAAATGTATTTAGAGGAGAGTTTGAAGCTAACGGGTGGTTATGATCTTGTAATTGATTTTCATCGTGATTCGATTTCTAAAGAGCTATCAACGATAACTCATGAAAATAAGAATTATGCCAAAATAATGTTTGTAGTAGGGAAAAGCAGTGGGAAGTTTGATGCTGTAAATCAATTGTCTCAAAGTTTATCAGATATTGCTAATGGCATGGTTCCTAAAATAAGTCGTGGTGTTTATGTTAAAAGTTCTCATTATAATCAAGGAACAACTGATAATATGGTATTAATTGAAGTAGGGGCTCAAAGTAATACAAAAGAAGAAGTACAAGCAACAGTTGATGTAATTGCAAGAACAATAGGAGAGTATTTAGGATGAAAAATTTTTTGATTGATTTATGTTTGGTGGGAATGTTGATTTTTATGATTAATGGTTTGTTTAATGATTATGGAATTCAAAAAGAAGTTTTTAACCAGAATCTTGAACAGTTTGAAGAGACGATTGAAAATAATCAAATAATCTCTAGTGATTATGGAGCTGTTAGTGATAATGAGGAAAATACATTATCGCTAGTAGTTAAAGAAATTAGTGATGGCTGTATTAAGGTAATTGAGACTTTTGTTTTAATTATTTCTAATATTATCAGTAGTTTGTTTTAAAATAAGTGCCTGCGGGCACTTTTATGTTTAAATAAAAATTAAAACAAGGTATAATTGAGGCAAATAGAAGAAAGTGATGGTGTTTAAATGGAAAAAACAAAAATAGTATTCATGGGAACGGCAAGCTTTTCTAAAGAAGTTTTAGTTAACTTATTAGAAAATAATTATAATATTATCGGTGTTGTAACTCAGCCTGATCGTTATGTTGGTAGAAAGAAAGTATTAACGATGCCTGAAGTTAAAGAAGTAGCTTTAGAGTATAATATTCCTGTTTTTCAACCAGCAAATATTAAAAATGATTATCAGTCAATTATTGATTTACAGCCTGATTTGATCATTACGGCAGCATATGGTCAATTAGTACCAGCAGCTCTTTTAGAGGCGCCAAAACTAGGTTGTATCAATGTTCATGCCTCTTTGTTACCTAAATATCGAGGTGGGGCACCGGTTCATTATGCAATCATTAATGGTGAAACAACAACTGGTGTTACTATTATGTATATGGTTAAAAAGATGGATGCCGGTAATATTATTAGTCAGCAGGAAATTGCTATTGGTGATAAAGAAACAACTGGCCAGTTATATGATCGCTTAAGTGTTGCGGGAGCAAAATTACTTTTAGAAACATTACCAGATATTATTGCAGGTACTAATCAATCAATTGTTCAGGATGAAAGTCTAGTAACTTATGCTCCAACGATTTCAAGGGAAGAAGAGAAACTGGATTTTAACTTAAGTGCAAAACAGGTTTATAATAAAGTTCGAGGATTAAATCCATGGCCAGGAGCTTTTACAACTTATCAAGGTAAAAACGTTAAAATCTGGGCCGGTGATATTCATGATTGTCCAAACGCTAAAAAACATCATGAACATCAAGAAAATGGAACGATCGTAAAGATTTTTAAAGATGCCATTGGTGTTAAAACTGGTGATGGAATATACTTAATTACTGAATTACAAATTGCTGGTAAAAAACGAATGTTAGTTAAAGATTATTTAAATGGAAATAATATATTTGCCGTTGATAGCAAATTTGAATAGAAGCGCTATTGCTTCTATTTTTTACTAAATAAGAAAATATAAATCATTTTATGAAAAAATAATGTCAAATCAAAAAAATTAGGTATAATATTGCCATATCATAATGGAGGGTACAAAATGGGTAAATATTTATTTTTTGATATTGATGGAACTTTGATGGGACCTAGTAAACAGGTTACGCCAAAGACTGCTAATGGAATTAGGCAGGCAAGTGAAAATGGACATAAGTGCTTTTTATGTACGGGACGAGCACCGGTGTCAATTATGAAATCAATTAGAAAAATTGGTTTTGATGGGATTATTTCTTCTGCTGGTGGTTTTGTAAACATTGGTGGGAAATACATATTTGAAAATTTTATTAATCAATATGTTTTATCTGAAGTAATGCTGTTATTTACTAATAAGAAAATTTTATTTAGTTTAGAGACAAAAGATGCTTTGTATCAAACTCCTGGTGTTAAGGATTTTTTTGATAAAAAGAATAGTAAAATTATGGAAAACAACTTAGAATTGGCTCGTTTTTTAGAGGAAAGAAAAAACGAGGAAGTTCGTTTACCAATTAGTGAATTTGATATTTTAAAACATAAAGTTACTAAGGTTTGCTTTATTTCTGAAGATAAAATTGCATTTTATGATTGTGTAAAATATTTAAGTGAATTTTTTAATATTGTTATCTTTTCTAAAGAAAGTGATGATTTTATTAATGGTGAAATTATTTTAAAGAATTGTACTAAAGGTGATGCTATTAAAAAGGCGGTTGATTATTTGGGTGGTAAGATTGAAGACACAATTGCTTTTGGTGATAGTATGAATGATTATGAAATGATAAAAGATGCGGGATATGGTGTTGTTTCTTATTTGGCTCCGGAAAAATTAAAAGCTATTGCTGATGATACTTTTGATGATCCTGATAATGATGGTATTTATAAGAGCATGAAAAAATTAGAGTTGATTTAATATATAATTTGTGGGGAATTATATTGCATATAGGACAGGTTTTAAAGTGGATCAGAAGGACCAGACAGGTTTCTCAAGATGAAATGGCTAAAGCGATCAAAGTTAGTAGAAGTAGTATTTATCGCTTTGAAAATGATGGTGATTTTAGTATTCAAAATTATTTAAATTATTGTAAATATTTGCAGATTGAAGCTTATCTACCGTTATTGATTTGTTGTAATGGAAGCTGTAAAAAGATGTTTAACAGGTTACAAAAAACAAATTTAGATTTTGAAGCTTTTGAAATGCTAGTGGCTAGAATTATGATTGAAGGAACTGTCAAAGAAACAGAAATGATGATAAAAATGTTTGATATAAATTAAAAAAACAGGTTTTGAAATGAAGTCGTTATTTTAGTGTTCAAATAACAACTTCATTTGTACCTGTTTTTTAGTTTATATAGCCTAATTCGTGCATTTTATTAATCAATTGATTAGCTAATAATTGATGATAATAATTATTACCGTTGATATCATCAATTAATAAACTTGAAGGAACACTATTTTTTGCAAGTG
This sequence comes from Erysipelatoclostridium sp. An173, assembly GCF_963931465.1. Taxonomy (GTDB): domain Bacteria; phylum Bacillota_I; class Bacilli_A; order Erysipelotrichales; family Coprobacillaceae; genus Thomasclavelia; species Thomasclavelia merdavium. The sequence continues at coordinate 2,076,757 of NZ_OZ007017.1, read as the reverse complement.
CCATTTGATCTTCACTAGTAGCAGTGATCTTAGCATCATTCAATCCATTAGTAAGTAAATAATTTTTAAAATCTAAGTAGTGTTCACCATATGTATTAGCTAATAAATTATTTGTAGCATCACGATTATCTATTGTTAGTGATACGACGATGTATTTATCGGTATTGAAACTATCGATTATTTGTTTCTGGTAATTTACTAAGCTGCCTTGAATGCTTTCTTCATAGGAACCGGTAAAAAGAATTAAAATATTGTCATTAAGAATTTCTGGCTTTGTAATTTCTATTTTAGTTAATGTAGTAATCATTGATGAATCACCAGCTTCTAAACGCTTAAATAATAATTGATTAGAGTTACTGTCATAACTAATAGTTCCAGCGATATTGTTGATAATACATGATTCAATACCGGTTTGACTATTGATAAGAGCATCGATAACTTCACCATTTTCATTTAATAATGTAATACTAACGGCATTAGTATCGCTTGGAATAGTGAAGTTGTTTACATATACGTCTTGATTACCAAGTTTTATAGCTAAGGCTTGAGAATTAATATGATTATCACCGATTATTTCGATATCATTTTTAAGACTTTCTTTTAAATAATCTGGGTAACTAGTAACATCATTAGTGCCAAGAGTTAGACTGTCACCGACACAATAAATCGTTGCTAAATCATTATTTGATGATACTTGTGTGGTTTGATTATTTGTATCGTTATATTTTTTTGCTAGCTGACTAGTCTGGTAACGATCATAAAATATCATTGCTAAAATTAAAATAATGCATATTGGAACAATAATTATAAAAAACTTATTATTATGCTTTTTCATCTTTAGTAATAGTGATAATAACCGTTTTTACTGTTATCTTGTTCGACTTGGGTTAATACTGTTCCAATAATATTGACATTGTTTTTCTTTAATATTTCAATTGATGCCTTAGCATCTTTACGATTTGTAATACTTGATGAGCAAACAAAGATAGTTCCATCAACAACATTACCAATTGGAATGGCATCACTAACTGACATGATTGGTGGACAATCAATAATAATAAAGTCATACAATTCTTTTAAATCATTAATAAAATCTTTAAAAACAGTACTACCGATTAATTCGGTAGGGTTAGGAACCTTAACACCAGAAGTTAAAACTGATAATTTTCCTACAAAAGAATCATCTTCATAAAATTGAAAATATTTAGAACTGATTTTTTTACTTTCATCATATTCCATTAAAGCATTAGTTAAACCACGTGAATTTGATAATTTAAGATAACGATGGATCGTTGATTTTCTTAAATCACAGTCAATCAATAAAACGTTATCATATTTAGTTGCATAAATCATAGCTAAATTAATTGAAGTAGTACTTTTTGATTCACCTGGAATTGATGAGGTCACATTTATCGCTTTTACATTTTGTCCGACCGTTGAATATTCAATTCCGGTTCTAATATGACGATATACTTCTTTAAAATCAATTTTACTATGTTTATTTTCTGGTTGTGTGATTAAAAAAGTTTGTTTTTCTGTGCTGTTTCTTTTATTTTTTAACATTTACTTTCTCCTTTTAAACCATGGTATTTTCGATACTTTACGAATTTTTATTAATTCTACAGGTTGACCGTTGATAATCGCTAAGGGATTATCATACATTAACTTAATAATATCTTCACTATTAAATTTTTTAGTTAAAACATCATATGTCTCTTTTAAATTAGGGCTTCGTAATCCGCTGCTACGATGTACATCATTAGCAATAACATGAACCATTCCTAATTCTAATAATCTAATAGCAAAATCATGGCTAGTACCTTGATTTAAGATGCTTGAACTATTGATTTGAATAATATAGCCACGATCAATCCATTCTTTAATGATATTTTCGTTTAAGTGATGATGAAAATATCTTTCAACATGAGCTATTACCAGCTTATTTTTCAAACTATATTCATAAAGACGTTCATCATAGTCTTCAGGTAATTTTTGAGTTACATTAAATTCTACAAGTAAATAAGGACCATTATTAATAGTCAAATAATGGTTGTTTTCTAGTAGTGTTAAATAATCGCTATTTAACATTACTTCACAACCTTCATATATTTCGATATCTAAACTTTTAGCTAATGTCTTTAATTTACCAATTTGCAGAATAATTTTATTAAATTCTTGGATGGTCGTTGTTCCTGGGGTGATGTGTGGTGTTGCAACAATTTTAGTAATATTTTGAGCTTTAGCAGCTTTTAAGGCCGCTAAGGCTTCATCAAGATCTTGAATGCCATCATCAACATGCCAGGTATAGTGACTATGGATATCAATAAATTCCATTGTTACTGTTCAAAATAAGGAATTGTTCCTAATAATGGTACTCCAAGAATTTGTTCAGCTTGTTCGCCGCTTTTAATTTTTGTATCTAATAAATATGTCAACAAAATGTATGCTAAAGAAATCACGATCCCAATGATGCCACCAATTAAAATATTTTTAGTCATGCTTGGTGAAACTGGGTTAGCGTTTATTTCTGGCTGATCGACAATTGTCAAGTTAGTAACATTAAGTTTTTCTTGAACTAATGTTGTAAATACTGTGATTGTTTCTTCGACGATATTTTTAGATAGTTCTGGATTAGTTGTTATTGCACTAATTTCAATAATTTGTGTTTCAGCAGTATTGGTAACAGTTAAAGCTTTATTAACTTCATCACCAGTAATATTTAGATTACTAGCAACTTGATTTTGGATTGCATTTCCTTGTAATAATTCAATATAGTTATTTACCATCATGTTATTAGCGCTTAATTGTGATGAGTCGATTGAACCATCAACTACTTCTGCTTTTAATAAAATACTTCCTTGAGAAGCATATTTTTTATCAATAAAAAAGGTAGTTAAAGATACAGCAATGACTATCCCGACTAACGCTAGAATTATGATTAATTTGATATTTTTTTTGAATAATTTAAATAATTCTGATAAGTCAATTTCAACTTCATCATTTAATTCTGTTTTTTCCATATTTCCTCCCAACAATATACTTTTATTTTATATATTATTAACATAAATAAAATAACTATTCGCATAGTATTATCCTTTATAAGTTAAAAAAAAGCAATAATTTATTAGGAAAAATCTTAAAAAAATCATATTTAAATAACAAAAAAATTAGAAAATAATTAAAATGGTTATATTAGGTACAATTATTTGTTATTATTGTTTTATATCTAAATGTAATAAATGTTAAATTTTTTGTTATTTATTGTAAAAATAATTTATAAAGTGTATAAAGTATTTGAAATTACTTGACTTTTTAATCATTATTTAAAATAATATATTTTGTATATGATATTGACCAGAAATGTAAATTTATGAAATAAAATTGTGATTTATTTTTTTAGCATTTTAGGGGGAGGAAGAGATATGGGAGAAAAGACCAAATTAAATGCTCGAAGATTTCTGTTAGTAGGTTTAGATATCATTAGTATTTTAATTGCAGCATATGGATCATTGTTTTTAAGATTTAATGGACCGATTGATCCAATGTTTTTATCAAGACTTAATAATATAATCATTTTGCTAGTTTTAATTGATATTTCAATTTTTGTTTGTTTTCGTTTATATCATAGTTTGTGGCAGTTTGCTTCAATTACAGAATTAAAAAATATTATTATTGCCGCATTTACAAATTGCATAATAAATACAGTCGTTTGTGAATTGACTGGGAATGGGCAACCTAAAAGCTGTTATATAATCTTTTTTTTAATGTTAGTATTGATGGTCGGTGGGACTCGCTTTTTATATCGGTTTATAAGAATGTATAAACAACATGTAATAGCCGAAAAAGAAAGACGACCACTAGAAAAAGTTTTAATCGTTGGAGCTGGAGTAGCAGGTGAAAAAGTATTAAGAGAAATCAATAACTCTAATCATATCTATAAAGAAGTTGTCTGCTTTATCGATGATGAACCTAGCAAATGGAAAAGACAGATCCATGGTGTTGATATCTATGGCGGTCGTAACAAGATCATTGAAGCTGTTGAAAAATACGGTGTCAGTGAGATCCTCGTTGCGATGCCTTCAATCAGTAAAAAGGAATTAGCTAATATTTTAAATATCTGTAAGGAAACAAGATGTCAGATCAAAAGACTTCCTGGTATTTATCAGTTTATCAATGATGATATTCATATCAGTGATTTTAAGGATGTTGAAGTTCAGGATTTACTTGGCAGAGAACCGATTAAAGTCAATCTTGATGACATCATGGGTTATGTAACCGGTAAGGTAGTAATGGTTACTGGTGGCGGTGGTTCAATTGGAAGTGAATTATGTCGTCAGATTGCTGCCAATAAACCAGAGACTTTGATAATCGTTGATATCTATGAAAACAATGCCTATGATATTCAGCTGGAATTAAGACGTAAATATCCTGATTTGCATCTGGAAACAATGATAGCATCAGTTAGAAATTCAGTAAAAGTAGATAAGCTGTTTGAAACATATCATCCGGATATTGTTTACCATGCAGCAGCTCATAAGCATGTACCGTTGATGGAAGATAGTCCTAATGAAGCAGTAAAGAACAATGTTTTTGGAACATTGAATGTAGTAAAAGCAGCTGATAAATATAAAACAAAGAGATTCATATTGATATCAACAGATAAAGCAGTAAATCCAACGAACATCATGGGAGCAACGAAACGGTTATGTGAAATGATCGTACAGACATATAATAAAAAATCAAAAACGGAATATGTAGCAGTAAGATTTGGAAATGTCTTAGGATCAAATGGATCAGTAATTCCGTTATTTAAAAAACAGATCAAAGAAGGAGGACCGGTAACGGTAACGCATCCAGATATCATCAGATACTTTATGACGATACCTGAAGCAGTAAGTTTAGTGCTGCAGGCAGGAGCGTATGCCAAAGGTGGCGAGATCTTTGTATTAGACATGGGAGAACCAGTCAAGATAGCAGATATGGCAAGGAACCTGATCAAGCTATCAGGATATGAACCAGATGTAGATATTGATATAGTTTATACCGGATTAAGACCGGGAGAAAAGCTGTATGAAGAGCTATTGATGGAAGAAGAGGGATTACAGGATACCCCAAATCATATGATCCATATTGGAAAACCAATTGAATTGGATGAAGAGAGTTTTTTTGAAGATTTAAAAGAGTTAAAAGAAGAGGCCTATGAAGAAGTAGACGATATTCGCATATTAGTTAAAAAAATGGTTCCAACTTATCACTATAATGTTAAAACTAATAAAACACCAATAGTTAAAGAAGTTGAAAGGCCTAAAGAAACAGTAGAAGTATAAAACATAATTATTAAAGGTAATTGTCGCAAAGTCGCATTATTAAAGATAATTTGTAATAATGAAGCGTTAGTCGGCATGTATTTGCTGACTAATTGCGCATACCCAAATGGAGGAATGAGTATGTGTGAAAACTGGTATGTAATTCAGGTACGAAGTGGAAAAGAAGACGAGATAAAAAATACTTGCGAAAGATCGATTCCAAAGGATATTTTGCAAGAATGTTTTATTCCTCGTAGTGTTCGTTTACGCAAAAAACAGGGAACCTGGAGGGAAATAGAAGAGATATTGTTTAAGGGTTACGTTTTTATGATTACAGATCATATTGAAGAATTGTTCAATAAGTTAAAACTGGTACCCGATCTTACTAAAGTGTTGGGAAATGATGGCGAGTTTATTTGTCCAATTTTAAAAGAAGAAGCTAGGTTTTTAATGAAATTTGGTAAAGAAAATCACTTAGTAGAAATGTCTCAGGGCTATATTGTTGGTGATAAAGTTAATATAATTAGTGGTCCTTTAGTTGGATATGAAGGAAAGATAAAAAAGATTGATCGTCATAAGCGAATTGCTTATATTGAAGTTAGTTTATTCGATCAAGTGGTGGTAGTTCAAGTAGGTTTAGAAATAATTAGTAAAAGTTAGAAGACAGTTGAAAACAACTGTCTTTTTAGTGATAAAAAAAGCGGTTAAACCGCTTTAATTACTCACCTTCAAATATTTCTAAAATATCTGTAAGATTAAATCCTTTTTTCTTTTTGCGTTTATTGTCAGAAGAATCTTTGTGTGAATCATAATGATCAGAATCAGATTTTGATTTTTTATAACTACCTGAACGTTCAATAATTTTTTCTAATTCACCACGATCTAACCAAATACCACGACACTCGGGACAATAGTCAATTTCAACACCATGTTTTTCTGACATTAATAAAGTAACATCTTTACATACAGGACACTTCATATTCTTGGCCTCCTTTGAAACATTATATCATATTATCAAGCTGTATTACAATATCGATATTAATTGGTCTTTTGGGAAATTATGTTATAATACGCTTTGAAAGAAGGAACATTATGAAGTATCAAATTAAAGGTGATTATCTTATTATTGAAATTAATGATGATTTTGCAGGAATGTCGATTGAACAATTTTTCAATTATTTTCATTTATCAAGAAAAACGATTCATTTATTAAAACAAAATAAACAATATGCTTTAAATAACAATTTTGTAACTAGTAATACTCTTTTAAAACAAGGTGATTCATTAAAGGTTTTAGCATTTGATCAGGGAATCGACTATCAGTTTCAATCATATCCTTTAACGGTTGTTTATGAAGATGATTTTATTTTAATCGTCAATAAACCAATAAATACTGCTATTTATCCAGAAGATAAAAATGGTTTAAATACGCTTTGTAATTACGTCGCTAATTATTATCTAGAAACTAATCAATATATTCCAGTTAGACATATTCATCGTTTAGATAAAGATACTACTGGTTTGGTTATGTTTTGTAAATGTGCCTTTTTACAACCTAAGTTAGATATAATGATGGCAAATAAAGAAATTAAACGAACTTATTTAGCAATTGTTGATGGCATAGTAAAAAAGGATCTAATAATTAATAAACCAATTAGTCGAGATCGTCATCAAAATAGAATGCGTACTAGTAATAATGGTAAAAAAGCGGTGACTAAAGTTCATGTTTTAAAAAGAAGTTTTCCAAGTAATTATACGGTTGTAAAATGTGATTTACAAACCGGTCGTAAACACCAGATTAGAGTTCATTTAAGTTCTATTAATTATCCACTTTTAAGTGATCCTTTATATGGAACTAACAGTAAATTGATTAATAGAGTAGCGTTGCATGGCTATAAATTAGAATTTAATCATCCTTTTTTTAATCAGAAAATAACTGTTTTTGCAGATATACCTGATGATATGAAATTTATTGGAAAAATCGATTTACAATAATATAACTAATTAATTCTTTACATTCTTTTTACTTATTTCTACTAGTTTCTATTACTAATATCAGTAATATTTAGTTAGGGTATAAAAGAAGGGTGATAAAAATGGATAGTAAAGCAATTAATCGGTTTTCGTTAGTTAAATTTTTTCAGTATTTTATTATTCCACAATTATTAATTGTTTTGATGTTAACGGTTGTGATATTTTTAATAGAAAAAGACAATCCAATCATTTATTTATTGTTTGTTGGGATCGTTTTTCTAGTTGTTTGTTTATGGCAAATAGTAATTATGCAGCCAACTTTTATTGATATTGAATCTGACAAGATGATCTATCGTCATAAAAATAATTTGATCAAGATCGTAGGCCAAAAATTAGGAATCTTTAATCGTGATGAACATAATTATAGTGATTATCAATTTAATAAAATTACAGATATTAGTTTTAGATTTAATTATTTGGTTATAAAAGGACAAATTGTAAAAAGAAGCTATACAGTTTATATGGATGATGATGAAGAGGTTGTTGAAAAACTATATCAGGAAATTAAGATTCCTCGTGTTTATTGTCATTTAGAACAACTGGCTGATAGTAATTTTTTATTGTCGCTTAATGCAGGATTATAAATCCTGTTTTTTTGTGAAACAACCTATAATTATTATAGGCTGTTTAAAATAAATATTTAAATGTTTTAATTGCTTTTGATAAAAAAGTAGCTTTGCTTACATCATTGCCACTATATAATTCATAATTAGCAATTGTTTTACCGTTAACGATAACTTCAAGATTACCCACCGGATCACCTTGCTTTACTGGTAATAAATCTTTTTGATAAGTTATTTTTGTTGTTGCTTTTTCATTGCTGTTTTTAGCCTTGGTATAAACAATATCCTGTTTACATTTTACATCAATACTAAGATTATCCATTTTATCAACTAGATGCTGTTCAATAACACTATCTTTTTTAAATAAAGTAATCTGTTGATAGTTATTAAAACCATAATCTAATAAATTACACATTTCTTCGTTTCGAGTTTTTGGTGCACTTTCATTCATTAACACCCCAATAATTCTCTGATCATCTCTTTTAGCAGTAGTTACTAAACAATAACCAGCTTCTTTAGTATATCCCGTTTTTAAACCATCAACACCATCATATAGTTTTAGTAGCTTATTAGTATTAACAAGCCAAAAGCTTTGTTTGGTGTCTTCACGAATATAACTGTCATATAGCGAAGTTACATTTAATAAATCTTCACCACCGATTTTAATTAAATAGGCTGCCATAATAGCTAAATCATATGCACATGTATAATGATCTGGGTCGTGAAGACCGGTAGCATTTTTAAAATGAGTATTTTTTAAGTTTAATTCTTTAGCTTTTTCATTCATCATAGTAACGAATTTTTCAATGCTTCCGGCAATATATTCCCCAACAGCAACGCTGGCATCATTAGCACTGGCAATAGCAATTGATTTAAACATATCTTGAAGGCTCATTTTTTCGCCTACTTCTAAATAAACTTGAGAGCCACCCATGCTGGCAGCATATTTAGAGGTTGTTATTTCATCATCAAAAGAGATTTTTTGATCATTTATAGCTTCAAACATTAAAATCATAGTCATAATTTTAGTTGTTGATGCCGGATACAGTTTTTCTTGAGCGTTTTTTTGATATAAGATTTGTTTAGAATTTGCTTCTATCAAGATAGCACTTTTAGCATTAGGAGTTATATCATCATCAACAGCATTGACTTTCTGGATTGGTAAGATACAAAAGATTAATAAAATAATTAAGATTTTTTTCATCAATTTTATCGCCTCAGTAAATAATATGTCCAAGTTTGATAAAAATACATCATTTAGTTATAAGACTTTTTTTGTTTACTTTCTTCTACTTTTGTCGAAAGCATTTAATCATGTTTTTAAAAGATGTAAGATAGGTTCGAGGAGATGAGATAATGGAAAATAAGATAGAATATAAGATTATCGATGATAAAATTGTAGTATATTTTTATGGTGAACTTAGCTGTAGTTACATAACTAAATATCGCAGCTTATTAAATAGTATTTTAGATAAAGTAAATGGTCCGGTCTATTTTGATTTTGGTAATACTAGCTTTATTGATAGTTCGGGGATCGGCTTGGTTTTAGGACGTTATAATCAATTAAAGTTAGATGATCGTAAATTATACTTAGCTAATTTATCTAAAACGGCGTATAAAGTGTTTGAATTATCAGGAATGTTTGAATTAATGGAATATGTTGAGGAGGTAAAGGGGTAATGAATCAAATGGAATTAAGTTTTAGTGCTAAAATAGAAAATGAACCATTTGCAAGAACAAGTGTAGCTTCATTTATTACAGCATTAAATCCAACGATTGACGAACTGGTTGAAATAAAAACAATCATTAGCGAAGGGGTAAGTAATGCTATTATTCATGGTTATCAAAATAACGCTAAGTGTAATGTTGTTATTAAGGTCACAATCGAAAATAACCGCCAAATCAAAATCATTATTCAAGATTATGGTAAGGGGATCGAAGATATCGATCAAGCTAGAAAACCAATGTATTCTTCATTAAAAGAACTTGAGCATGCAGGTATGGGGTTAACAATTATTGAAGCTCTTTGTGATGATTTAGAAATTCATTCAACTGTTGATTTAGGAACTAAACTAACAATTAAAAAGAATTTGAAAGATAATAATTTCAATGACTAATAATACAATTGAACTAATTAAACAGGCTCATGGCGGGGATGAACAAGCTAAAGAATTAGTTGTTTCTCAAAATTTAGGATTAGTCTGGTCAATTGTCCATCGATTTAAAAATAACTATTATGATAAAGAAGATTTATTTCAAATTGGCTGTATCGGTTTAATGAAAGCAATTAATAATTTTGATACTAGTTATGGAGTGCAATTTTCAACCTATGCAGTACCAATTATTATGGGTGAAATTAAACGATATTTTCGTGACGATGGGACTATTAAAGTAAGTCGTTCTTTAAAAGAACTGAATTTGAAAATAAACAAGGCTCGTGAACAGCTTACTAATCAAACTGGTCATGATCCAACGATTGAACAATTAGCTAACTATTTACAAGTTGATCAACAGGATATTGTTGAGGCAATTGATTCATCGTATTATCCAACTTCATTAAGTGAACCGATTTATGAAAAAGACGGTTCTTCGATTTCAATGGAAGAAAGAATTGAAAACAAAAATAATAAAATGTGGTTTGAAAAAATTGCATTAGAGATGGAAATTGATAAGCTTGATGAAAAAGAAAAACTTATTTTATATATGCGCTATCATCTTGATTTTAATCAAGAACGGGTAGCTAGAAGGTTGAATATTTCGCAAGTTCAAGTATCGCGTTTGGAAAAGAAAATTATTGCAAAGCTTCGTAGTCACTTGAATGAATAGTAAAAAATGATATAATGTCCTCAGGTGATAATATGGAAGAAACAGTGAAGAGTAAAAAGAGAGTCTTATTAGAATATTTAAGGGTTATTGTTATTACTTTAATCGTTACTTATGGGGTTTTATATTTTGTTCAGATTTCTAGAGTGTATGGAACATCAATGGTACCAACTTTTCACGAAGGTAATATTGTTTTAGTTGATAAGGTTTTTTATAAACGTGGTGAACCTGAGCGTAATGATATTGTAGTTGTTGATTACCGTGATGCTAATCAAAATGAAACTTTTATTATTAAAAGGGTCGTTGCTGTTGGTGGTGATCATCTAGAAATCAAAGATAATCAGGTATATTTAAATGGTGAGTTATTACAAGAGGATTATATTAATGGAACGATGACCAATAATGAAGATATGTCAATTGATATTCCTGAAGGCAAGGTTTTTGTAATGGGAGATAATCGAAATAATAGTCTTGATTCGAGAAGATTAGGTTATTTTGATTTTGAAGATGATGTTATTGGTAAGGTTTTCTTTACGGTTCCTTTCTTTTAAATTAATAAAGGTCTAAAGCGACCTTTTTTTGTTTGAAAAAATAATTTTTTTATAAATAAGTGTTGTATACAATGTACTTTTTATGTTAAAATGACACAAATCAATAAGTGGGGGTATGATGCTTATTGATAAAAGAAAGGGTGATAAAATGTCATATAAATTTAAAATCGTACGCGGAAATGCAATTTTAAACTTTTCTGAAGAATATTGTCAATCACGTTGTCAATTGATTGAAAGTGAATCTTTTGCACGAGTTTTACGTGGTTTTGTCAACGAAGGAAAGAGAAAAGAAAATACTACTTATACTTATTTAAGAGAAGTTAAAAGCGAAAGTATTGATATAGTAAATGATTTAAGAACGATTTTTAAATTGTTATTAGTAATGTCAGTTGAAGAAGTTTTATCTTCATATCCTCATTTTGAAGGATATTTTAGAGATCGTGATGAATTTGTTAAAGTAATTGAAGAAGTATATTTATTCTGGCGTAAATTACAACGTTATAGTGTAGTATATAACGAAACAACTAGTAGAGGGTATCAAAATGTACAATTTGCGGATGCTCAAGCAAAATTCGAAGAATTAGTATTATCAGTATATCGAACAATTGAAGAAACAGCATTAGGATATCGTCATCAAGTATATCGTCAAATTACAGCTGGTGTTAATGCTGGTTTAAGAGTAACAAATATGCGTTCTTTTTTACCATATGAATACCGTAATTTAGATGATATTCCTTTTATTGAAACAGTGATTATTCATCCACCATTTATTACTTATTCAAAACGTAATAAACGTGATGGAATTTTCCCTGAAATTAAACATAATCCAATTGAAGACTTAAAATTTGATTCTGAACAATGGTTCTGTTATCCAGCTAAAGTTGGTAACTTATTAGCATTTGTATATTTCAATGTTGCTTTCATGGCTCAAGGGGTTGCATTATGTAACTTATTTGAATTAGCTAGTGAAGAAGAATATCGTAATCGTAAACCAGATATTATCTATGTATATGGTTATGAAGATGGTGAAAAGAACCAAGCTTTCTATCAAGATGATGAAAATGATATGATGGTAGCTTTATTATCTGCAAGTGATGATTTCGATTACTTTGGATATATGAAGAAAATGATGTTAACTTTACACAATGTTCGTAAAATTAATCAACGTCAATTACCAATTCATGGGGCAATGGTTAAAGTTACATTACATTCTGGTGAAGTTAAAAATATCGTTGTTATGGGTGATAGTGGTGCTGGTAAATCGGAAACAATTGAACAAATTAAAGTATTTGGTGCCGCTTATATCCGTGATTTAGTAACTGTATATGATGATATGGGTGTTCTATACTTAGATGATAAAGGACAAATTAAATCATCAGGTACAGAAATTGGGGCTTTCGTGCGTTTAGATGATTTAGATGCTGGTTATAGTTTCAAAGAATTAGACCGCTCTGTATTTATGAATCCTGATAAAGTAAATGCTCGAATTGTAATTCCAATTACAGATTATAAAGATGTTGTTGCTCCTCATGAAGTTGATTTATTCTTATATGCAAACAACTATGAAGAAGGTGGCGAAGCATTAAGTTTCTTTGATGATGTTGATAGTGCTTTAAAAGTATTTAGAGCTGGAAATCGTATGTCAAAAGGAACAACTACTGAATATGGATTAGTTGGAAGTTTCTTTGCAAATCCATTTGGTCCAGTACAACGTCAAGAACAAACAGAAATCTTATTACATGATTATTTTAATCGTATGTTTAAACAAGGTATTAAAGTTGGTCAATTAAGAACTCGTTTGGGTATCAAAGGTTACGAACATCGCGGGCCACAAGAAGCAGCAACAGAAATTTTAAAATATATTACTGGTGAAACTGAATTAAAACAATTAGAAGAAGAATAATATTTTAAAAGAATCCATTATTATGGGTTCTTTTTTTATTTAGGATGAATATGTTTTGATGAGGGGATGAAAGTGAATAAAAGTTTAAAAATACTATTGATTATAATTGTTTTGATCTTTTCAATAGTTATTTTATTAATTTATCCAACTAACCCAATTGTTTTATATAGTTATCATCCAGTTGCAGAAATTTCACAAAAGTTTGATCCTTATGAAAACATAAAAAGAGTAATTGGTGGTAAAGTTAGTGATGTAAATGTTGATACTAGTAAAATAGATTTTACTAAGACTGGTAAATATCCGATTACTTATCGTTATAATAACATTGAAACTACAGTAACTTTAGAGTTACAAGATACAATTATTCCTGATCTTGAAGTTCAAGAACTAACAATTGATTTAAATATGGAAGTTAAGGCTAGTGATTTGATTAAAAACTATTATGATAGTAAAAGAACTAAAGTATCTTTTAAAGAAGACTATCAATTTGATAAACCTGGAGATTATGAAGTTGCAATTCGGATTTGTCGTAATAATAATTGTGTAAGCAAAAAAAGTGTTATTCATGTTTTGCCAGAAGATAATGTATCACCAGTAATTAATGGAGTACGTAATTTAACAGTTTTAAAAGATAGTGATATTGATTTATTATCAAGTGTTAGTGTTAGTGATAATCAAGATGATAATCCAATTTTAACAATCGATAGTTCTAATCTGGATATTTCTAAAATCGGTAATTATCAAATAACTTATTATGCTAAAGATCGTTCTTTAAATGTTACTAAAGAAACATGTATAGTTACAGTAGTCGAAAATAAAAAAATAGGAACAACTGTTCCTAGTGATGAAAAAGTAGTGTATTTAACTTTTGACGATGGACCTTCAGAAAATACGCAGCAGGTTTTAGATATCTTAGATGTTTATGATGTTAAAGCTACTTTTTTTGTAACCGGAACAAATAAGGAATATTTTGATTTGATAAAAACAGCTTATGAAGCTGGGCATACAATTGGCTTGCATACTTATGTTCATGAATATGATCAGATTTATTGTTCTACATCTGCTTATTTTGCGGATTTAAAGAAAATCGAGGATTTGGTTTATAATCAAATAGGTAGCATCCCTAAATATATTCGCTTTCCTGGTGGGAGCAGTAATCAAATTTCTAAGCAGTATTGTAATAGGATAATGAGTAAGTTGACTAAAGAAGTATTAAATCGTGGTTATCAATATTATGATTGGAATGAAGATAGTGAAGATGGTTCGGGACAATTGTCGGTAAAACAGTTAATCAAAAATGCTACGGCAGCAGATGAAAATAATATTATTTTATTATTTCATGATGCTAACGGGAAAGAAAATACAATTAAAGCTTTAGGACCAGTTATTGAATATTATCAAAATAAAGGATATGTTTTTAAAGCTATTGATGATAGTTCTTATGTAGTCCACCATAGTGTAGTAAATTAACGATAATAGTCATTGTTTTTCTAGTAATTCATATAATTTAATGGTGATTGGATGAAAGATAAACTAATTAAGTATGCTTATTATTTGTTGCTTGTAATAATATTTGTTTTGCTTGCATATGCATTAGTTAACTGGCTAGTTCCTTTATTTTTTAGCTTTTTAATTGTTTTGGTTTTGCAGCCTTTATTAGCTAAAGAGATTGAACTACTTAAAATAAAGAATTCTTTTTTAACTAAGTTAGTTATTGTTTTGAATTATTTATTTTTTATTACAGTCATCATTGTTATTGTAGTTTTTACAGTAATTCAAATTTATAAAATACTAGAAATTATGCCTGAGTATTTAAATGATTTATATCAAAAATTAAGTAATAATCATTATATAATTGATGCTGGTAAGTATTTAGATATTATTTATAGTGGCTCAATGAGTTTAGTTGAAAATATTTCGACTAGTTTTATTACTAGTTTAATAACTTTTATAATGAAAATACCTAGTTTTCTTTTTGATTTAATGTTTGTGGTAATTACTTCTTTGTTTATCTTATTAGATTATGATTTAATTGAAAAATATGTTTTAAATAAATATCCGGTGACTTCTTTGGTAGTTGATACAGTAAAAAATGTTTTAAGTAATATTTTTAAAGCTTCTGTTATCATCATGATCGTAACATTTGTAGAATTATACTTAGGCTTTGTTTTAATTGGATTATCGCAAAGTGCCATGCTTGCTTGTATTATTGCAGTCATTGATTTTTTACCTGTTTTAGGATTAGATATGATCATGGTGCCTTGGATCATAATTAATGCGTTAACTAATAATATTTATTTAGCGATAGCTTTACTGATAATTTATTTGATCGTTGTTGTTACTAAAAATATATTAGAGCCTCGACTATTAGCGAAAAACCTTGGTCTTAGTCCAATTGTTTCATTAATAGGAATGTATTTGGGGATGCAATGGTTTGGAATAATCGGTTTATTTATTGCCCCAACTTTAATTATGATCATTATTCAAGTTTTTAAAGTAAAACATCAGTTAAAAAATAATGAATAGTTAGTTAGAATCATGTATAATATAGGCGTTGAAGTAAAGAGGAGTATTTATGGAACGGAAAGATTTGAAATTATGGGCTCGTAAAGAAGCTAATAATCATCGTTGGCAAATTTGGAAATGTTTATTGATAATATTGTTAGTTACATTAGGATTGATTGTTTCTTTGATTCTTATTTTTAATTGGCTATTGAGTTTAAAGACAGCATCTATTATTGGTGTATTGGATTTTGTAATTGTCTTAGCTATTTTACTGGCATATTTATTTAGTGCTGGTTTTTCAACACAGTTTTATTGTTATATCAAGGAAATTATTAATAATGGTAATAGTGATTTAAACTTACTAAAAACATCGTTTATAACGTATATTAGAAATGGTTTTATTTGCTGGTTAATCTTTTTTATCGATCTTTTAGGAATGTTTTTGTTTATATTACCTGGAATCTTTTTGTTGATAAAGTTTTTGCCAGTTCCGTATTTGCTTGCAAATCATCAGGAAATGAATGTTATTGATATTTTAAAAACAAGCTGGCAGATGATGTCTTTAAATAAAATGAAGGATTTGTTACTTTTAATTTTAAGTTTTGCTGGCTGGTTTATTTTAGGTATCTTTACATTTTTAATTGGTTTTATTTGGGCATTACCATATTTTTTATTAGCTCTTAGTAGATTTTTTATCATACTGGAAAATGAGTATTTTGGTTTAGAAGAAATACAAAATGAAGATAATAGTAAAGAAATCCAAGAATTTGCCTTATTAAATAATTTAGATGTTATGGGTAACAATATATACGGATTATTTAATGACTTTCCGGTTGTAATTAAGGTCTTACCAGAAAATACAATTATAAAAATTAGTATTGCTGGTAATAAACGTTCAAGAATTGATAACTACTTTGCTAAGTTAGAGCGCTTAGGATTTTTAAAAACAATAAATTATAGTAATGATATAATTACTATTTCTATAATAAGTCAAAACTTAAATAATGTTTATGAAACATTAAAGAATATAACAATGATCATTCGTAAGATTGGATATCAGCCAGCGTGCTGTCATTGCCATTGCAATAAGCCGGTTTCATTTTGTCTTTATCATGGTGAAATTGTTTATGTGTGTAAAGATTGTTTTAATGAATTAAAGAATAAACAATCAGTTCCTAAAGAAAAATATAGTATTGGTTTTTTAGGGGCTGTTTTAGGGGCACTGCTTGGTGGTTTGATCTGGATATTAATTTATCAATTTACAGCCTTTGGTCGTATAACTGGTTATATAATTGCTTTACTTGCGATTTTAGGCTATCAAAAATTTGCAGGACGATTATCTTTATCAGGACTAATAATTAGTGGGTTATGTAGTGTTGTTAGTTTATTAGTGGCTGAGTTCTTTGGCTTGAGCTTACAAATCTTTTTAGCGACAAGAATTGATAGTTTGATCCAGGCAATTATATTAACACCGAATTTTATCATGCATAGTGATATTATTTATCTAGTTGTAAAAGATATTTTATTTGGACTTTGTTTTATGGCAATTGCTTTTATACAGTATAGTTATTCTTTAACGCACACGGAAAAGAAACCAAATATAGTTAAATTAGACAAAACAGCTTAGGCTGTTTTTTATAGTTAGAAGCTATATCAAATATTAGAATTAGATATTTTTCAAACTTGTTTTAGTATGTTACAATAGTAACATTGTGGAGGTGAGACTATGACATTGCAACAATTAAGATATGTTATTACCGTAGCTAAAAAAGGTTCTATTTCTGAAGCAGCTAAAGAATTGTTTATCTCACAGCCAAGTTTATCTAACGCTATTAAAGAATTAGAAAAAGAAATGCAAATTGTTATTTTTTCACGGACTAATAAAGGGATAGTTGTAAGTGAAGAAGGACGTGAATTTTTAGGATATGCCCGCCAAGTCGTTGAACAGGCTGATTTGCTTAAAGAGCGTTACTTGGAAACAAAGACAGTAAGAAAACGTTTTAGTATTTCAACACAGCATTATTCTTTTGCGGTTGATGCTTTTGTTGATCTAGTAAAAAAATATCGTGATAGTGAATATGAATTTACGCTTAGAGAAACACGAACTTATGAGATAATTGAAGATGTTAAAACATTAAAAAGTGAAATTGGAATATTATATTTAAATGATTTTAATGAAAAAGTAATTACTAAATTATTAAAAGAAAATAATCTTGTTTTTAAAGAATTATTTCAGGCAAAACCCCATATATTTGTAAGTAATACTAATCCACTTGCTGTTAAGAAAATTGTGACTTTAGAAGATATTGAACCATATCCTTATTTGTGTTTTGAACAAGGAGAGTATAATTCATTTTATTTTTCAGAAGAAATTTTAAGTACTTTAACTCACCGTAAAATTATTAGAGTTAGTGATCGAGCTACTTTATTTAATTTATTGATAGGATTAAATGGTTATACAATATCTACCGGTATTATTAGTGAGGAATTAAATGGGAAAAACATAATTGCAATTCCTTTAGCTGTTGATGAAATAATTAGAGTTGGATATATTGTTCATAGAGATATTAACCGAAGTTTTTTAGGATCCTTGTTTATAGAATCGCTTCAAAATAATATTGAATTTTAGGTGCTTTTTTAGCATCTTTTTTTATTTAATAATCTTTTTTGTCTATAAATGAAGAAAAATCAATGATATAATTATATATTATAAAGCAAATTTAAAAGAGAGGAGATGGGCTATGATTAATTATCTAATAGCTTTTGTTTCTGGAAGTCTTGGGACAATGATTGGTGGAACAGCTTCATTTGTTATTACTGGTTTAGTAGGTCTTATTGTCATTATTTTAGATGGGTTAGGAGCTAACACTCATCTTTTAACAAATCAGGTCTTGAATTTATTGTTTATGCCTTGTGTTTGTTTTAATGGTGCGGTAGCAGGATTGGCATATGCAGCTAATGTTAAACATTATGATATAAATGGTGCTGATGGGAATCGTTCATTATATTTTACTGGTGATCCTTTAGTTTTAATTATTGGTGGAATTTTTGGCTTATTAGGCTATGGATTATTTTCATTGTTTACATATTGGAATTTTCCTATTGATATTGGTGCACTAGTTGTACTATCACTAAATATGTTGATTAGAGTATTGTTTGGGACTAATAAATATATCCATCATCCCAGCCAACCGTTATTTAGCTATAAACAGGCTAATTACTGGTGTTTTCAAATAATATTTGCCGCAGTATTATCATTAATAACAGCTTATTTTGTAGGAATTACTGGTGTTGCTAGTCTAGGGTTTTCATTAAGTGCTTTAAGTCTGGTTTTTGCTTTTTCAACTCCGGATTTTCCAGCTACTCATCATACTACTTTAATTGCTGGTTATGCAATGGTAGCAACAAATTCATTAGCTATTAGTACAATTTTTGGGGTTTTGGCACAGTTATTTTTTATTGTTTTTAATACATATTTTAATACTGATTTAGATAGTCATGTAGATGCCCCAGCTGCTTCAATCGCTCTATTTAGTTTGCTTATTTTTACATTATTTTAGGAGGTCTATATGGGAAAAATAGAATTAGATGTTCATACACATACTATTGCAAGCGGTCATAGTTATTCATCGATGAATGAAATGGTAAATGAGGCTAAAGCTAAAGGTTTGCAGTTATTAGGGATGGTTGAACATGATGTGGGAATACCAGGTACTTGTGATCCAATATATTTTAAAAATTATCATGTGATTCCAAGAGTTTTTAATGGTTTAAAAATAATTTTAGGAATTGAGGTTAATATTTTAGATTATGATGGTAAATTAAGTATTAGTGATGATCTTTACCAATGTGTTGATTATTGCATGGCTGGAATTCATTTTCATTGTTACAAACCGGGATCAATTGAACAAAATACAAATGCAGTAATTGAAACAATCAAAAATCCGCATATTAGCGTTATTGTTCATCCTGATGATGGTTATTGCCCGCTAGATTATGAAAAAGTTGTTTTGGCAGCTAAAAAATATCATACATTATTAGAAGTCAACAATAATGCCTTAAGAAGTTCATCACGATTAAATTCACGTGAAAATGTAATTGAAATGTTGCAGTTATGTAAAAAACATCAAGTGAAGATTATTTTAGGTAGTGATGCTCATATTCATTTTGACATCATGAATTTTGATCATATTGAAGGAATTTTAGAAGAAATTGATTTTCCTAAAGAACTGATTGTTAATTATGATGTGGATGAATTTTTAAAGTATATTGATAAGAAAGTTTAATAAGATTGATAAATTAAAAACCGTATGTTTTTAACATACGGCTTTATTATCAACTTTATAGAAATTTTTATGTGAAACCACATCTAATTTATATTCAAACTTTACAATCTATATTCTAAAACCACTCTATTTTGACTCAACCTTAGTGAGCCACTGATATAATTGGGGGTCTACGTTTCATATTTAGGCGATAGTCTTTTTTCCAATTAATTCTTAGACTCATTGAAGTGATCTTACTAGAAATGTATGCGATTAATTTTGGTTTGACAGATAAAATTGTTTCTCTATCTTCTACTAGACCAGTTCCAAATAGTTGATACGCTTGTAATAATACATCTACTAATACAATTAATGTATAAAGCATTAATACTGAAATAATATACATTTCGTTCATATTATCAACTCCTTTCGTCTAATCCTTTCCTCACCATTATAATAGCACATATCCGCTAAAAATGAAAGCCCTTTCATTGAAAAAAA
Organism: Erysipelatoclostridium sp. An173; assembly: GCF_963931465.1. Taxonomy (GTDB): domain Bacteria; phylum Bacillota_I; class Bacilli_A; order Erysipelotrichales; family Coprobacillaceae; genus Thomasclavelia; species Thomasclavelia merdavium. The sequence continues at coordinate 2,056,306 of NZ_OZ007017.1, read as the reverse complement.
ATAATTTTTTTTGCTGATTTAATCAATGTTTTTTTAATTTTATAATAATGATAAAAATTGTTTTTGGATAAAAACATTTATTAAAATGTAAATATTTTATTGACAGTTATAATTATCCAGTATATCATAATAAACAAGAAAACCGTTGAAGTGGAGATAAAAATAGATCGTGCACTTATAGAGAGCTTGGATGGTGGAAGCAAGCAGAACGCAGCCTATTAAATGGACCACGGAGGGCAAAGTGAAAAGCTGAGGCTGAGTATTCTTTGACGTAAGACTTACGTAAGTAGTCATAGATGTGATAGCATCTAGTAAGGGCACGAGTGTATCGTGAAGCAAGGTGGCACCGCGGAATAAGTGTAGTTTATTATCCGTCCTTGACAGAATTATTTTCTGTCGGGACGGTTTTTTATTTATCAAGGAGGAAAAATTTTATGTATTATCCAACATTAAAACAAGCTAAACAAATTATTGCTAATGGGGATTATGACATTGTTCCAGTTAGTAAAGAAATCTATGGAGATGGAATTACTCCAATTGAAGTAATGCGAATTTTAAAAAACTATAGTGAGCATTGCTTCATGTTAGAAAGTGTGGATGATACAAAACGATGGAGCCGCTATACCTTTTTGGGGTTTGAGCCCATAAGTGAAATTACCTGTTTAAATAATGTTGTAACAATAGATGGTCAGATTTATAAAACTAAGCATCCGCAAGATTATATTAAACAGATCTTAAAAAAATATAAAAGTCCTAAAATACCTAAGTTACCAGCATTTACTGGTGGTTTAGTAGGGTATTTTGCATATGATTATTTTAAATATAATGAATCGACATTAAATTTAATGGTAGAAAGTGATGGTTTTAATGATGTTGATTTAATGTTATTTGATCAAGTGATTTGTTTTGATAACTATCGTCAAAAGATAATTTTAATTGCAAATGCTAATTGTAATGATCTAAGGACTGGTTATCAAAAAGCGGTTGATAAAATAGAGCGATTGGAAGAATTGATTTTTAATGGCAGCAAAGCTGAAATTGAACCATTGCGTTTAACAAGTGATTTTAAAGCGTTATTTACCAAAGAACAATATTGCAATATGGTAAAAAAAGCTAAAGATTACATTAAAGAAGGTGATATTTTTCAAGTAGTTCTAGCAAATAGATTGAAAGCTAAAGCTACCGGGAGTTTGTTTGATAGCTATCGAGTTTTAAGAACAACTAACCCATCGCCTTATATGTTTTACTTTTCAAGTCCAAGCCAGGAAATTGCAGGAGCTTCGCCAGAAACGTTAGTTAAAATGGAAGATGGGAATTTATATACTTATCCCTTAGCTGGAACACGAAGACGGGGACAAGATGAAAATGAAGATCAAAAACTAGAAAAAGAATTATTAGCTGATCCAAAAGAATTAGCAGAACACAATATGCTAGTAGATTTAGGGCGTAATGATTTAGGAAGGGTTGGTGAATTTAATAGTGTTAAAGTAGAAAAATATTTAGAAATCTTGAAGTTTTCTCATGTTATGCACATTGGTTCAACAGTAGTTGCTAAGGCATTAGAAAATAAAGATGCTATTGATGTAATTGGAGCAATGCTACCAGCTGGGACATTATCAGGTGCTCCTAAAATCAGGGCTTGTCAAATTATAAATGAGTTAGAAAAGTCTCGTCGTGGTATTTATGGTGGTGCAATTGGATATATTGATTTTACTGGTAATTTAGATACTTGTATTGCAATTAGAATTGCTTATAAAAAAGGTGAAGATATTTATGTTTGCTCGGGAGCCGGAATTGTTCATGATAGTATCCCAGTTAATGAATATCAAGAGTGTTTAAATAAAGCTAAAGCAGTGATCAATGCCATTTATGAAGCTGATGGAGGAATTTAAGATGATTTTATTAATTGATAATTATGATAGTTTTGCTTATAACTTATACCAGTTAATTGGTTCAATCACTGATGATATTAAAGTTATTCGTAATGATGAAATGACAGTAGAACAAATTACTGCTTTAAATCCAGCAGCAATTGTAATTTCACCAGGACCGGGTCGACCTAAAGATGCTGGAGTAATTGAAGATGTGATTAGATATTTTTATGATAAAAAACCACTTTTAGGTATTTGTTTAGGTCATCAGGCTTTATGTGAGGTATTTAATGGTAAGATAACGTATGCTAAAAAGTTAATGCATGGTAAAAGTTCTTTGATAAAAACAGTTGATGATAAATTATTCAAGGGGATTATTCAACCATTTTCAGTAGCTCGTTATCATTCACTTGTAGTAGCAAAAGAAACGATAGCTAGTGAATTGAAAATTTTGGCTATTAGTGATGATGGTGAAATTATGGCTGTTAAACATCGTGATTATCCAGTATATGGATTACAGTTTCATCCTGAATCAATACTAACAAGTGATGGCAAAAAGATAATTGAAAATTTTTTGGGGGTAATAAAATGATTAAAGAAGCGATTTTAAAATTAGCTAAAAAACAGGATCTAACAGCTAGTGAGGCTAGAGCTTGTATGAATGAAATTATGGATGGTCAAGCTAGTGATGTGCAAATGAGCAGTTATTTAACAGCATTAAGTTTAAAAGGGGAAACAATAGAAGAAATAACTGGTAGTGCTGCGGGGATGAGAGAACATTGTATTAAATTATTAAACGATGAAGATGTTTTAGAAATCGTAGGAACAGGCGGTGATGGTTCAAATTCATTTAATATTTCGACGACTTCATCAATCGTAATAGCAGCTAGTGGCGTTAAAGTAGCTAAACATGGTAATCGTGCTGCAAGTTCTAAATGTGGGGCAGCTGATGTTTTAGAATCTTTAGGAATAAAAATTGATGTATCTCCTCAAAAAAGTGCTACAATATTAAACAAGATTAACATATGTTTCTTATTTGCTCAAAATTATCATATTGCTATGAAATATGTAGCACCGGTAAGGCGCGAGCTAGGAATTAGAACGGTCTTTAATATTTTAGGACCATTAACTAATCCTGCTGGTGCTAATATGCAGGTAATGGGCGTATATGAAGAAGCGTTAGTCGAACCATTAGCTGAGGTTTTATCAAATTTAGGGGTAAAAAGAGCAATGGTTGTCTATGGACAAGATGGTTTAGATGAGATTTCATTATCGGCACCAACTACTGTTTGTGAAGTAAAAGATGGCAGCTATATTAGCTATACAATAACACCAGAGCAATTTGGGATGACTCGCTGTCAAAAAGAAGATCTAATTGGCGGTAGTCCTGAGTTTAATGCTAAAATCACTCGTGATATTTTACGTGGTGTTAAAGGACCAAAACGTGATGCAGTATTATTGAATGCTGGAGCAGCGATTTATATTGCCGGAAGGACTGAAACAATGCAAGAGGGAATTGACTTGGCTACACAGTTAATTGATGAAGGGAAAGCTTTAACTAAACTAGAGGAGTTCATAAAGGAAACTAATATGTAGAAGGAGTTAAAGTATGATTATTGATGATATTATTGAAAAAACAAAAGAACGGGTAGAAGAAAATAAAAAGAGAAATTCAATTGATAAATTAGCAAAACTAGCTTTTGCAAAACCAATATATAATGACTTTCCATTTGAAAAAGCGTTAAGAAAACCAGGTTTATCTTATATTATGGAAGTTAAACGAGCATCACCATCAAAAGGGGTTATTACTCAAAACTTTGATTATAAAACGATTGCTAAAGAATATGAAGATATTGGAGCAGCAGCTATTTCTGTTGTTACAGAACCGGATTTCTTTAAAGGGGATGATGATTTCTTAGCAGAAATTAAAAAAATCGTAAAAATACCAGTCTTAAGAAAAGATTTTGTAATCGACGAATACATGATTTATGAAGCTAAATTATTAGGAGCTGATGCTGTTTTATTAATTTGTAGTGTATTAGATGAAATTACGTTAATGCGTTGTTTAAATCTAGCGGAACAATTAGGAATGAGTGGTTTAGTTGAAGCTCATAGTTCAATGCAAATTAAAAAAGCGCTTCGAGTTGGTGCTAAAATAATTGGGGTTAATAATCGTGATTTAAGAAATTTTGAAGTGGATTTAAATAACAGTGTTGAACTTCGTTCAATGGTACCTGAGGATGTAATTTTTGTTTCTGAAAGCGGCATTACAACTTATGATGATATTAAGTTGATGGAAGAAAATAAAGTTGATGCTGTTTTAGTTGGAGAAATATTGATGCGTTCTCATGATAAACGGAAGACTTTTGAAATTCTTCAAGGGCTTCGTCAGCCAAATGAAAATTAAGATCTGCGGTCTATTTCAAAATGGGGATATTGATTATGTAAATGAAATCTTACCTGATTATATTGGTTTTGTCTTTGCTAAAAGTAAACGACAAGTAAGTTATGATCAGGCTAAGGTAATGTCTAGTAAGTTAGATAAAAGAATTAAGACAGTTGGGGTATTTGTCGATGCTTCAATCGATGAAATCGTTAAATTAGTAAATGATCAAATTATTGATTTAGTACAATTACATGGTGATGAAGGTATTGATTATATTAAACAGTTGAAAGCTAAAATAAATGTACCAATAATTAAAGCTATTAAAATGACACCAGAAACGGATTTAAGAACAATTAGTTTTCCCGTAGATTATTATTTACTAGATAGCGTTATTAGTGGTAGTGGTAAAACTTTTGACTGGTCATTAATTAAAAAATTAGATAAACCGTTCTTTTTAGCAGGTGGAATTAATTCAGGTAATCTTGACGATGCCATTAAAATTAATGCTTATGCTATTGATGTTAGTTCTGGGGTAGAAACTAACGGTATTAAAGATCCAAACAAAATAAAAGAAATAGTAAGGAGAATTAAAAATGACAGCAGGTAGATATGGAATTCACGGGGGGCAATATATTCCAGAAACATTAATGAATGAAATTCATAATGTTGAAAAAGCATATGAATATTACAAAAACGACCCTGAATTTAATCAAGAATTAGATCGATTATTAAAAGAATATGCTAATAGACCTTCATTATTATATTATGCTAAAAAAATGACCGAAGATTTAGGAGGGGCTAAGGTATATTTAAAAAGAGAAGATTTAAATCATACCGGTTCCCATAAAATAAACAATGTTTTAGGTCAAGTATTAATGGCTAAAAAAATGGGAAAAAAACGAGTAATAGCAGAAACAGGAGCAGGTCAGCATGGCGTAGCTACAGCGACTGCTGCTGCATTACTTGGGTTAGAATGTGAAATCTTTATGGGTAAAGAAGATACAGATCGACAAGCCTTAAATGTTTATCGAATGGAACTTTTAGGAGCTAAGGTTCATAGTGTTACTACTGGCACAATGACTTTAAAAGATGCTGTAAACGAAACTATGCGGGAATGGACTAAAAGAATCGATGATACTTTATATGTTTTAGGTTCAGTTATGGGACCACACCCATTTCCAATGATCGTTAGAGATTTTCAAAGTGTTATTTCTAAAGAAGCAAGAGAGCAGATTTTAGAATACGAAGGTAAACTGCCAACTGCAGTCATGGCCTGTGTTGGTGGTGGCAGCAATGCTATGGGGATGTTTTATAATTTTATAAATGATAAAGATGTTCAGTTAATTGGCTTAGAAGCAGCTGGTAAAGGTGTAGATACAGCTTTTAATGCGGCAACGATTGCAACAGGGACTTTAGGCGTATTCCATGGCATGAAATCATATTTTTGTCAGGATGAATATGGTCAGATTGCCCCAGTATATTCAATTTCAGCGGGACTTGATTATCCTGGTATTGGTCCAGAACATGCTTATCTTCATGATATTGGTCGGGCTCAATATATTCCAGTAACTGATGATGAAGCGGTAGCAGCATTTGAATATTTAGCTAAAACTGAAGGAATTATCTGTGCAATTGAAAGTGCTCATGCTGTTGCCTATGCTCGCAAATTAGTACCAACAATGAAAAAAGATGACGTTGTAATTATCTGTTTGTCAGGTCGTGGTGATAAAGATGTTGCTGCGATTGCTAGATACCGGGGGGTGGATCTTCATGAATAGAATTAAAAATGCTTTTAATAATAAAAAGGCTTTTATTCCTTTTATCACTGCAGGTGATCCAAGTAAAGAAGCGACGATAGAATATATTTTAGAAATGGAAAAAGCTGGGGCTTCGTTAATTGAAATTGGGATTCCTTTTAGTGATCCAATTGCTGAAGGTCCAGTCATTCAGGAAGCTAATATTCGTGCTTTATCTAAGAAAATGACAACTGATCAGGTTTTTGAAATTGTCTTAGAAGTTCGTAAAAGTTCTAATATTCCAATTTGTCTAATGACTTATTTAAATCCTGTTTTTCATTATGGTTATGAAAAATTCTTTAAAAAATGTCAGGAAGTCGGTGTTGATGGAATTATCATTCCTGATTGTCCTTTTGAAGAAAGTAAGGAAGTTACTGAGGTATGTTATAAATATGATGTTGATTTTATTTCCATGATTGCACCAACATCTAAAAAAAGAACGATCCAGATTGCCAGTCAGGCTAAAGGATTTATTTATCTGGTTTCTTCAATGGGAGTAACTGGTATGCGTAAAAGAATTGATGGTGATATTGCTGGAATTGTAGAAACTATTAAAACAGTAACCGATACGCCAATAGCACTGGGATTTGGGATAAATAATGTAGAACAAGTTGAATATTTTAGCCAGTTTGTTGATGGTATTATTGTTGGTAGTGCTATTGTTAATATTATTAAAGAAAACAAAAATCATGCCCATCAACCTTTGCATGATTATGTAAGTTCACTAACTAGTGTATTATAATAAGTTATTATTAGGCTAATTAACAGGGAAGACCTGTTAATTAGCTTTTTTAAAACTTTGAAAATTTAAATAAGAAATAACCACCACTAAAAATTAACACCAATAATCCAATAAGAGCAACATTTTCCATATATAACACCTCTATTTCTACTTATAAAATAGCAAAAAAAGTATAAAAATGATGTTAGGTATTTAGTTGAAGAATTAAGATTATATAAAAATTTTTTCATCTTTATACAATCTTAATATTAACCAGATAATCTTTATTTTATATTTATAATTAATCAAGTATATTAGTTATAAAGAATAAGGATAATAGGGGGGATGTCTTATTAAGGAGAAATTGACAGAAAAGCTGTTGCATAGTTATTCACCGATGAAGATAATATTTTTAGGTTTTTGTTTAATTATTTTTATTGGAACAGTTTTACTTAGTTTACCAGTTTCTTTAAAGGAAGGTAAAGAAATTTCAGTTTTGACATCTTTTTTTACGGCTACTTCAGCAACTTGTGTTACTGGTTTGATTAGAGTAGATACTTATAGTCATTGGAGCTGGTTTGGTCAGTTTGTAATTATTTCATTGATACAAATTGGTGGGATTGGTTTTATGACCTTATGTATTTATATTTTAACTTTAGCAAAAAAGAAAATCGGAATTATTTCACGTTCAATCATGCAAAATTCTATTTCTTCACCACAAGTTGGTGGGATAGTTAAAATAACTAAATTCATTATTTGGGGCACTTTTATAATTGAAGCAATTGGGGCTTTTTTATTATCATTAGTATTTTGCCCACGATTTGGATTTTTAAAAGGAATCTGGTTTTCAATTTTCCATAGTATTTCGGCATTTTGTAATGCTGGATTTGATCTTATGGGAACTATTGAACCCTTTAATTCACTTATTTCGTATCAAGATAGCTGGTATGTAAATTTGATTATTATGTCATTAATTGTAATTGGTGGTTTAGGTTTTTTAGTATGGCGTGATATTGTTGATAGTCACTTTAACTTTAAAAAAATGCGCTTGCATACTAAATTAGTAATTACTGTTACTTTAATTTTGATTTTTGGTGGAACTTTTGTTATTTATTTGTGTGAACAAGGAAATGCAACAGTATTAGAATCAATGTTCCAGTCAGTTACCGCTCGTACAGCTGGATTTAATAGTATTGATTTATCAAAAATTAGAGAAAGTACACAAATGATTTTAGTAATTTTAATGTTTATCGGTGGTTCATCTGGATCAACTGCAGGTGGGATCAAAACAACAACTATTGCAGTATTATTAGTTAATATCTTTAATTTATTTAAACAAAGAAAAGCAGTCGAAGTATTTCATCGTCGCATTGGTGATGAAATAATTAGAACTGCTAGCTGTGTATTAATGGCATATTTAGTTTTTACAGTAACAGTTGGTTTGATTATTTGTCAAATTGACAATGTTCCATTTGTTTCCGCATTGTTTGAAAGTGTTTCAGCAATGGCAACAGTTGGATTAACAGTTGGAATAACTACGCAGTTAAGTGCTTTTTCACAGATACTATTAGCAATATTGATGATTATTGGTCGCGTTGGTTCGGTAACTTTTTTACTTGCTTTTGCTTCTAATCGAACTTTACCAATTGCCAAAGCACCAGCCGAAAAAATTCAAATAGGATAATATGGAGGAATTATGAAATCAGTTTTAGTAATTGGATTAGGACGTTTTGGACGTCATTTATCAAGAAAGTTTATTGATGAAGGTAATGCAGTATTAGCGATTGAAAAGGATGAAACAAGAGCTGATAATGCAGTTAATATTGTAAATGAAATTCAAATAGGTGATGCAACTAATGAAGATTTTATAGAATCTTTAGGTGTTAATAATTTTGATATTTGTGTTGTAGCAATTGGTGATAATTTCCAAACAGCATTAGAAATTACAGTATTATTAAAAGATTATGGAGCTCAGTTTGTTATTGCACGTGCTAATCGTGAAGTTCATCGTAAGTTATTATTACGTAATGGTGCTGATTATGTTGTTTATGCTGAAAAAGAGATTGCTGAACGAATTGCAATCAAATATGGTTCTAAAAATATTTTTGATTATGTGGAATTATCTTCTGATATTGCAATTTATGAAATTAGGATTCCAAACAGCTGGCTAGGTAAAACAATCGTTGAAAAAGCAGTTCGAACTCGCTATCATGTTAGTATTTTAGCAACTAAAAAAGATGGTAAGATTTATCCATTGCCGCAACCAACTCATGTTTTTAAACCAGATGAAACACTAATTGTTATGGGAACAGCAAAATCAATTAAAGAAATTACGCGCTAGTAAAAATGTGTTATAATATTAACCATAAAGGGGTTAATTTATGGATGTACAACAAGAACATGTTTTAATTTGTTTATCACCATCGATATATAATCGTGATGTGATAAAAATGGCCGCAGCTGTCGCTAGAGATAATAAAGCAGTATTTACTGCTTTATTTGTTGAAACGCCTGATAATTCAAAAATAAGTAAAGAAGATCGTGAACAATTGCAGGCTAATATTGCTTTAGCTAGACAATTAGGGGCTAATATCGAAACGGCATTTGGTGAAGATATTGTTTATCAAATTAATGAATTTTGTCATAATTCACAAGTTACTAAAGTATTTATTGGTTATAGTCAAAGAAAAAAATGGCGAATCTCATATAATGCTTTAGATAAACAAATATTAGAAACATTATGTGATTTAGATGTCAATGTTGTTTATCACCAAAGCGGTGAATCAAAAAAAAGTAATAAAAAGAAAAAAGAATTTATTTATAAAACTAGTGACTTTTTAATTTCAATTCTAGTTCTTTTACTAGCAACAGCAATTGGAATGTTATTTCACTGGTTAGGTTTTAGTGAAGCTAATACTATTACTATTTATATTTTAGGAGTTTTGATCATTGCTGTGTCAACTTCTAATCGAATATTTAGTTTAGTATCATCAATTTTAAGTGTTTTGATTTTTAATTTTATGTTTACTAATCCCCGCTTTACTTTTGCAGCTTATGGTTCTGGTTATCCGGTTACTTTTGCAATTATGCTTATTGCTGCTTTTATTACTAGTACTCTAGCGATTAGAATTAAAAAGCAGGCTAAACAATCAGCGCAATATGCTTATAGAACCAAAGTTTTATTAGAAACTAATCGTTTATTACAAAAAGAAAAAAGTATTGCTGGGATTAAACAGACAACGGCTAAACAAATAATTAAATTATTAGAAATGCCAGTAATTATTTGTCAGGTTAATCAAGATAATCAAATTGAATATGAAAATTATGGAAATGATAATATTGATGTTACTAATGATAAGCAGGTTTGTAAAAACGTTTTAGATGTATATCATAGTAAAAAAGCATATCAGGATGATAACTATTATTTACCAATAGTTAGTGCTAATGATATATATGGTGTTATTATTATTGTATTAAATGATAAGATCATTGATGCTTTTGAAAACAATCTTGTTTTATCAATAGTAGGTGAGTGCGCTCAGGCTTTAGAAAAAGAATTATTTAATAAAAAACGTGAAGAAGCTGCAATTGAAGCTAAAAATGAGCGATTACGAGCCAATTTATTACGTTCAATTTCTCATGATTTAAGAACACCGTTAACTAGTATTTCTGGTAATGCCAGTGTTTTAATAAATGAATCTAAAAATCTTGATGATGAAAAAAAGCAGCAGCTTTATGAAGTGATTTATGATGATTCATTATGGTTGATCAATCTAGTTGAAAATCTTTTAAGTGTAACCAGATTAGAAGATAGTACCGTTAGTTTACATTTAGAAACTGAATTGATTGAAGAAGTTATTAATGAAGCATTAAATCATATTAGTCGAAGAATTGAACAGCATCATCTAGTATTTATTAATAACGATGAATTTATATTAGCTAAAATTGATGCTAGATTAATAATTCAGGTAATTATTAATATTATTGATAATGCGATTAAATATACACCGGTTGGATCGACGATTGAAATTGAAGCGATAAAAAAAGATCATTTTGTTGAAATTCAGATTCGTGATAATGGACCGGGAATTAGTGACAGTGATAAAGAAAAACTATTTGAAATGTTCTATACGGTAAAACATAATACAAGTGATGCTAGACGTGGTTTAGGACTAGGTCTAGCCCTGTGTAAAACAATTATTACTGCCCATAATGGAACTATTACAGTAACTGACAATCATCCAAAAGGAACTATCTTTAGTTTTACGTTACCAATTGAGGAGGTTGAAATTCATGAATAAACCAGTAATTTTAGTTGTTGAAGATGATAATGCAGTAAGAAATCTAATTGTTACAACATTAGAAACTCATGATTACAAATATCATACTTCCCAAACAGGGAAACAAGCGATTATTGAAACTGCTTCAAAAAAACCTGATATTATGTTATTAGATTTAGGTTTGCCTGATATTGATGGAGTAGAAATAATTAAAAAAGTAAGAACCTGGACTAATATGCCAATCATCGTAATTAGTGCTCGTAGTGAAGATCATGATAAAATTGAAGCGCTAGATGCAGGAGCTGATGATTATTTAACCAAACCATTTTCAGTTGAGGAACTATTGGCGCGATTAAGAGTTGTTTTAAGACGACTAAGTTATAATCAAAATCAGCCAGTTGAAAGCAGTGAGTTTGTTAATGGTGATTTAAGAATTGATTATGCTAGTGGCTGTGCTTATTTAAAAGATAAAGAACTGCATTTAACACCAATTGAATATAAGTTATTATGCTTGCTTTCTAAAAATGTTGGAAAAGTATTGACTCATACTTTTATTACTAAAGAAATATGGGGAAATACTTTGGAAAGTGATGTTGCTTCCTTGCGAGTATTTATGGCAACACTTCGGAAAAAAATTGAAGCTAATCCTGCTAAGCCAAAATATATCCAGACTCATGTTGGGGTAGGATATCGAATGCTTAGAATTGAATAATAAGTATATTATTTTTAATATCATATAAAAAACGCCATTTTGGCGTTTTTCGTTATCTGATTGAAAATTGATTTAGGTGAAAATAATAAGTATATCAGTCGGACGTTTTTTTATTCATAGTACCATTATATTTTAGATAGATATTTATATTTGTGATTTTCTTCGCAGGAGTATAGTTGTTTTTTGCTTGACAATTTAATCATTTTGATGATATTTGTTTTTTAATTTTTTATTTAATATTATTTTTATCTCTTAAGAATCTTTTTAAAAATAATGCTAAAAAATAAGGAAAAGTATAGAAATAATCATTAAATCCAATATTTTTGTTAGCAAACTTGATTCCGTAATGAATATCTGAATATTTCTGGTCTTTAATTAATTTATTAAGTGATGTTGTAGCTTGATCATTTGCTTTTACTTCGACAGGAATAAGAGAGTTTCTATCTCGTATCATGAAATCCATCTCAATGGTACTTTTTTCATTTTTATAAAAATAAAGCTTATATCCCTGTTTAACAAGAATTTCTGATATGATATTTTCATATATTGCCCCTTTATAGGTATTAAAGTTTTTATTGTAACGAAGATCTTCTTGAACTTCTTCATCGAGGGATCCAATCAATAATCCTGTATCGCCAAAGTATAATTTATAATTGTCGGGATTGTAGTTTCCTTTTAATGGCAGTTCTGGAAGTCCCATGCAATAACAAACATTTACGATACCCGCATTGGATAGCCAATCTACAACTCCTACATAATCTCTATTTCTAGCATTTTTCTTTATCTTAGAGATTTTAAATTTTTTGTTGTCACTACCTAAAAATATAGGGATTTTTCTGTATATATCTAGGATTCTTCCTTTGTTTAGGCCGCCTGCATATTTAGTAATATCTTCTTCATAATCTAATAATAATTGTTTTTGTAATTGAAGCGTCCCACTATAATTTTTTTGGGTCACAAAAGTAAAAACAACTTTTGGCATGCCGCCTAATACCATGTATTCTCTAAAATTATCTAGAAGAATATTATATTCTAATGTTGATAATGGTTGAATATTCAGCATTTTTTTATAGAAACTTTCAATCTGCTCATCTTTATAACCTTTTGCCCATAAATATTCTTCAAAATCTAAGGAATACATTTCATAGTCTTGTTTATATCCAACACTGTTTGATTCTATTTCTTGATAATTAATTCCCATCAGTGAACCAGAACAAATAACATCATATCGTCCATCTATTTGAAAAGATTTTAAGCTTGTCGCACAGTTGATGCAGTCTTGTATTTCGTCAAAGAAAAACAATGTTTCGTTTTCGATGAATTGAAATTCAGGATTAATAAGAGAAATATTTCTTATTATCGTATCTACATCAAAACCATCATCAAATATAGTTTTATATTGTTTTTGAAGAACAAAATTGATTTCAATAATTGATTTATAATGATTTTTAGCAAAATGTTCTATAGCTTCAGTTTTACCTATTTGCCTAGCACCTTTTATGATTAAAGGATATCTATTATCTGTTTTTTTCCAATTTTCTAGAATCTTATCAACTTTACGTCTTAATCGCTCCATATTATCACCTCTTGTTTGTTACAAATTTATCTTATCACAAAATTCCAAAAGATTATAGTTTTATTAAACACATTTTTCTTTATGTTTAAAGTGTTATTTTCACATTTTTCTATAATTTTATAGATTATTCTACACATTTTTCCAATTTTTAATATTTTAGTCAAGAAATGTATTTATATAAATATTGAAATTTAAAACAATAGAGGGATAATGGTTATCCCTCTATTCTATTAGATATAATTTTTCTTGATAAAGCATTTTTTCATTATTGCTGTAACTACCAGTTAGAACATGTTTACCATTTATATAGTCACCATTAAATCTAAATGATAAATCTCTATCTTTGTCAAAGCCAATTAAAGTTGCATTAATGGTACTTAGTGGTGTTCCTTTAGGACGAGTGATTTTTTCTAAAACTTTTAAAACGTTTAAAAAATTATTATCTGGATTATCAATATCTGTCCATTTATCAAGGTTAATAGGTAAACACATTTGATCATCAATGATTATTAGTTCTTCAGGTGTTAATTTGTAAATAGATTTGCACTGGTAAAAGACATCTAATATTTTTTGTTTTGATTTAGTTTTAAAAATTATTTTAGCATTTTCAATGTTATTAAGAGAATATTCTTTCATAATTAAATTAACTCCTTTTAATATTAATTAATAATTGATATGATAATTATATCATTTATTGTTAGTTTTTTAAATTGAAAGAAGGATTAGATTATGAAGGAGTATCATTTGATTGAACCGATATATGATAAAGATTCAAAAATACTAATTTTAGGGTCTTTTCCATCGGTTAAATCACGCGAAGCTAACTTTTTTTATCATCATCCCCAAAATCGTTTTTGGCGCGTTTTAGCAGCTGTTTATCAAGATACTGTACCTGAGGAAATTGCTGATAAAAAGGCTTTTTTAAAACGCCATCAAATTGCTTTATGGGATGTTATAGCTAGCTGTAATATTAAAGGCTCTAGTGATAGCAGTATTAGTGATGTTGAGGTTAATGATTTGAATATGATTATCACTAATAGTTCAGTTAAACATATTTATACTAATGGTAATTTAGCTGATAAGTTATATCACCGTTATTTTGATACGATTATTGATTTGCCGGTAACTAAATTACCATCAACTTCACCAGCTAATGCTGCGTATTCGTTAGATAAGTTATTAATATACTGGCGTGTAATAAATGAATAAGTTTGACTTTATTTTAGCAAATAGCTATGATATTGGAAGGTGATGTTATGACAGAGGGGAATATTGCAACAGCGTTATTAAAATTTTCAATTCCGATGATTTTAGGAAATTTATTACAGCAGTTATATAATGTTGTTGATACTTTTATTGTGGGACATTATATTGGAACTGATGCCTTAGCAGCAGTTGGTTCTTCGTTTACGTTAATGACGTTTTTAACTTCGATGATTTTAGGTTTATGTATGGGTAGTGGCGTCTTGTTTTCGATGTTTTATGGTGCTAAAGAGCATGATAAAATGAAAGTTTCTTTTTTTGTCTCATTTGTAGGAATTGCAATATTTTCAATTATCCTGCAAATAATATGTTTACTGCTGATAAATCAAATCTTAGTATTTATGAATATACCAGGTGATATATATAAAGCTACGTATGATTATTTATTTATTATTTTTATGGGAATCATCTTTACGTTTTTATATAATTATTTTGCTTCTTTACTTAGAGCACTTGGTAATTCTAAAACTCCATTAGTGTTTTTAGCTATAGCAGCGATTATTAATATAGTTTTAGATATCTTTTTTATCACTAGTCTTAATTTAAATGTCGCTGGAGCAGCACTTGCAACAACTATTGCTCAAGCCTTTAGCGGGATTGGAATAATGATTTATTGTGTGATAGTTAAAAAAGAATTGTTGCCAGAAAAGAAACATCGTCATTTTGATAGAGCGATATTTAAAAAGATTAAAGATTATTCATTATTAACTTGTGTCCAGCAATCAGTTATGAATTTTGGGATCTTATTGATTCAAGGATTAGTTAATAGTTTTGGATTAGTTACGATGGCTGCTTTTGTAGCGGCAGTTAAAATTGATTCGTTTGCTTATATGCCGGTTCAAGATTTTGGTAATGCTTTTTCAACTTATATTGCCCAAAATAAAGGTGCTAATTTAGAAGGAAGAATAAAAGCTGGTTTGAAAGTAGCTATTACAATATCAACAATTTTTTGTTTAATTATTTCAGCTATTGTCTTTATATTTGCAGATAAATTAATGTTGATCTTTATAGAACCATCAAAAATAGAGATAATTCGTCAAGGAGCTCAATATTTACAAATTGAAGGAATATGCTATGTAGGAATTGGATGTTTATTTTTATTATACGGTTACTACCGTGGGGTTGGAAAACCAGGTATTTCTGTAGTTTTAACAATCATTTCTTTAGGAACAAGGGTTGTTCTTGCTTACGCGTTTGCTCCATTTTTTGGAACTCTAGCTATCTGGTGGGCAATACCGATAGGATGGTTTTTAGCTGATGCAACTGGTATAATATTTGGTATTAAAAAAGAAAAATGGTTAAGTAATAAATTTAAGGAGGCATGACATGAATTTTCAAGATTTACAAACATATATTGATAAACGACAAGCATTAAATCAAGCACTAACACTATTTTCCTGGGATCAAGAAACTGAAGCACCAGAAAAATCAATGGCGCTAACAGCTAAATCCGTTGGATTATTATCAGGAGAATTGTTTAAAACAATTACTGATCCTAAAGTAAAAGAAATTTTATTAGAATTAGAAAAACAAGAGCTTACTATATCACAAAAAGCAATTGTAAAAAAATGGCTAAAAGATATACGTGACTTAGAAAAAATTCCGGCTCAAAAATATCAAGAGCATCAAGAACGTCTAATGATCGCTCAAAGAGTCTGGCAAAAAGCTAAGTTAGAAAACAATTATCAGTTATTTATGCCATATTTAAAAGAAATTGTTGCAACCGAAAAAGAATTTGCTCAATATCGAAAAACTAATGAAGCTTGTTTATATGATGTTGTATTAGAAGATTATGAACCTGGTTTCCATGTAGAACAATTAGATGAATTTTTTAATCAGTTAAAAGAACACATCGTTTCATTATTAAAAGAAATCCAAGCTTCACCAATAAAAATTGATAAAGAATATAATTATAAACATTATAGCTTAAATAAACAAAAAGAATTCAACCGCTGGTTAGCTGGTTATGTTGGTTTTGACTTTAAAAAAGGTGTTATTAAAGAAAGTGAACACCCATTTACTACTGAATTCCATAATCACGATGTTCGAATTACTACTCATTATTACAAAAACAATTTAGAAAGTGCTTTATTTTCAACAATTCATGAAAGTGGTCATGCTATCTATGAAATGAATATCGATGATGATATTACCATGACTCCAGTAGGATCAGGAGCTTCAATGGGAATGCACGAGTCACAATCACGTTTTTATGAAAATATTATTGGTCGCAGTGAAGAATTTTGGAAACCAGTTTATCCACGTTTACAAACATTTTTTGCTGATAACTTGGAAGAAGTTTCATTAGAACAATTCGTTCAAGGAATTAATAAAGTTGAAGCTAGTTTAATTAGAACAGAAGCAGACGAACTTACATATCCATTGCATATTATGATTCGTTACGAATTAGAAAAGAAAATGTTTGCAGGAGAAGTTGACTTTGAAAAGCTGCCACAATTATGGAATCAGCTTTACCAAGAATATTTAGGAATCACCCCACAAAACGATAGCGAAGGAATATTACAAGATATTCACTGGGCTGGGGGTTCATTTGGATATTTCCCAAGTTATGCTTTAGGTAGTGCTATTGCTGCTCAAATCTATGCTCATATGCAAAAAACAACAGCTGTTGCTGATTGGGTTGAATCTGGAGATTTTCAAGTATTAAAAAAATATCTACAAGAATATATTCACCAATATGGGGCTATTTATCAAACTAATGAATTATTAGAAAAACTAACCGGTGAAAAATTCAATCCTAAATATTACATCGAATACTTAACAAACAAATTTACAAAACTCTATCATCTTCGATAGAGTTTTCTTTCCTATATTTAAAAAACATTATTTTTTGATGTTATTATCAAATCAACTTATTTTACCTTATTAAACCATATTTTTTTACATTATGTTATTTTACATATAAAAACTATTTATAACTATAAATAATCATATCCAAAAATTAAAAAAATTCAATTCTATAAAAACAAGACAACTAGCCAATTTACAAAAATAAAATAATAAAAAAATCACAAATAACAAAAAGATTAACTATTAAATATTTTTCTGTAAATCATAAAAATATTTGATTCTATCAATATTTTCTAGATTTGACGTAAAATTTAGAAGTATTATAATTAATGTTATAAGAATATATACAATAATTGTTAATGTTGTATAACATTCTTAATGCAGGAAGGAGAGGGGTCTTGTGAAAACATATACTAAACCAGTAGTAAATTTTAACAAAGCTGGTAATACTAAAGATGTTAAAACACTGGAAAATATAGATACTAAAACTCTATTTCGAATCAATCCTAATTATTTACTTCGCCAGGTAGCTGATGATTACGTAATAATTCCGATTGATGACGAATTAGAACTTAGCAATGCAATCATGACTCCAAATCGTAGTGCTGTTTTTATCTGGAATGAGTTTTTAGATGCTAATACGATTGAAAATGTTGTAAAAAAAGCATTATCAAAATACGATGTTTCAGAAGAAACAATTAGAAGGGATGTTAGAAGATTCGTTTTTGAATCTCTTAACAAAAAGATTATTGAGGAGGTAAATTAATATGTTAGAAAAATGGGAAACACCAAGAGTAACAATTCAAGAATTTGAACCAAACGAATATGTAGCCGCATGTTGGGGAGTCGCTTGTGATGTTGACTGGTCTAATGAGTATGAACGGTGGCATGGAGATTATAACAATGGCGTAACGCATAGCTGGGATCACTGTGGTAATTCTTCTAATCAGGTTATTTTTGATGATAATAATGATAAAGTTGGAGATAGGATGATTGAAACAGGTACTGATGGATTAGGTGATTTAGTATGTACTATTTATACTGACAAGACTTATCATAATGTTAGGGATGTTTCAAGTGTTAATATTGGTGATACAATTTTTTGGACTACAACAGCAAGCGATGGTAGAATTTGGAACCATAAAGGTACTGTTTTTGCAACTGCAGATGGTCACCCAAACCGTTCTTAATATTAATAAGCTAAAAACCGAGCAATCGGTTTTTATTTGTATAGGAGAAAAATATGGATTTTTTAGATGGGGAAAATACAGTTGAAAAGATGTTAATAAAACATGGAGTTAAAGATAAAAGGCCGGTTAGTGGTACTTTGGAGTTAACACCGTTATGTAATATGAACTGTGATATGTGTTATGTTCATTTAAGCAATGAAGAGATGAATAAACAGGGGAAAATATTGGATATTGATAAGTGGCTTGATTTAGTGGATCAGTTGGAAAAAGCTAGGGTCTTATTTATTATGTTAACTGGTGGTGAACCGTTGTTATTTCCAGATTTTAAAGAATTATATTTAAAACTTAAAAGAATGGGAATGGTAATAACAGTTAATACTAATGGAACATTGATTGATGAAAAGTGGGCAGCTTTTTTTGGTGAAAATAAACCACGGCGTATTAATATTACTTTATATGGTAATGATGAAAAAACTTATCGTGATTTGTGTCATTATCCAGGTGGTTTTGAAAAGACAGTTCGAGCAATTAAATTATTAAAAGATCATGGCGTAAAGGTAAAGATGAATGGTAGTGTTACTAAAGCTAATTTTGATCAGATTGATGATATGTATCGGATTGCCCAGGAACTAGATGTTCCTTTACATATGGATACTTATATGTTACCAGGATTAAAGGATCGTTTTAAAGCGTTTGAAGAACAATCTCGTTTAAGTCCTGAAGATGTAGCTCAAGCAAGAATTAAAGTGTTAAAAAATGAACTAGGTGATGAGGTGTTTTTAAATTACGTTGATTCAATGTTGATGAAAGTCAAGCAGCAATATAATTATGGTTGTGGTATTGAGTGTCAAGCTGGTAATTCTTCATTTATGATTAACTGGCAGGGATTAATGAAACCTTGTGTTAGTTTGTTTACACCAGCAGTAGACGTTTTTAAAACTGGTTTTGAAAATGCCTGGAAACAGATCGTAACTGAAAGTAAAGAATTAAAAATAAATGAAAAATGTGCTCAATGTAAATTAAGACCACTTTGTAATACGTGTGTAGCGACAGCTAATTGGGAAACGGGTAGTTTTACAGAAATTCCTGAATATTGCTGTAAAGAGGCTAAGGAAATATTAAGGCTGTTGTTATTGGAAAAGAATAATAATCAATAAAAACGAAATCATCAGGTTTCGTTTTTGTTTCATTAGCGAGTATTTTTAGATATAATGGAACTGAAAGGGTGAGATGATGGAATCGATGATTGAGTTTGTTCATCGTAGAATTGAAAAAAATAATTACAACATCGCTGTTGATTTTACGATGGGTAATGGTTATGATACGTTATTTTTAAGTGGTTTAGCTAATAAAGTATATAGTTTTGATATTCAAGAGCAGGCTTTAGTTAATACTAAAGAAAGATTAAAGGATGTTAATAATGTTGAGCTTATCTTAGATAGTCATGAACGTGTAGATAAGTATGTTGATAGTATTGATGTTGGTATTTTTAATTTTGGTTATTTACCTAATGGTGATCATAGTATTACTACTAAAGCTGATAGTAGTTTACAAGCAATAAAAAAAGGAATTGAGTTATTAAATCCAGGGTGTATATTGTATTTGGTTGTTTATGTTGGTCATGATGAGGGGAAAAGGGAAAGTGTGATTATTGATGAATATGTTTCGAAACTGGATTTTAAGTTGTTTAATGTTGGAATGTTTAAAATGATTAATAAGGAGCTAGCTCCTTATGTAATAATGATTGAAAAAAGAAAATAGATTCTAGTTTAAGAATCTATTTCTTGAGTAGATGGTGTTTCATCTACTTTTTTATTTGTTTTGATGTTATTGATGATATAACCTAAACAAAAGATAATTACGGCTGTTGCTAGATAGTCAAGAGTATTATTAACATAATACATAATACAATCATACCATTGTGTAGTAAAAGAAATTGACCCAGCAGCATGTAATGATAATAAATAAGTAGTTATATCATAGAAATTTAATACAAAAGCAATTAGCATAATTGCAGCTATAATATAGATAAATATAACTAATTTGCTAAGTGGCTGTTTATTTTTTGATGTCATTTAGGCCTCTCCTTTCATAGCTCTTAACTATAATTCATCATTGTGGGATAATTGTGGGATAAATGTTGTTTTATGAATTAAAGTTCATTTTTTTGTGCAAATATAGTGGAATATTTATGTAATAATTAGAAAATAATTGGCAATCGATTAAGTGGAATATATTTGTTTTTTTTAACATATTGATTAGATGTAGCGTTGTTTTGAAAGAGTCATTATTTGATGTTATTTTAGTAAAAAAGGATGTCATTATTAATGAAATTACTTAGTAACAATGTTATAATATAAGTAACAAAGGAGGAATGCAACATGGTAAAAAGAATTAATGTTACCGTAACTGATCCAGTTGGTCTTTATGCTACTCCAGCAACAGAATTAGTTGATAATATGAAGGTGTTTAAAAGTGATATTAAACTAGTCTACGCTTCAAAAACAGTCAACATGAAATCATTGATGGGAGTTTTATCATTAGGAATACCAACCATGGCTAAAATTGAAATAATTGCTGATGGTGAAGATGCCGAAGCAGCAATTGATCAAGCAATGAAAAAGATGAAAGAGTTAGGTATTTGCGATTAACAGTGATTGAATAAAAGGGACTTTTGTCCCTTTTATTTTGCCTATTTATCGATAATATGATATAGTAAAGACGAATTTGAAAAAAAGGGGTCAGATACATGGAAAATTTTCTTAAGTTAGTATTTGCTTTTGTGATTGGGTTTATTTTAGTAGTAATAGCCATGCCAAAAGTAATACCATTTTTACATAAGATGAAATTTGGACAGGTAGAACGTGAAGAAGGTTTAGAATCTCATAAAGTAAAAAACGGGACACCAACAATGGGTGGTATTGTTTTTGTCTTAGCAGCAATAATCGCAGCTGTAATCGTTAATATTGGTGATTTATTTAATCCAGAAATTATTTTAGCGACAATTGTTTTAGTTGGTTATAGTTTAATTGGATTTGTAGATGATGCTTTAATTATCATTAAACATAGTAATAAAGGGTTACCACCATTAGCTAAATTATTAGCACAGATTGCTCTTGCAATTATTTGTTATTTCTTTGCAATGAATTTTATCCCTGGATTTACTTCAGTAGTAACAATACCAATTGTTAAAGTGGATATTGATTTTGGTATTTTATATCCTGCATTAATTCTATTAATGTTTGCTGGTACTAGTAACGGTGTTAATTTATCAGATGGACTTGATGGTCTAGCAACAGGGCTTTCAATGGTTGCAATTGCACCATTTATCATTTTTGCAACAATGACTAAAGATTATGCTCTTGCAAGTTATGCAACAGCAATGGTAGGGGCGTTACTTGGATTTATGATGTTTAATTATCATCCAGCTAAAATCTTTATGGGCGATGTTGGTTCACTTGGTTTAGGTGGTTTTCTTGCTATTCTAGCAATTTTAACTAAACAAGAATTATTGCTTATTTTAGTTGGTGGTGTATTTATAATGGAAACTGTTTCAGTTATCATTCAAGTTGTTTCTTTTAAAACAAGAGGAAAACGAGTTTTCAAAATGGCACCAATTCATCATCATTTTGAAATGTTAGGATGGTCTGAACAACAGGTAACAATTTCATTTTGGTTTATTGGTTTTATTTGCGGAATTTTATCAATTGTAATCGGGGTGTTATAAAATGTTAACTGGTAAAAAAGTATTAGTAATTGGTTTAGCTCGTAGTGGTAAAGCGGCAATTAGATTATTACATCATTTAAATGCAACTATTACTGTAAATGAAGCTAAGGAGGCTAATGATATTCCTGAATATCAACAATATGTAGATATGGGAATTGAAATGGTTACTGGTAGTCATCCAGATGAATTGTTTGAACGTGATTTTGATTTTGTAATTAAAAATCCCGGTATCAATTACCATAAGCCTTTTATCTTACGTTTAAAACAACGTCAGATTCCAGTTTATACAGAAATTGAATTAGCTTTTCAGGTAGCTAAAAAACAACATTATATTGGAGTAACTGGTACTAATGGTAAAACAACAACAGTTACACTAATTGATAAAATATTAAAAGGTAAATATCCAAATGTTCATTTGGCTGGCAATGTTGGTTATCCTTTATGTGATATTGTTATGGATAATAATTTGCTGGAAGAAGAAAATCACTATGTGGTTATTGAAATGAGTAATTTCCAATTATTGGACATTGATACTTTTAAACCACATCTTTCAACGATCATTAATCTAACACCTGATCACTTAGATTATATGGCATCACTTGATGAATACTATGCTTCAAAAACAAATATTTATAAAAATACTGATCAAGATGATTATTTTATTGTTAATAAAGACGATAAGACAGTATTAGAATATTTAGATCGTTATCAAGTGCCTTGTCAAAAAATAACTATTTCATTGATTGATGAAGCTGATTGTATGATTAAAGATAACGCTATTTATTATCAAAATGAATTTATTATTGATATTGCTGATATTAAAGTAGTTGGTAAACATAATTTACAAAATATTATGGTTGCCATTTGTATGGCTAAGTTATCAAATGTAGATACTAAAATTATTAATCAGGAAATTTCATCATTTATTGGTGTTGAACATCGAATTGAATTTGTTCGAGAAATTAATGGTGTTAAAGTCTACAATGATTCTAAGGCAACTAATACTGATGCTAGTATTATTGCATTAAAGGCTTTTGATAAACCAGTTATTTTACTAATGGGTGGTTTTGAAAAAGGACTAGATTTACAAGAAATGGCTAGCTATGGTAATAAAATTAAACGTTTAGTTACTTTTGGAGCAGCTGGAAAACGATTTAAAGAAGAAATGCATATTGAAAATAGTATTTATGTTGAAAATCTTGAGGCAGCAACACTTGAAGCATTAAATCATGCTGAAAATGGCGATATTATCCTATTGTCACCATCAACAAGCAGTTTTGATGAGTTTTCAGGTTATGAACAGCGAGGAAAAGTGTTTAAAGAAATTGTAAACAATTATAAATAATAAAGTCATCAATTGATATATACTTTGTCAAGTAGACACGGTAAAATTATATGTTAGTCATCACGTTATCATAACGTTGATGACTTTTTTAGTTATATAATGGCTAATAATTTAATTAAAAAATTATTCGAAAATTAAAAGAAAAAACCTCTTTTGTAAATGTATATAAATAACAAAGGAGGTTTTTTATGAAAGAAACTGGTAAGAAGATTTATGATTTTAAAAGTGATGTTCTTTTTAAATATTCTTTGGCTGATGATAAAGATTATGATTGCCGTTATTTGTTAAAACTGTTTATTGAAGGTATTTTAAACATTCAATGTCAGGATATCAAAGTTTTGAATCCGGATTTAAGTCGTAATCATGTTGAAGATAAAGATATGATCTTAGATATTAGAGTAACTGTTGCATCGGGTAAGCAGATTGATATTGAAATGCAGAACTCATCTTTTTCTGTTAGACAACGTCATCGTTTTCAACTCTACGGAGCTAAAATGCTTACATATCAGGAAAAAAAGGGTAATAAATATCAATTTATTAATCCAGTCTATCAGATTATATTTATTAATGATATAGATAGTGATAATCTACAGCTTTATGATACATATCAAAGTAGAAATAAAGAAGGTAAATTAGAAAAGAATAATCTGATGAGTCGAGTATATGTTCAAGTACCATATATCAATGTCATAAAGCAGTATAAAAAACTAGATGAATTCAGTGAATTAGAACTGGCAATCTATATATTTGCAAACGGGATAACAGATGATATAATGAAGCTGAAAGAAGCGAAGGTGATTGGAATAATGAAAGACAAGATGGAAAGATTTAATCAGGATGATGAACTAAGATTAGCGGCATATAATCGGGAACTGAATATTTATGCTCATGAGATGGAACTTGAAGAAAGCTATCAAAAAGGGGTGGAAAAAGGCGAAAAGGATGGAATGAAGAAAGGAATCAAAGAGGGAATCGAAAAAGGTAAAAAAGAAGAAAAGGAACAATTAACCTTGCAATTATTTAAATCTAGATACCCAGATGAAGATAGTAGTTTTCTAAATAACTTAGAAAGTGAAAACTATGATATGGTCTTTAAAATGTTATTGGAAAATCAATCACTTGAAACAATCAAGAAAGCAATTAAAAAATAATAGATAGAAGCTGCTGATTTAGCAGCTTTTCATTTTTTCAAGTTATTTACTGTTGAAAATAAAGGACAGATACTTGAAAATAATAATATACAAAAGGAGGAAGCCTATGAAAGTCACGATGAAAGATATCGCTAAAAAATTAAATGTTTCAATTAATGCTGTATCAATTGCATTAAACGATAAACCAGGCGTAAGTGATGAAATGAGACTATTGATTTTAAAGACGGCTGATGAAATGGGTTATATTAATGAAAAAAGAAAATATCTATCAGTGTTTTCTAAATCAAATATTGCGATTATGATGCAAAGCTATTATGCCGATACCGGTCATTTTTATTCAATTGTTTTACGTTCGATCGTTGAAGAGGCTAAGAGTTTAGGTTATTTTTCAATTATGAATTATTTTGATGATTCTAATATGGAATTGCCTGAATGTATCGTTGTTCGAAAAGTAGCCGGTATTGTCATTGTTGGTAAAATATCGGATATGAATTTAAATCAATTAAAACAAACTGGAATTCCGATTGTTTTAGTCGATTTTACGTCATTATATGATAGTTGTGATTGTGTTTTGACTCATAATAAACAAGGTGGCTATATGATTAGTGATTATGTAATTCAAAAAGGTTATCGAAAGATTGGTTTTTTTGGTGATTTGAATTATTCATTAAGTTTTCAAGATCGTTTCATTGGTTATAAAGAAGCATTGATTAATCATCAAATTATTAATGATTATTTTGATGATGAATATATTAAAAAATATTCTTTTTTAGAAAATATTGAAAAATATATTATCAATAATCAAATTGATGAGGTAGTAAAAATATTAAAATCTAAGGAATTGCCCGATGTTTTAATATGTGCTAATGATTCTAATGCCTTTGCGGTTATTAAGGCTTTGGTTCAAATGGGGTTGCGTGTTCCTATCGATATTGGAGTTACTGGTTTTGATTATACCCCGCTTTGTGAAAAGTTTATTCCCCCGCTTACAACGGTTCAGGTCCAAAAAGAAGGTATGGGTAAAGAAGCGGTCGCTAGATTAGTAGATCGAATTCAAAGAAAGGATTATCCTAAAAAAACAGAGTTATTAAGTGTTAAGATCATTGAACGAGCTTCTGTAAAATAGAAGCAGTTTTCAAGTAATTGAGCGTTGAAATTCAAGCTATATGAATAAATAATAATAATTGTAGTAAGCGTTTTCAATGTAAGGAGGGTAGAAAAATGATAAAAAAGGCATTGAAAATAACATTGTCATTGATCATGTCTTTAGGGTTAGCGTTAAGTTCTTTGCATGTAACTTATGCAAGTGAAAATGATTTTGCAGTCATTAAAACAAGACTAAAAGATTACTTTTTAACTCAAGATACGATTGATGATGGTGCTAAAGTAGAAACATGTTATGTTTCGAAAGCTGAAGATTATCTTAAATTGATCCAGGAAGATGGATCGTTTGATGATGTTGATTATGATGCAACGACAAGCGCTGCTAATGGAGTTGCCTGGTCACCATATTTAGCGTTAGATCGTCTTCAGGCTATTGCAATAGCTTACCATCAAGAAGGAAATTCTCTTTATCACGATGAAGAAGTTATTGATAAGTTGAATCAAGCGATTATATATTGGGGCCAAGAAGATCCCTCATCAACAAACTGGTGGGAAAATCAGATTGGGGTTCAATTAAGATTTTCTAGAATTGCTTTATTCATGGAAGATATCATCAGTGATGATGCTTTTGATATTTTACTGGAAAAACTTTTAGAAAAAACACCAGAAAAATATGGAACAGGTCAAAATAACTTATGGTTTGATCAAAATTACGTTTATTATGCAATTATCACTGAAAATGGAACTAAACATACCGATTCTAGCGGTTTTAAAAAGCTGGATTTAAAAGAATTGGTAGATGATTATTTAAGTTATTGTTTAGTTGTCCAGAGGGATGATAATACTGCTGAAGCTGTACAGGTTGACAATAGTTTCTATATGCATGGAAGACAGTTTTACTCTAATGGCTATGGAATGTCAATGTTTAGAGATATGAGTTTCTGGATTTATATGCTAAGAGAAACAGAATATGCTTTTAGTCAGGATGTTATTGATTTAATGGCTGATTATATGATTGATGGTACTAGCTGGACCATTAGAGGCGATATCATGGAACTTTATCTTGGTTATCGTCCATATGATTATGATGTTGGTTATGAAAATTATGCATCCGAATATATTGAACCATTAAAAAGAATGATTGCATCAGATCCTGAACATAGTAATGAATATCAAAACATTCTTGATAATATCCAAGGAAAAGATACATCAAATGGTAAAAATGGTAACTATTATATGTGGCGTTCTGGTTATGCTTCACATATGAGAGATGATTATGGTGTCAATATCAAAATGGACTCTGATCAAATTATTGGTGGTGAATGGCGTGGCAGCTGGAGTAGTTATGAAGAAGATGGCGGACAATTAATATACTGGACATCTTCGGCAGCATCTACTATTAGTGTTGATGGTGATGAATATACTAATGTTTATCCAACATATGACTGGTCACACTGTCCAGGAACAACAACTGCTGCAAGAATAGTTCAAGATTATTCTAATTCAGGACGTTTTACTAATGGAACAGAACATACTATTGGAGTTTCTAATGGTAATTATGGAGCTACTGCTTATGATATGGATAAAAAAGGAACTCAAGTGAAGAAGGGGTATTTCTTCTTTGATGATGAGTTTGTTGCTTTAGGTTCAGGTATTAGTTCTACTGAAAATGTAAATATCCATACAACTTTAAACCAATGTGAAGCAAATGATGTTAATGTTGGTGGCCAAACTGTAAGTGAAGGAACTAAAGAACAAGTTTACAATACTAATTGGTTATATAATGATAAAGTTGGTTATGTATTTTTAGATAATACTGACGTAGTTGTAAGTAACAGTACCCAAATGGATAATCCATCATTATGGGATGAAGAGAAAAAAGCTGAAACACCAGCTACATTTACAGCTTATTTAGATCATGGTTTAAAACCAAATGATGAAAGCTATGCTTATATTGTTTTACCAAATACTGATGCAAGCAGTGTAAGTGATTATGCTACAGATATTCCAATTACAGTTGTTGCCAACAATGAAGATGTTCAAGCAGTTAGACATGATGGTTTAAAACAAACTCAAATTAATTTCTATAAAGCTGGTACATTAGAATATAAACCAGGTTATACAATTTCTGTTGATTATCCTTGCAGTGTTATTATTGATGAAAGTGATGATACAAGAAAAATTTCATTAGCAGTTAATGATACTAGTGATAATCAAGTTGTACAAGTAACTTTAAATTATGATGGTCAAGAAACAAAAACAACTTTTGTTTCAGGAGCATTACCATATGCTGGTCAAACAATCACTTTAAATGAAACAGCTGATAATCGTTATCAAGCTTCATCTAGTGAAGAAAATCATGACATCACAATGGCTTTCGATGGTGATGAAAGTACATATTTTAAAACTGAAGATTTAGAAGATGAATGGATTAGCATGTTTACTAGCAGTAATCAGCATCTAGCTTCAATGGAAATTATTTGGGGTGAAAACTATGCTAGTGCATATGATGTTTTAGTTTCTAAAGATGGTAAAGAATATGAATTGTTGACATCGATAAGTAACGGTGATGGTGGCAGTGACATCGTTGAATTAGGCGGTGTTTATCCATACGTTAAAATCGTAATGAAAGAAGGTGTTGGTGATTGTTTTGAAATTAAAGAAATAACTTTCAAAACTAGTGATTCACTTGCCCTTAATAAAGAAGTAGAGGTAAGCAGTACTTCTACAAATGATCCGGGTAATGTTAAAGAAAATGCTGTGGATGGCAATACTGCTACAAGATGGAGTTCTTTAAGAAATGAAGATGATAACTGGATCATTGTTGATTTAGGCCAATATTCAAAAATTGATGCTTTGAGTATTCAATGGGAAGCAGCATGTTCTGATGATTATGAAATCCAGGTTTCTAACGATAAAAATAATTGGGTTTCTGTCGAAGAAGGTTTAGCTACAGAAGATGATTTATTAGATGAGTATAATTTTGATGAACCAGTTTATGGTCGTTATGTTAAAATCCATTCTCATAAATCAACGCAATTGAAGTATGGTATTAGTATTTATGAAATTTCTGTTTATGGAAGTTATGAAGAAGAAGATATAGCAGCCAATAAAAATGTTTTCTCTAGTACTATCAAAGATTTAAATTTACCAACAAATGCTGTTGATAATAAAGCTAATACATCTTGGATTTCTACTGGTGTAGATGATCAATGGATCTATGTTGAATTAAAAGGAACATATAAAATTTCTAATATGCATCTAGATTGGGGCAATGATTATGCTATTAATTATGAAATCCAAATCTCTGATGATGCTAAAACATGGCAAACGATCAAAACAATTACTGATGGTCAAGGCGGTCAAGAAGATGTTTTAGACTTAGGTGATCATGAGGCTAAATATGTTCGTTTAAAACTAAATGAATCAAGTGGATCAGCATATCAATTGGTACAATGGTCGATTTATGGTGATTTAGTTGAAGCGGAAAACTTACAAAATATTGCTTTAAATAAAACGGCCACAGCATCTTCTGTTTATAACAACGTTTATGAAGCAAGTAGAGCAATAGATGGAAGTTTTGAAAATAATGGTGGTAATGATCAATCAAGATGGGTTTCTAACCGTAATTCTGATGATGAATATATTCAAATTGATTTACAAGCAAGCTATGATTTAGCAGGTGTGAAACTTTATTGGGAAGGTAATGGTGCTAAACAATATCAGATCTTAGTATCTGATGATGGTAGTAAGTGGCAAGAAGTTCATTTAGAAGAAAATGGACAACCAGGAATTGATTATATTGAATTTGCAGATACAGTCACTGGTCGTTATGTTAAGATGCAAGGAATTGAATGTGCATCAAAATATGGTTATTCATTATGGGAATTTGAAGTATATGGCACATTACATGAAGAACCAATCGAACCAGAAGAAAATATTGCATTAAATAAAACTTCTTATGCCAGCAGTGAATTTACTGATCCTAATGATGGTAATAAAACATATGAGTCTTCATTAGTTATTTATTCTCCTTTATCTTGAAACCCCCAAAAAATGGTAATAAAACATATGAGTCTTCATTAGCTTTTGATGGTAAAGGTACAAATGAAACAGTTGATGGAAAACAATCACGTTGGGTATCTTTAAGAACTAAAGAAGACCCTAGTGCAACATCACAATGGATTTATGTGGATTTAAATGATGTCTATAACATTTCAAAAGTTGTATTAAACTGGGAAGGAAACGGAGCTAAAGAATATAAGGTTCAAGTTTCTAATGACGGTGAAGAATGGATCGATATCAGTCATGTAAGTGATGGTGATGGTGGTATTGATGAATTTAGTTATGAAGATGTTACAGCAAGATATGTAAGAATGCTAGGAATTGAACCTGGTAGTATCTATGGTTATTCATTATGGGAATTTGAGGTTTATGGTACTGCAGTATTAGAACCAGAAGATCCAAATACCAATCTTGCTTTAAATAAAGATTCAAAAGCTAGTTCACAATATACAGATAGTAAAGATGGTAATAAAACATATGAATCTTCATTAGCTTTTGATGGTAAAGGAACAAATGAAACAGTTGATGGAAAACAATCACGCTGGGTATCAAATAGAGAGTCTAATGATGAATGGATTTATGTGGATTTAAATGATGTCTATAACATTTCAAAAGTTGTACTAAACTGGGAAGGAAATGGAGCTAAAGAATATAAAATTCAAGTTTCTAATGACGGTGAAGAATGGATCGATATTAGTCATGTAAGTGATGGCGATGGCGGTATTGATGAATTTAGTTATGAAGATATTACAGTAAGATATGTAAGAATGCTAGGAATTGAAGTTGGTAGCAAATATGGCTACTCATTATGGGAATTTGAAGTTTATGGAACTAGTTTTAAATCAAATCTGTTAGAAGCTTATGAAAAATATAAAGATATTGATGTTTCATTATATACTCCTGGTAGTGTAGCTACATATCAAGAGGCATTAAATAATGTAATTGAAGTTTATAATGATGAAACTGCAGTATATCAAGATTATATAAATGCAATTGAACAGTTAGAAAACAGTGTTGCAAATCTAGTTGAAATAGCTGATAAAACTGATTTGAAAAATGCAATTGATACGGCTAATAGCAAGTTAGATCCTGATAAATATACATCTCAATCAATTACAGTGCTTAGCGAAGCTTTACAAAAAGCAACTGAAGTATTTAATGATGCTAATGCTACTAAACAACAAGTTGACGAAGCAATTAATCAATTAAATCAAGCTATCAATCAATTAGTTGAAAAAGCAGATAAACTAAATTTAACTACTTTATATAATAAAGCTTGTCAGCTAGATAAAGATAAATATACATCAGATTCTTATGCTAAAGTTGCTGAATTAATAAAGAAAGCAGAAGCGATTATTGATGATGATAACGTAACACAAGAACAAGTAAATGAAATTTACGAACAATTGCAACAAGCAATTGATCAGCTTGTAATTATTGACAGTGAGGATGACAATAGTGATAATGAATCAAATGATCCAGGAGTAACTCCATTACCAAATGATCCGGTTAATGATAATAGTAGTAACAATACTTCAAATAATACTCAAGCAGTAAAAACTGATGATGCAGTAGCTATTTTACCAATATTAATTGGTCTACTTATTTCAGGAGCTGGATATTGGATCTTTAAAAGAAGTGCGTTATTAAAAAAATAATTTAAAACTAAATATAAGATAAGCCAAATTATTTTGATAGTTTGGCTTATTTTTTTATCGATATTAAAAATATTAAGATACTAGAATAGAAACGATGATATTAAAATGATAACTATTTTTACATTTATAGAAAATCAGTTCATATACTTATAATGGTGGTAAGTGTGAAAAGAAAAAGAGTTGTGATTATTGTAATAACAATTGTCTTAATTGGACTAATGATGGTTTATAGTGCCTCTAATATTTGGGCTGGTTATAAATATAATGATTCTTTGTATTATATAAAAAGACAAATTATTTTTGCTGTTATTGGGATAATCTTAATGTTCGTTGTTTCCAAAATTGATTATCATATTTATCAAAAATATACTAATAAGTTTTTGATTGGAACCTTTTTGTTGATGATATTAGTATTGATTCCAGGAATTGGTTCTGTTCGTGGTGGTTCTAGATCGTGGTTTAATTTAGGAATTATTTCTTTGCAGCCTTCGGAATTGTTTAAGATTGCAATAATTATTTATGGTGCTAACTATATCAGTAATCATTATCATGAATTAAAGAAATTAAAGGCTAGTTTCAAATTATTGTTTATTTTATTTCTAGGATTTGGTTTAATTATGCTGCAGCCAGATTTTGGTAGCGGGGTAGTTATGGTTTGTTCAATTATTGTTATGTTGATTGTTAGCCCGTTTCCGTTTAAATATTTTGTGATGTTAGGAATTATTGGGGTAATTGGGATTATTATAATGATTATTTCGGCACCATATCGTTTACAAAGAATCGTGGCTTTTTTAAATCCTTTTGCTGATCCTTTAGGCAGCGGATTTCAAATAATTCAATCTTTATATGCAATTGCTCCTGGAGGTATTTTAGGAGTTGGGTATAATAATAGTATTCAAAAGCATTTTTATTTACCTGAGCCCCAAACTGATTTTATTTTTGCTATTTTTTTAGAAGAGTTTGGTTTAATTGGAGGAATTGTTTTAGTTGGTTTATATGGTTATTTGTTTATAACGGTATTTAACCAGGCTACACGAGTAAAAGATTTATTTGGTAGTTTTTTAATGATTGGTATTATTTCTATGATTGGGATTCAGACATTGATTAATCTAGGTGTTGTCGTAGGATTATTTCCGGTTACAGGTGTAACGTTGCCGTTAATGTCATATGGCGGGTCGTCGCTTACGATAACATTAATTGCGATGGGAATTGTTTTAAATATTTCAAAATCAACTTTTTAATGGTATACTACTACTAGAGGTGAGAAGATGAGAGTAATCGTTGGAGCTGGAGGAACAGGAGGTCATTTATATCCTGCTTTAGCTTTAGTTGAATATATAAAAGAAGTAGAACCAGATAGTCAGTTTTTATTTGTGGGGACAAAAGATCGTTTAGAATCTGAAGTAGTCCCTCAAATGGGATATGATTATATTGGGTTAAATGTAAGGGGATTAGTTGGTAATCCAATCAAGAAAGGTATTGCAGCATTGATTTTTGTAAAATCAATTTTTTCTGCTAAAAAAATAGTTAAAAACTTTAAACCAGATATTGTAATTGGTTTTGGTGGTTATCCTAGTGCCAGCATCGTTGAAGCAGCTGCAAGACTAGGTTATAAAACGATGATTCATGAACAAAATTCAATTATCGGTTTAACGAATAAGATCTTAGTAAAAAATGTTGATCGAATTGTATGTTGTTATGATAAAGCATATGAATCTTTTCCTAAAGAAAAGACATATAAATTAGGTAATCCACGAGCTAGTGTGATTGCTAAAATTGAACCAAAAGATATTTTCAAAAAATATGATTTAGATCCTAATAAACCATTAGTAACAATTGTTATGGGTTCTTTGGGTTCAAAATCAGTTAACGAAAAGATGATAGAATCACTAAAGGCTTTTGAAAATAAAGACTATCAAGTATTATATGTTACTGGAAAACCATATTATCAGCAAATGGAAGAACAGTTAGGTAAACTTAATGACAACATTAAACTGGTTCCATATATTGATGATATGCCTTCAGTGTTGAAAAATACAACTTTAGTTGTTTCTAGAGCTGGGGCATCAACATTAGCAGAAATTACTGCTGTTGGTATTCCTTCTATCTTGATTCCTAGCCCTTATGTTGTGGCTAATCATCAAGAATATAATGCTCGTGAGTTAGCGGATAATGATGCCGCAATGATGATTTTAGAAGCCAATTTAAATAGTAAAGATTTTGTAAATAAAGTAGATGAGATTATTAATAATCAGATTTTACAGGAAAGTATGAAGAAAAATGCCGTGGCATTAGGTAAGCCTAATGCTTGTCAGGATATTTATCAATTAATTAAAGAAATGTAGGAGATAGAAATGGAATTTTCTCAAATAAAAAAGGACTTAGAAGCTATGGATGTCGGGGCAATGATTGAAGATGAACCGATGTACAAACATACTACTTATAAAGTTGGGGGACCAGCGCGGATTTATTTAAAAGTAAAAGATACTGAAAGTTTGATAAAAACAATTGAATATTGCAATGAAAATCAAGTACAATATAAGGTAATCGGCCGTGGTTCGAACTTATTATTTTCTGATAAAGAATATGAAGGAATTATTATTTCTTTAAATGAATGTTTCACAAAGATAAGTGTTAATGGCTGTATTGTTAAAGCCCAATCTGGGGTGTTGATGATTAATTTAGCTTATCAGGCTGCTAAGATTGGTTTAAGCGGTTTTGAATTCATGGGTGGAATTCCTGGTGCAATTGGTGGGGGAATCTACATGAATGCCGGAGCTTATAAATATGATATAGCTAGTGTTGTTAAAAGTGTTACATTGTTGAATGAAAAACATCAAGTAGTAACATATACTAAAGAACAAATGGAATTTTCATATCGTCATTCAATTTGTCAAGATAATCGTCAATTAGTGGTTTTAGAAGCGGAGTTTGAATTAACTTCTAAAGAT
Organism: Erysipelatoclostridium sp. An173; assembly: GCF_963931465.1. Lineage (GTDB taxonomy): Bacteria > Bacillota_I > Bacilli_A > Erysipelotrichales > Coprobacillaceae > Thomasclavelia > Thomasclavelia merdavium. The sequence goes on along the minus strand of NZ_OZ007017.1, from coordinate 2,021,699 downwards.
CCAAATGAAATTAAAGCGGTTTTAGATAAACGTAAAGAAAGAAGAATGGCAACACAGCCATGGAATATGCCTAGTGCTGGCAGTGTGTTTAGAAATCCTGAACAAAAAGCCGCATGGCAATATATCGATGAATGTGGTTTAAGAGGATATGAAATTGGAGGAGCTCAGGTTTCTCCAAAACATTCAAATTTTATTGTAAACAATGGTTATGCTAGTGCTAAAGATATTTATGATTTAATTATGCTAGTACAAGATAAAGTTTATGAAAAGTTTAATGTAAGATTAAAACGCGAAGTAGAATTAGTTAATTGGGAGTAGATTATGGCAAAACAAAAGCAGCGAATAATTTATAATAACTATGATCACGAACAAGTAAAAGCTTATTATCGAAAAAAACAAGAGAAAAAGAAGAAGAGAAAACGTCGAATTTTAGCTTTAGGCTTGATCGTTGTTTTAATCGTGGCTTTTTTTATTAGTGATTTTAGTAAGATTCAAACGATTACAGTTACTGGTAATGAAAAAGTAAGTACTGAAGAAATTATCGCTGCTTCTAAAATCAAGGTACATGAAGATTTTACTTTTTTTGCTGATTTAAGTGAGGCTAAAGAAGCAATTGAAGATACTTCATTAATTAAAAGTGCCACTGTTTCTAAAAATCTTTTTGGGGATGTAACAATAAAAGTTGTTGAAGCAGATCCAATAGGACAAGCAACGATCAACGGTGTTTTACATGTTATAAGTCAAACTGGACGAGTAATTAAAGATGAAACTGGTTCGTTGGTAAATTTTGTGCAAAGATGTCCGCAAATTAGTGGTTTCGATGAAGAACGCTTTGAAGAGTTTTCTAGTGAGTTTGCTAAACTACCAACTCAAGTAATAAATCAGATTTCTGATGTTCATTATGCACCAGAAAATTTAGTAGATACTCGTTGTGAATTTATTATGGATGATGGTAAGATTTTATATGTTTTATATGATGATATGGCTAGTCAGTTAGCTGATGATAATTACTCTTTGATCATGGAACGTTTCCCAAATCAAAAATATTATGATTTTTGTGGAAAATATGTTTATGCTTATAATTAATTTTTTGCTATGGGGCGCTTAAAGGAGTTTAAAAATTACTTGTTTTATGCTAATATTGTATATATACAAAGAAAAGGGGATACGTGATGAAAGATATTTACGCTGTTTTAGATATCGGAAGTGCAACGCTGAAGTTTTTAGTTGCCGAAATAAGTAGCATTAATGTAAATATCCTTTTTGTTAAGACCGTTGCTAGTCACGGTGTTAAAAAAGGAATCATTGAAGATGATCGTATCTTAGCCAAAGATATAAAAAAGTTAATTGAAGAAGCGGAACAATTCCTGGAAACAAAAATTACCAGTGTCGCTTTGACAATTCCAACTATAAAAGCAAAATTGTATCAAAGTGATAGTAGTATTAGCCTATCAGAAAATGGTTCAAAGATTACTAGTGATGATATTGTTAGGGTTTTAAAACTATCTTCTAAATTTAAACGTTCTAAAGATGAAGAAGTAGTTTCAATAATCCCAGTTCGCTATCATAGTGATAAAGGAGCAACAACAGAAGCTCCATTAGGTGAAGTGTCACGAAATTTAATCGTTGATTCACTAATTATTACAACTAGTAAAGAATTATTATATCCATATATTTCAGTAGTAGAAAAATGTGGTATTGAAGTACTCGATATTACAATTAATGCTTATGCTTGTGCAAATGAAGCCTTTGATGCAGTGTATTTGCAAGAAGGCGCTTTATTAATAGACATGGGTTATAAGACAACAACAGTGTCTTTTTATAAAAATGGTTATTTGCAATATTTAACAGTTGTTCAAGTAGGTGGTTATGACTTTACTAGAAAAGTAGCTCAAAATATGCAAATATCTATGAATCAGGCAGAAGCTTATAAAGTTAAATATGGTTCTTTAGATGTTACTAAAGGACAAAATGATATTATTCATACTACATATTCTAAAGATGGTAATCGTGATTATACTCAACAAGATCTTGCTGACTTGTTGAATGAAACAGCTTATGAAGTAATGAATAAAATTAAAGAAAAAATTTCTGTTATTGAAGATATTAATAAATATGAAGCTTTAATTGTTGGAGGCGGTGGCGAATTAGAAATGCTGGATGATATTGCCAGTAAGGTTTTAGATTGTTCGGTTCGTTTATATCGACCAGATACAATTGGGGCTAGAGATATGTCATTAGTAGGTGCCATTGGAATGGTATATTATTTAATGGAAAGAAAGAATATTATTGGTGCATATAAGCCATCGTTAGTGTTACCAGATATTTCTAACACTATGGCAATTCGCTTTAAAGGACTAACAAAATCAGCACCAAAAAACCAAGGAAAAAAAGTATCTAAACTATTAGATTCATTTTTTAGTGAAGATTAATATAAAAAGAGAGGAAATGTTGACATGAGTGAAGAATTAGGATTTGAACAAGTAGCACGAATTAAAGTAATTGGTATTGGTGGTGGCGGAAATAACGCTGTTAACCGCATGGTAGAAGAAGGCGTTGAAGGTGTTGAATTCTATGTCGCAAATACTGATTTACAAGTGTTACGACGTTCACCAGTTGAAAATAAAATTGAATTAGGTCGTGATTTAACTAAAGGATTAGGAGCAGGTGGTGATCCTGAAAAAGGGAAAAAAGCTGCTTTGGAATCTGAAAATGAAATTCGTCAAGTATTAGAAGGTGCTGACATGGTATTTATTGCTGCCGGTATGGGTGGTGGAACTGGAACTGGAGCAGCCCCAGTATTTGCTAAAATTGCTCGTGAATTAGGAGCTTTGACAGTAGGGGTTATTACTAAACCATTTACTTTTGAAGGAATGCGTCGTAAGAAACAAGCAATTGCCGGAATTGAAGAATTACGTGCTAATGTAGACTCTATTATTACGGTATCTAATGACCGTTTATTACAATTAATTGGTGGTCGTCCAATGCAGGAAGCTTTTAGAGAAGCTGATAATGTATTACGTCAAGGGGTTCAAACAATCACTGACTTAATTGCTATACCAGCATTTATTAACCTTGACTTTGCCGATGTTTCTGCGGTTATGAAAAATCGTGGTAATGCTTTAATTGGTATCGGTATGTCTTCAGGTGATGATAAAGCTAAAGAAGCTGCTAAGCGAGCTATTTCTTCACCATTATTAGAAGTATCTGTTGCTGGGGCTAAAGATGCTATTATTAACGTAACAGGTGGACCAAATATTTCTTTATTTGATGCCAATATCGCATTAGAAACTATTTCTCAAGAAGTGGGAAATGATATTAATACATATTTAGGAATTGCTATTAATGAAAACTTAGATGATGAAATCATCGTTACAATTATCGCTACTGGTTTTGAAGACGATAATGTTGATGAATTTGATCCTCGTAGCAATGTATTAAAAAAACGTAGTGATGAAGATGTAGTGCCTTTATCTGCTCGTTTTAACGAAGATGAAGAAGATGATGATGAAGATGGAGATTTTCCACCTGCATTTATAAAAAATAGAAGAATCTAATAAGCTAACAAACGTTAGCTTATTTTTTAAATAGGAGGAAATGTGATGAAAAAAATAGGATTTATTGGAATGGGAAATATGGCTAGTGCAATAGCTGGAGGAATTATCAAAAGCGGTTTTATAAGTGGTGACTTGGTTTATGCTTTTGATATCGATAATTCTAAATTAGATGCTGTTAATAAAACTTATGGTATTTATGGTTGTACTAGTGAACAGGAATTAGTTAATCAGGTAGACATTGTCATTATGGCTGTTAAACCAAATATTGTTGAAAGTGTTATTAATAAAATCAAAGAAAATTTGCATAATAAAGCTATGATTTCAATTGTTGCTGGATATAATAATGATCGCTATAATGAATTATTATTGCCATCTTCAAGACACTTAACAGTAATGCCTAATACACCAGCATTAGTTTTAAAAGGAATGACATTATTAGAAAAAGAAAATTCATTGAGTGATGAAGAATTTACTTTTGCTAAAGAAATGTTTTCAAGTATTGGTCAAATTGCCATATTACCATCATATCAAATGCAAGCTGGTGGCAGCATTAGTGGTTGTGGTCCGGCTTTTGTCTATATGTTTATTGAAGCGATGGCTGATGGTGGTGTTAGTTTAGGACTGCCAAGAGATGTGGCTTATCAATTAGCTAGTCAAACATTAATCGGTTCTGGAACGATGCAACAGGAAACAAATTTACACCCGGGTGTTTTAAAAGATCAAGTTTGTTCACCTGGTGGTATTACGATCAAAGGGGTTGAAACTTTAGAAGAAAATGGTTTTCGAAATGCAGTAATCAAAGCTATTAAAATATCTAAATAACGGAGTATTGCTCCGTTTTTTTTGTTATTATATGTTTTTTATATTCACCTTTCTTGACATATTTTTGCTTGTTTGTTTGCTATGATAGTTAGGGGTGAAAATATGGAGGTATATATCGAACTGACTTATTTAGTGAATTTCATGTTGATTTTATTAGCGGTAGAAATGATGGCTATTTTACTAAATAAAGAATTATCTTATCGAATTGTTTTGAAGCATAGTTTTTATTTAAGCAGTGTTATTTTTTTATTGTATTTTGATTATTATGGCTGGTTGATTTTATTTATCTGGGCCATAATATTTGTATTTTTATACCACAAACAGGTTTTTTTGTATTATCCAGTTTTTATTTTTGTTTATTTTTCATTAGTTTATTTTTGCAGTTCAATTATCAAAGATGCTTTTATTTATAATGGTATTTTGATAACACCGATTGATGCTGGAGCGATTGGTTTATTGATCGTTGCTATGTTTACTGTTTTAATGCAAATATTGTTTATTATCTATTTAAAAAGAAAAGTACGGATCAATGAGTATTTGTATGATTTAGAAATTATGTATCAAAATCATAAGTATTTGATTAAAGGTTTTTTAGATAGTGGTAATGAAGTATATTATCAGGGATTTCCTTTGATTTTGATTAATCAAGAGATAATTGGGGAATATCAGGCAATTGATGTTATTAATTTAGATGATTTAAGAAATGATGAAATTGAAGTTATTAAATTAGATTATTTGCTGGTTAATCATCAAAAGTTACAAGATATTTATGCTGGGATGATTGCTAATATTCAATATGATTGTCTTTTAAATAAAGTGCTAATGGGGGGAATATTATAATGATTAAATTTATTTTAAAATTAATCAATAAAACAAAATATCTTTATTATGTTGGCCGTCACGATATATTACCACCACCATTAAAAGGGAGAGAAGAAAAAGAAGCTTTGGAAAGATTAATGAAAGGTGATAGCAAAGCTCGTGATTTATTGATTGAACATAATTTACGACTAGTTGTTTATGTAGCTAAAAGATATGATACTAGTCAAAATGGTGGTATTGAGGATTTAATTAGTATTGGAACAATAGGTTTAGTTAAAGCAATCAACACATTTAAACCTGATAAAAATATAAAATTAGCGACTTATGCATCGAGGTGTATTGAAAATGAAATTTTAATGTTTTTAAGAAAGAATAATAAACTGCGTCATGAAATTTCATTAGATGAGCCTTTAAATATTGACTATGATGGTAATGAATTATTATTATCTGATATCATTGGTACTGATGAAGATTTAGTAAAAAATGAATTGGAACAAAATGATCAAAAAGCAATGTTTTATGAAGCGTTTAAGGATTTATCAAAGCGTGAAAAAGAGATTTTAATGTTTAGATATGGTTTAATGAATTATGATGAATTAACACAAAAAGATGTTGCTAAAATGATGGGCATATCACAGTCATATATTTCTAGATTAGAGAAAAAAATTATAAAAAAATTAAGAAATAAATTAAATTATAATGAGATAAAATAAGTATAATTTTGTCATATTTGCTAAAAATAAGTTTGAAAGAAGGCAAATATGAGTAATTTTCAAATTATTTTAAATGGTTATCATGAACCAGAAAGAAAACTTTCAACTAAAGAAACTTATCGTTTGATAGATAAATATCAAGCGACTAAAGATCCTAAAATTAAAGAACAACTAGTAAATGACAATATGAAATTAGTATTATCAATGACTAAACGTTTCTATGGACGGGTTGATAATGGAGAGGATTTATTTCAAGTAGGTATCGTAGGATTAATAAAAGCGATTGAAAACTTTAATACCAGTTATCAGCTGCAGTTTTCAACTTATGCTGTTCCATTGATCGTTGGTGAGATGAAACGATATTTACGCGATAACCATCAAATTAAGATTTCTCGTTCTATTAGAGATATAGCTTATAAAGTATTGAAAATCAAAGATAAATACTTAGCTAAATTACAACGAGAACCAACAATTAATGAACTAGCCAAGGAATTATCAATTAAACCTAATGAAGTTGTTGAAGCTTTGTTATCTACTAATACTATTTCTTCTTTACAAGAAGAGGTAAAAAATGATGATGGTAATAATTTAAAAGTGATTGATTCTTTAAAAGATGAAAAAACAGATGTATCAAGAACTAAACAAAATATTGATTTATATGATGCAATAGATCATTTAAGTCCTAAAGAAAATAAGATTATTAAACAGCGCTATTTTGAGGGGTTATCACAAAGTGAAATTGCTAAGGAATTATTTATTTCTCAAGCACAGGTATCTCGAATCGAAAAAAAGGCGCTTAATAATCTACATAATTACCTTAAATAATGCATATATTTTAATGGTGATTTAATGAGATTTGTCAAACTACAGTCAAAGGATGTTGTAAATGTTGTAAATGGTTGTAAAATTGGGTTTATTAGTGATATTGAAATTGATTGGTGTACTAGAACAATTCAAGCAATCGTTGTTGAAAAAAGCAGCTTTTTAAAATTGCTTTGCTTTTTTAAAGAAGCTCCTTGTATTGTTATTCCCATTGAATGTGTAGTTAGTATTGGTGGCGATGTTATTTTAGTTACAATAGACCAGTAAAAAATGCTCCTTTTGTTTTTAACTTGATTTAATAATCCTTTAATGATATGAAATATTATGTTATAATGGACTAGAAATAAGTTAAGGAGGTTTATACTTCATGGGATACGGACAAAAAGTAAAGAAATGGTTTTTTGACGAAGACGGTGACGAAGTTGAAGAATATGAAGATGTAGAAATTGATACAGAACCAAAAACAAGTTTGTTTGAACAAGCTAAGTTTTCAAAAACTAGTGATGCAATTAAAGCTTTGAATGCTAATAAAGATAGTCAATTAATCTTATTTGAGCCTCGAGCTTTTGCAGAAACTCAAGATATTGCTAATTATTTAAAATTAAGAAAAGCAGCTGTAGTTAATTTACATCGCTTGCAAAAAGAGCAGTCTAAACGAGTTGTCGATTTCTTAAGTGGAGTCATCTATGCAATTGAAGGTGATATCCAAAGAATTGGACCTAGAATTTTCTTATGTACTCCTAAAAATATTGGGGTTTCTGGAACAATTGATTTAGATGATGAAGAAGCCGATGAGTAATAAGTATTAGCCTAGCTAATACTTTTTCGTTGTGTTAGAACATTTTAAAGGTGAAGAAGTCTTTGTTAAAAAAGTTTTGGAATATAGAGATCAAGCTTTATATAAACAAAGACTTATCTTAACTAAATTTTTAAACCCATATCATCAATCAATTGTTTATTCAATAATTGGCAATAATGAAGATTTAATTGTCAAAGAAGCTGGCGGTATGGATAATAGTGAAATGAAAAGAATGATTATTGCCCCAGCCTTTTATGAAATTGAAGATCAAGATTTTGAAATTGCTTTAGTAAAGATAAAATATGCCCAATCATTTGGTAAATTAACGCATCGTGATATTTTAGGGGCATTGATGTCATTAGGGGTTAAAAGAGAACTATTTGGTGACATTTATGAATATCAAGATGATTTTTATGTAGCGATGGATCAAAAAATATATGAATATGTTAAAGATAATTTGACCAAAATAAAACGTAGTAAAGTTAAAACTAGTTTAAGTGATGAAAAAATTATCATTGAACATCAATATGTAATGAAAACATTTATTGTCTCTTCATTACGTTTAGATAAAGTAGTTGCTACAATATATGGTCTACCTAGAAGTAAGGCAGTTAGCTATATTCGCTCAGGTTTTGTAAAAGTTAATCATAAAGAAGTTGAAGAAATAAATTATTTGTGTAATAATAGTGATATAATATCGTTAAGACGGCATGGAAGGGTTAAATTTGTCGATACTAAGCGACTTACAAAACAGAATAATCATGTTGTTGAGGGGTATTTTTATAAGTAGGGAGTTGATACGATGAGTGATTTTAAAAAGCAATTAATGGGTTATAATGTTCATGAAGTTGACTATAAGATTGATGATTATCTTAAACAAATAGAAAACTTAAAAAGACAAGTTGCTAGTTTAACTGAAGAATTAGATCGTGTTAAAGAACAAAACTCATTGTTACAACATCGTGTCAATATAACTGAAAAGACTAATGAGGAAATTGCTCGTTTGGCTTTAAAAGAAGCTAGTGAATTAATTGATAAGGCTAAACGAAATGCAAATATGATTTTAAAGGAATCATTAGATTATGTTCGAAATCTATCAAGTGAAATGAGCGATTTCAAAGATCAGGCAATTAGATTTAGAGCTTCAGTGCAAAAAATGTCTCAGGATATTTTGGATTCAATAGATAATTCTGAAGTTTTTAATTTAATTAACGAAGATGAAGAAAATGATAAATACGATGAAAGAGACAGTTTATAGTAAGATGTTTCTAGAGAGCTGATGGCTGGTGGAAATCAGTAACTATTATTATAATGGATCACTCTGGAGTAGCGCCTTGAAATTAGTAGGGGTCGCCGTTGATTGCGTTAAAATCTCAAGTGCGTGTTTAAGTTTGATAACACGAATTAAGGTGGTACCGCGATTTATTCGTCCTTTTGTATAAAAGGACTTTTTTTATTAGTTTAATTTGGAGGAAAGAAAGAGATGAATTACAAAGACACTTTATTGATGCCAAAAACTGATTTTGAAATGCGAGGGAATCTTCCTAAAAAAGAACCTAAGTATGTAGAACGTTGGCAAGAAGCAAACATGTATGAAAAAGTACTTGAACAAAACAAAGGAAATGAAGAATTTGTTTTCCATGATGGTCCACCATATGCCAATGGTAATATGCATATGGGACATATGTTGAACAAAGTTATTAAAGACGTAATTGTTCGTTATAAAAATATGAATGGAATTTATACACCATATATTCCAGGCTGGGATACTCATGGTTTACCAATTGAAAATGCTATTCAAAAATTAGGGGTAAATCGTAAAGAAATGTCAACTGCTGATTTTAGAGAAAAATGTAAAGAATATGCTTATCAGCAAGTTGATAAACAAAAAGAGCAATTAATTAGAATGGGGACATTTGCAGATTATAAACATCCATATTTAACATTAATGCCTGAATTTGAAGCAAATCAAATCGATGTTTTTGCTAAAATGGCTATGGATGGATTAATCTTTAAAGGTTTAAAACCAGTATACTGGTCACCATCTAGTGAATCAGCATTAGCTGAAGCTGAAATCGAATACCATGATATTAAAAGTCCAACTATTTATGTAAAATTCCAAGTTAAAGATGGTAAAGGAATTTTAGATAATGATACTTATTTTGTAATCTGGACAACTACACCATGGACAATTCCTGCCAACTTAGCAATCTGTTTAAATGAAAATTTCAATTATGCAGTTGTTGATACACCTAAAGGTAAATTAATTGTTTTAGATGAATTAGTTGATTCATTAATGGAAAAATTTGAAATTACTGAATATAAAGTAATCAAACACTATAAAGGTAGTGAATTAGAAATGATTACTTGTCAACATCCTTTATATGATCGTGAATCATTAATTATTTTAGGTGACCACGTTACAACTGATGCCGGTACTGGATGCGTTCATACAGCGCCAGGTTTTGGGGCTGACGACTTTTATGTAGGTCAAAAATATGGTCTACCAGCTTATTGTAATGTTGATGAACATGGCTGCATGATGGAAGAATGCGGTGAATGGTTAGCAGGACAATATGTTGATGATGCTAATAAAACAGTAACTTTAAAATTAGATGAACTAGGTGTTTTATTAAAACTTGAATTTATTAAACATAGTTATCCTCATGACTGGAGAACTAAAAAACCAATTATCTTTAGAGCAACTGATCAATGGTTCTGTTCATTAGATAAAATTAGAGATAAATTATTAAATGAAATTGATAAAGTTAACTGGTTGAATGAATGGGGTCATATTCGTATTTATAATATGATCAAAGAACGTGGTGACTGGTGTATTTCTCGTCAAAGATCTTGGGGTGTACCAATTCCAATTATCTATTGTGAAGATGGTACGCCAATCATGGAAGAAAAAGTGTTTAAACATATTTCTGATTTATTTAGAAAATATGGTTCAAATGTCTGGTTTGAACGTGATGAAAAAGATTTATTACCTGCAGGATATACAAATGAACATTCACCAAATGGTATTTTCAAAAAAGAAAAAGATATCATGGATGTTTGGTTTGATTCAGGATCAAGTCATACTGGATGTATGATTGAACGTGGTTATCGTTATCCAGTTGATTTATACTTTGAAGGAAGCGACCAATATCGTGGCTGGTTTAACTCTTCATTAATTGTTGGTACGGCTGCTCATGGTCAAGCACCATATAAAACAGTTTTATCTCATGGATTTGTTTTAGATGGTAAAGGAAACAAGATGTCTAAATCATTAGGTAATACTGTTGATCCAATTAAATTAGTTAATCAATTTGGTGCTGATATCGTTAGACTTTGGGCAACTTCTGTTGCTTATCAACAAGATGTTAGAATTAGTAATGATATTATGAAACAAATTTCTGAAAACTATCGTAAAATTAGAAATACAATGCGTTTCGTTCTTGGAAATTTAAATGATTTTAAAGAAAATGATTTAGTAGCTATTAAAGATTTAGCACCAGTAGATCGCTATATGTTAGCAGAGTTAAATGATTTAATTGATGGTTATAATAATGCTTATGAAAACTTTGATTTTGCAGAAGCAAACCAATTGATCTTAAATTATTTCACTAACTTATTAAGTTCATTCTATATGGACTTTACTAAAGATATTCTTTATATCGAAAAAGCTGATAGTTTAAGAAGACGTCAAGTTCAAACGGTATTATATTATCACGCTAAAATCATGATGAAATTAATTTCACCAGTATTAGTATTTACTGCTGAAGAATTACATGATCATTTCCATTGTGATGAAAATAAAGCAGAATCAGTATTCTTAGAACCAGCTTATCAAAAAATTGAATTAGAAGATAGCGAAAGCTTAAAAGAATACTTTAAACGTTTCTTAGATTTACGTAAAGATGTTTTAAAAGCATTAGAACAATTACGTAATGATAAAGTAATTAAATCTAATATGGAAGCTAAAGTAACTATTTCTTTAAAAGATGATTATAAAGATATGGAAAAATTAGTTGATGATTTAAAACAATTATTTATTGTTGCTAAAGTTAATTTAGTAGAAGATACTACTTTAGAAGAATTTGATAGTGCTTATATTAAAGCAGAAAAATTCAATGGACATCAATGTCCACGTTGCTGGAATTACTTTGATGAAGATGAAATGGAAGGCGAATTATGCCATCGTTGTCATGATGTAATTAATGGTTAATTAGATAAAATACCCCAAGCTGTATATTACAACTTGGGGTTTAGTGCGTTTTAAGAATATTTTTTGCAATTTATTGGCTTGATTTAATAAAATAATATTGTTGAAAAGAGTCGAAAGTGCTAAAATAAACTAGCAAATAACCTTAATAATTAAATCGAGGGAATTATAGATTGGGAAAATAATTTTATATGGGAGGAAAATTAATGGTTAAAAAATTATTAGTTGCCATTATTATGGTAATAAGTATTTTTACTAGTAATATACCAGTAAAAGCTTTAGAGAATAGTGAACCAATCACAACTTTATCATGCCAATATGCTGTGACAATCGATGCTAAATCAGGGCTGGTATTATACAATAAAAACATGGATGAAAGAATGTATCCGGCTAGTATGACTAAAGTCATGACTGTAATTGTGGCATTAGAGATGATGAAAGATACATCAACAACGACAGTTATTACTCAAAGTGATATTGATACAGTTTGGGAAACCGGGGCATCTTCAGCTAATTTTGAAGTTGGTGAAGTAGTTACATATGAAGATCTTTTATATGGAGCAATATTACCAAGTGGTGCTGATGCTACTAGAGCATTAGCTAATAATTTATGTGGTTCTCAAGAAGCTTTCGTTGCTAAAATGAATGAATTAGCTGGTGAGTTAGGATTAAAAGATACTCATTTTGTAAATACTACAGGTATTCATGATGATAATCATTATACTACTGCTCATGATATGGCTTTAATTGTTAAACATGCGATTGAAAATGATAAGTTTAGAGAAATATATGGTCAACGTTATCATACTTCATCTAATGGATTACATCAGTGGGTTAATAAATCGATTTATAATGCGCGTCGAGCTGGAATAGATACTACTAATATTTTAGGATGTAAAAGTGGTTATACTAATCAAGCTAAAAACTGTTTATCAAGTCTAGATACTGTTAACGGTAATGAAATTATCACTATTGTAGCACATAGTACTAATGAAGTTAGAACAAGTGCAGCGGTTTGTGATACTTTAGATATTATGAACTATGTAGGACAGCGTTATTCTTTGCAAAATATCTTAACAAAGGGTAATGAAGTTGACACTTTAAAAGTAGATTTAGCTAAAGATAATAAATCAGTAGTAATTACTAATCAAAATGATGCAACAGCTTTTTTACCAAATAATTTTAATTTAGAAGAGCTGGATTATCGATATTCATTTGATAAATTAAAAGCCCCATTAAAAAAAGGAACCAAAGTTGGAAATCTAGAAGTATATTATGGTGATTATTTATTATATGAAGAAGATTATTTGACAACTGAAGCTATTGAAAAAGATACTGTCAAAGAAGTTACTAATAATGTTATTGATTTTATTTTCCCATATGGAATTGCTATTGTTTTAGTTGTTATATATATTTTAATTTTAAGATTTAAACCAAAACGTAGAAGAGTCTAAAGACTCTTTTTTTGTCAAATTTAAATGACACACTTTTAAGAACAGCTAGGTATTTTGAATGAAATTTAATATAATGTAGTTTACAAAATTAATAAATATGGGAGATATTAAAAATTAATAATTTTTAGGGGAGAGGTAGTTGTTATGCAGGTTGTCATTTTAAATAATGATAAAAAATTTCTTGATCAAATCAGAAATGAAATATATCAAATAGATCCGTTGATTGAAGTAGTTGTTTATAATGATGCTACAAAGTTTTTAGAGGACTTTGAGTTGTTTTTAGATTATAGTATTTTTATTGTTGATATTCTTTTTTATAATGAAAATGGAATAGAGCTTGCTAAAAAGATCAATAATCAAATAAATGGTGCGCAAATTATTTTTGTTAGTAATTATGTTAATGTTATTAGCGAAATTTATGAAACTAAACACTGTTATTTTATCTATAAACCAAGTCTAGAAAAGTACTTATTTAAAGCATTAAAAAGAGCTATTAACAATATTAGAGAAAGTAAAAATAATATCTTGATAAACTGCCGTGGTAAAAAAATAGTTATTTCGTTATCAGAAATTATTTATTTTGAAAGAGATCTAAGAAGAACTATTATTCATTTAAATAATACTCAATATTATACTTATGATAAATTTCAATCTTTTTTAGATTTAGTACCAGATAATTTTTTTGAATGTCATCGTAGTTTTATTGTTAATTTTAATGAAGTAAGGGAACATCAAAGAAATCGTTTTATTTTAAAAAATAACGTAGTAATTCCTATTAGTCGTAGTCACGAAAAACAGGCAAAAGATGCTTTTGAAAACTATTTAATGTATAGCCAATAAAAAAATGAGCAAAATGCTCATTTTTTTTGACTGTTTTTATCTACGATTCGATCTAAACCATAACCAATAACTCTGCCAATTAAAGCAGTAATCAAAAATATTAATGCCATCCAGGAACTTACAGAACCAAAGAAATACTGAAATGCAAAATAGATAATTCCAATAGCTAAACCTAATGATGTTCCTAAGTTCATGAAAATAGTACTTTTTTCTTCCATTATTTCACTCCTCAATAAAGAAATTATACCACAACTTTATAAGCATACAAGAAAAATATGTGCTATAATACGTTTGAAAAATGGAGTGATTAAATGATAAATACAATTATATTTGATTTAGATGGTACTTTGGTAGATTCTTTAGTTGATTTAGCTAACACAACTAACCAGATTCTTCAAGAATACAATTATCCAACCTATCCAGTTGATAAATATCGTCACTTTGTAGGTAATGGTATTATTAAGCTGATTGAACGTGTTTTACCACAAGATGGTCAAGATAAGATATCTGAATTTAAAAAACGTTTCGATCAATTATATGAACAAAAATGTCTTGAAAATACTAAGCCATATCCAGGAATTAAAGAATTAGTCGATGATTTGGTTAATAAAGGTTATAATTTAGCAGTAGTAACAAATAAACCACACGATCATGCGGTAAAAATTGTTAAAACTTTATTTCCTGATTGTTTTGATTATGTTTTTGGTAATAATCCATTACAGCCAAAAAAACCAGATCCTTGTCTAACTAATCTGGCAATTAGTTTACTTGATGTTAAAAAAAATCAAGTAGTATATATTGGTGATAGTGATGTTGATATGCAAACTGCTTTAAATACTAAAGTAAAATCAATAGGAGTTGCCTGGGGTTTTCGTGGACGTGAGGAATTATTAGCAAGTGGTGCTGATGCTGTTGCTAATCAAGCTAATGATATTATGGAGATAATTGATGATTGGAATAAGTAGTTGTTTGGCTGGCTGTAAATGTACTTATAAAGGCAGTGATAACTTAATTGATGAAGCCAAACAATTGGTTGATGATGGTAAAGCTGTTTTGATTTGTCCAGAAGTTTTAGGGAATTTAGGGACCCCTCGATTGCCTTGTGAAATAATAGGTGATCGGGTAATTGATATTGAAGGTAGTGATAAAACAGAAGCCTATCGATTAGGTGCAAAAAAAGCATTAGAAATTTTAAAAGAAAATCATGTTGAAGTAGTCTTGATGAAAGCAAAAAGTCCTAGTTGTGGCAAAGGGTTTATTTATGATGGTACTTTTTCACATCGACTTGTAAAAGGTGATGGTATTACTTGCCAATTATTACAAAACCATGGCATAATAGTATATAGTGAAGATGAAATAGAAGATTTTTTAAAATTTATAGAAAAGAGGTTATAAAAATGGGACATATTTTAAAAGTCAAACCAGTATTTAAAGAAATGATTTGGGGTGGACACAAATTAAAAGATGTTTACGGTTTTGATATTCCAAGTGATCATACTGGTGAATGCTGGGCAATTTCAGCTCATAAAAACGGTGATTGTACAATTTCTGGTGGTGAATTTGATGGTAAAACATTATCACAACTATGGCAAGAACATCGTGAATTATTTGGAAATATCGAAGGTGAAGAATTTCCATTATTAATCAAAATTATTGATGCTTGTAATGATTTATCAGTTCAAGTTCATCCTAATGATGAATATGCAAAAGTTCATGAAAATTCATTAGGTAAAACAGAATGCTGGTATGTTTTAGGTGTTGATGAAGGAACACAAATGGTTATGGGACATCATGCTAAAACAAAAGAAGAATTAGTTAAAGCAATTGAAAATGATGATTATGATAATTTATTAAATAAATTTCCAATTAAAGAGGGAGACTTTTTCTATATTCCTTCAGGAACTATTCATGCAATTTGCAGTGGTTCATTAATTTATGAAGCTCAACAATCTTCAGATATTACATATCGTGTATATGATTATCATCGTAAAGATGCAAATGGTAATGAAAGAGAATTGCATGTACAACAATCAATCGATGTATCAACGGTTCCTTATCAGCCATATTCACTAGCAAATCAAGAAGTTAGTGATTTACAAAACGGAACAGCTACTAAATTAGTATCTAGTGAATTCTTTACACTTACTAAATATGAAATGAATGGTGAAAATACAATCAATAACGATAAACCTTTCCAAATGGTTACTGTCATCAAAGGTAATGGGACAATTGATGGAAATGACGTAAAAATGGGTGATAACTTTGTTGTATGCAGTGACCAGGATGCTGTTGTATACGACGGTAATATGACTGTAATGATCTGTACTTTATAATATGCAGTGTAGTAATTGTGGTCATGAGTTTAAACCCAACTCATTTGCTTATAAAGCTCGTCAAAGATGTCCAGAATGTGGAACAATAATGCAGATTCAATTTCCTCCGGGTATTGGATTTATACCAGTAATTATCGCTTTTATTGTTGCTGTTTACGTAGTAACAGTAATTGGTTATGATTTAATAGTTGGTTTAAGTATTTTTGTTTTAGTATATTGGCCAATAGAAATTATTATGGACCTTATTTTAATATATTTTGATCAATATCAATTACATGAATTAGATCGTTAATTAAAGGAGAAAGTATGAAATTTAAATGTATTCATTGCAATATTAATATTACTGATATTGAACGCAGTGTAGATTTTTATCAAAAAGCTTTAGGGATGAAAGTTGTTCGTACTAAAGAAGCAAGCGATGGTAGCTTTATTTTAACTTATTTAAATGATGGAGAATCAGATTTTGAAATTGAATTAACATGGTTAAAAGATCATCCTCAAGCTTATGAATTAGGTGAAAATGAAAGTCATATTTGTTTTGAAGTAGAGGATTATCAAAAAGCATATCAGCTACACAAGGATATGGGTTGTATTTGTTTTGAAAATAAAGCAATGGGATTATATTTTATCCATGATCCTGATGATTACTGGATTGAAATATTGCCAAAAAAATAAGAAATTAATTTTAATTGATTAATTATATTTAGACAAATCTAAATATAACACTTGATTTTTTATTGTGATTATTATATGATGATTTTGTCAAATATTCCAAAAGAAAAGGATGAGCTGCTACTCATCCTTTTCGCTGTTTTACGGGTCATAGATTATGTTAGTCTAATTTGTTAGACTTTATTAAATATATTATTAAAAATAGGATAATCAAATATTCCATTTAGAGGAACATCTCCTATTTTAGTGGTGACCCGCTGGTAGAAAATAAACATCTTTCTATCCTCCCTCCATTAAAACAGCTGGTGCACCATACCTATATTATACTTCAAAGGATAATAATTTTTGTCTCAACTTCATTATAAATTTGTATCAGTAATGTTTAAAAAATAATTATTTTATTTGTAGAGTAAGAGATGATTTTGATAAAAACACTTGATTATTTTATGTGATTATTATATGATGTTTTTGTCAATATTCTAGATGAAAATAATAAGTTGATTTATGGGTCAAAGATATTTTTAGTCTAGTTTATTAGACTTTATTAAATATAATATTAAAAATAGGATAATCAAATATTTCAAACAAAAAAGATGAGTTGCTCCTCATCTTTTTTGCTTTAAAAAAAATATTATTAGTTCAGTTTATTAGAGTTTTATTAAATAAAGAATTAAAATAGGATAGTAAATATTCTTTTTAGAAAGACATTCTCTATTTTATAGATGACTTGCTGGTAGAAAATAAATGTCTTTCTATCCTCTCCATTAAAATAACTGGTGTATTATAGCTAGATATTTTTAATAATAGTAATTGTGTTTTAACATTATAAATATGTATTTAAAAAGATATCGATTAAATGATATCTTTTAATACGTTTTTAAACAATTGATCAAATTCCGGTTTAGCACGTTTTAAACTAACTGGTCTTCCATCTCTAGTCATAAAGCAATGCCTTGAAGTACCAGTAGTACATAGCTTATTATTTTGATTATAAATTTCATATTTAAAAGCGAAACGAACACCAGTATAGTCAGTTACGCTTACTTTGATAGTAGCTAAATCATCAAAGTACATCATATTTAGATATTGACAATTTACTTCTAAGACAGGGGAGATGATTCCTTCATCTTCCATTTTTTTATATGTTAAACCGATTTGGTTCATATAGTCAATACGCGCTTCTTCGAACCAGCGAATATAATTGGAATGATGAATAATTCCCATTTGATCTGTTTCGTAGTATTTAGCTAAATGTTGATATGGTTTGATCATAATAAATTAAATTCTTCTCCTTCATATTTTATTTTGATAATATTATGATATTGATTTAGTGGTGGATTATCAATAGCTTCAAGCATTTTTTGAGTACTTTCAGTAAAATGCATAGGTAATACATATTTAGTTGTTACATTTTTTAAAATATAATCCATTCCCCACCAGATTGTTTCTTCTAATCGAGGATCTAAAGCAGTCATTAATAAGTCAAAATGGATGTTTTTGATTTTATTAATTTCTTGTTTAAAAGTGTTTTCTTGATATTTGTTATCTTCATCTGGTTCACCAATCCAGTGCCACCAGTGTAAATCACCACCATGATATAGATATTTGTCTTCAACATTAACAACAAAGGCCACTCCTAAATCAGTTGATAATAATGTTTGAATTTTTAAGTCATCAATTTGATAAGATTTATTAGGAGCTACTTTTATTCCTTTATTATTAATACCTTGATCGATAATATATGTAATATTAGGATGATCGATATGATAAATTTCAGGATTATAGTGATCGTAGTGATTATGGGAAACAAAAACATAAAGAGGTTTTGATTTATTTAATTTAGGAATATTTCCCAGGTAATAATCGAATAATAACAAATGATGTTCTAATTCAACTAGGAAACCACTATTATAAAGATAAGTTATTTTCATTTTTACCTCCAAAAAAAGGGAGATTACTCTCCCTCATCATAGTTTGCAACGTTATGATAGATATGATCAACATCATCACAATCATTAAGATTGTTCATTAGTCTTTCGAATAATTCCATATCTTCACCTTCAAGTTCAACTGTTTCTTGAGGAACTGTTTGAATTTCATCGATATCAAATTCAACATCAGCTTTTACCCCTTCGATAGCTTCCTTGATTTTATTTAAATCTGATGGTTCTCCAATAACTTTAATTGATCCATCATCTTCACTAATTATATCTCTAGCATCGATTTCTGCCATTACTAAAGCATCTAAAACTGCTTCTTCATCCAATCCTTTAAAGCTTACTACAGACATTGTATCATATTGATAAGCAACTGAACCTTCATTTCCTAATTTAGCTTTAGATTTAGTGAATGCTGGACGTACTTGTGAAATAGTACGATTAATATTGTCAGTTAAACAATTAACAATTAAAGTCGCACCACCAGCTGCATAACCTTCAAATACTTTTTCTTCATAATTTTCAGTTACACCACTTTTTACTTTATCAACTGCTCTTTTGATAACATCAGCAGGTACTTGTTCTTTTTTAGCTTTTTCAATTATTCTTCTTAAAGCAAGGTTTCCATCGGGTTCTGGACCACCAGCTTTAGCAATTAAATAAATTTCTTTACCATAACGTGAGTATAGTTTAGCTTTTTTAGCAGCTGTTTTGGCCATTGCCACTTTACGCACTTCATGTGCTCTACCCATAAATAATTCCTCCTTAAAGTGATAAATTCTTTTAAATTATACACTTATCATCTAATATTATCAAGTAGCGTTTTTATCCTGATTTATTGTTATTTATCCCATTATAGCTCAATTATTCATAAAACTAGCTATAATATATGTAGAGGTGGTAAATATGAACTGGCTTTATATAATTAAAAAAGATAATAGTTCATGGTTAGCTAAAATAATTTGTATAATTTTATATGGTGCAATATATTTAGTAGTTATTTTATTAGCAAGTAACTTATTTTATAGTTGGCGTTACTTAATTACTGTATTAATTTTTTTATATTTTATCTTATTTATAATACCTGCATTTGTTTATCCGTTTTGGGCTGTTAGTGAAGATAAGCTTGTTTTAGTATATTTAAATAATTACCGACAAAAATGGCGTTATATACTTACTCGTAAGGCAAACTTAATTATTCCTTTTACAGTAATTGATAAAATAAAAATTAGTTACATTAAAACACCAGCGACTTTTATTTATAATAATGGTTATAGCTTAATTTTTGAAATTCAATTGATTGATGGTAATATTATTAAAATGGATGCGTTGTTTAATGCGGATAAAACTAAGTTTGTAGCAGCAATTAGATATATGCAAAAACATGGAGTAAAGTTTGAAGATCACTTAAAGTTAATTAAAGCAATTGAATCAGGTTATAATTTATATCAATATATTCAAAAATTAGAGGTTTAAAAAGATGTTAAATATTTATATCAGCAATAATATAGAATATTGGCGTGAAAAATTAAGATTCTTAGATCAAAAAATAAAATGTTATGAAAATTTTGATTTAAGTATCAACTATAATTTAGGTATTTGTGATTCAATAGATGACTTGATTAAATTAAAAGATATTAATAATAAGTGTATTTTAATTTTTATAATTGATAATTATGAACAGATTTTTGAATATCAGAAATTTAATATTCATTATTATTTAAGAAAGAATTTTTTTGAAAAAGATATTGAAAAAATAAAGGACTCTTTAATAGCATTATTAAAGAATAAAAATAAAGTGATTAAATATAAAAGTGGCTTAATTGAATATGAGATTAATATTGATAATATATTATATATTGAATCATATCGTAATGAAATCATTATTCATACAAAGCTTCTTGATTATTCTCGTCGCTTTTCTTTAAAGAAAATTTTAAAAGTACTTGATAATCGTTTTGTTCAATGCCATAAATCTTATCTTGTTAATATTGAAAATGTAACTAGCTTGTTTTATGACCATTTAGAAATTAATAATATAATAAAAATACCAGTAGGTAGAAAATATCAACTATTGGTTAAAAATAAGTATCAAAATTATCAAAATAGAAACTTTTAATAAAATCTGGATATAGTTGTATATCTAGATTTTTTAATTATTAACCCCCTATAAATAAGATTATAAATAAAAAATATGCTTATTAATAGCAATAAAAAAAACTTGATGAAATATTAAGATTAATCATCTTGAAATAGTATTTTATTGTGCTATAATCAAGTCACTACAAGGAGATTTTTTTATGAATACAACAATCATAATCGGTGCTGGAGCAAGTGGTTTATTATGCGGTCATGAACTGGCAAAAACAGGTGAAAACGTGATTATATTAGAACAGTCTAATAAATCAGGTAGAAAAATATTAGCTAGTGGTAATGGTCGTTGTAATTTATCGAACACTGATTTACAAATGAAATATTATAATACAGATGATTGGCGAATTGCTGCTATAATTAATAATTTTGATGCTAAAAAGTATTTTGAAAAAATTGGGGTGCTGGTTAGGCAAAATGGTAAACTGCTTTATCCGCGATCTAATCAAAGTTTAACTGTTAAAAATGCTTTAATGAATAATTATAATAATGTAGCTTTGATTGAAAATTGCGAAGCTTTAAAAATTACAAAACAGGGAAAAGGCTATATAGTAACAACAACATTAGGTGATTATTATGGCGATAATATTGTTATTGCAACTGGTTCGCCAGCTTCATTATTATCAGGAAAAAATAATTATGATTTAGTTAAACAATTAGGTTTAAAAATAACAAAATTATATCCAAGTCTGGTGCAATTAAAAACTAAACCTGCTTATCGTAGCTTAAAAGGCGTTCGAGTTAAATGTATTGCCCATTTGTATGTTGATAAGCAGCTGATTGAAAGCCAGGAAGGTGAAGTTTTGTTTAGTGAAAATGGGTTATCAGGAATTTGTATTATGCAACTTTCCAGGTTGTTACCACATTATCAAGGTTTAAAAGAAATATCGTTAGATTTAATGCCAGATTATGATCAAAAGGAATTAGCTGATTTATTGCAAAAAAGAAGGCAGGATTTTAATGATTATTATCTAGCGGGTATTTTTAATGATAAATTAGCTAAAGTATTAGAAAATGTTGCTAATTTAAAAGATTGGCGTTTTTTAATAAAAGATACTTATGGCATTGAAAAAGCCCAAGTAATCAGTGGTGGTGTTAGTTTGGAAGAAGTAAATGAAAATCTAGAAGTAAATAAATATCCAAATATCTATTTAACAGGTGAATTGTTAGATGTTGACGGTGATTGTGGCGGTTATAATCTTCATTTTGCCTTTGCTTCGGGTTATCATGTGGCCAAAACAATTATAAATGGAAAAGAGGGATTAGATGCTACAAATAAATAATGTGATGGTTCCTTTAGATACAACTGACTATCAAAAAGTTATATCACAACAACTAAATATTTCTAAAAATAAGATTCGTGATGTTAAGTTAGTTAAACAGGCGGTGGACGCTAGAAGAAAAAATAAAGTTCATTTTGTTTGCAGCTTCACTTTTAATATTGACAATGAAGATCTTGTAATAGCAAAACGGCCTAAATTACAGTTGTCAAAAGTAAAACCATATAATTATCCTGTGTTGAAAGCAACTGATGATCATATCGTTGTTGTTGGTAGTGGTCCAGCAGGATTATTTTGTGCCTATAATTTGGCTAGAGCGCATCAAAAAGTTACTTTAATTGAACGTGGTAGTGCAGTTGATAAACGAAAAAATGATATCGATCATTTTTTTAAAACAGGTAAGTTGAATCCTGAAAGCAATGTTCAATTTGGTGAAGGTGGTGCTGGTACATTTAGTGATGGAAAACTAACAACAGGTGTTAAGGATTATCGAAAACGTTTTATTTTAGAAACATTTGTAGAACATGGGGCTAATGATGATATTTTATATTCTAATAAACCACATGTTGGTACTGATTATTTAATAAATGTTGTTGCTAATATGCGTAAGAAAATTCAAAAAAATGGTGGAACGGTTTTATTTGACACAAAGCTTGTTGATTTAGAACTTGAAAATAATCAAGTAAAAAAAATAATTATTGAAAAAAATGGTCAGGTAGAAAAAATGTCTGTTGATAAACTAGTATTAGCAATAGGTCATAGTGCTCGAGATACTTATGAGATGCTTTATCAAAAAGGTTTAGAAATTAGTCAAAAACCATTTGCAGTTGGTTTTAGAATCGAGCATTTACAATCATTTATAAATGTTCATCAATATGGAAAATTTGCTAGTCATCCTCGTTTAAAAGCGGCTGATTATAAACTAGCAGTTAAAACAAGCAGTGGCCGTGGTGTTTATACATTTTGTATGTGTCCAGGAGGTCAGGTAATTAATTCAAGTAGTGAAGAAGGTGGTCTAGTTGTAAACGGAATGAGCAATCAGGCCCGTGATGATAAAAATGCCAATAGTGCTATTTTAGTTACAGTTGGACCTGATGATTTTGATAGTGATCATCCTTTGGATGGTGTTAGTTTTCAACGTCAGTTAGAACAAAAAGCCTTTGAATTAGGTGGTCAAAATTATCATGTGCCAGTGATGCGAGTTGAAGATTATATAAATAATACAATTGCTTTAACAAGTGAAGAAGTTAATTGTAGTGTTTTGCCAGCTGTTAAATATGCTAATTTAAATGAGTTGTTTCCAGAACCAATTAACCAGGCTTTAAAAGAAGGATTACAATTGATGGAACAAAAATTTTCTGGATTTACCAATCAGGCAATGTTATCAGGCGTTGAGTCTCGTTCTTCTTCACCAGTAAGATTTTATCGGGATAATAATTATCAAAGTAATATTACCAATATTTATCCAATTGGGGAAGGAGCTGGTTATGCTGGAGGAATTATGTCTAGTGCTATTGATGGTTTAAAATGCAGTGAGATTCTTTTAAAAGAAGAAAGCTGTATTTAGGAGGGAAGTATGAAAGTTTTAACGATAGGATTAAATAAGACACATCATGTGATGCGTCCAACCCGTAAAATTGCCTTGAGCTTTTTATTGGTAATTTTCATTGGCTCTGTTTTATTAACTCTGCCAATAAGTAATAATGACGGTCTAACAAGCTATTTAAATAACTTGTTTATTGCAACTTCAGCAACCTGTGTTACTGGACTGGTTCCAGTAACCCCTAGTGAACAATATAGCTTATTTGGACAGATAGTAATTATTATATTGATTCAAATTGGCGGTTTAGGTTTTTTGACATTTTTAAATTTATTGTTAATGAAATTAAAAAAGAAAATTTCTTTAACTAATAAAGTAGTATTACAAGAAGCTTTTAATCAGCCGACATTAAATAATATTCCTAAATTCGTAAAAAATGTAATTAAATATACATTTATCGTAGAAGGAATTGGAGCTATTTTATTAGCGTTTGTATTTATCCCTGATCATGGGGTTATTAAGGGTATATACTATTCGATATTTCATGCAATTTCAGCCTTTTGTAATGCCGGATTTGATGTTTTAGGTAGTAATTCATTAATTGGTTATCAAACTAACTGGTTAATTAATTTAGTTATACCTGGTTTGATTATCATGGGTGGTTTAGGATTCATTGTCTGGTTTGATATTGCTGCCTGTATTAAAAAGGAATTTAAAAGACATACTAAATTTAATAAAAAACATCTGTTTACAAGCTTTTCTTTGCACACAAAGTTAGTTTTAATTGTAACAGCATCATTATTAATTGGTGGAGCAGTAATATTCTATTTATGTGAGTTCAATAATCCTAAAACAATTGGAAATTTAAATTTAGTTGATCAGATTCAGATTTCCTGGTTTCAATCAGCAACCTTAAGAACAGCTGGATTTGCATCTGTAGATATGGCTAGTTTGCATCCAGCTACTAAATTTATGATGTGTATTGTAATGTTTATTGGTGGTTCGCCAGCAGGAACTGCAGGAGGAATTAAAACAGTTACTTTCGCGCTTGGTATTTTAGAAGTATATAATATTTATCATGGGCGTAAAGAGGTTACTGTTTTTACTCGACGAATTCCTAAACATTTAATAGTACGTTCTTTTGCGATTATTTCAATGGCAGTATCTTTAGTTATCGGTGGTATCTTTATCTTGTCATTAAGTGAAACGGCAGAATTTATTGATATTTGCTTTGAGGTAGTTTCAGCTTTTGCAACAGTTGGCTTAAGTGCTTCATTAACACCGGTATTAACGGACATTGGTAAAATTGTAATTATAATTTTAATGTATGTAGGTCGAATTGGACCAATTACGATGATAATTTCATTTGCACGTAAATCATATTTAAGATCAAGTAAAAAAGAAGTAAGATATCCTGATGGTGATATTTTACTAGGATAATGAGGTGGAAAAGATGGATAATAAACAATATGCAGTATTAGGATTAGGAATTTTTGGATCAACAGTAGCAACTACTTTAGCTAATCATGGCTGTGAAGTAATTGTCATTGATAAAGATCCTATTTGTGTTCAAAGAATTGCTGATGAAGTAACTAAAGCAATTGTTGGAGATGTAACTGATATTGAAGAACTTCAAGCAGCTGGAATCGGTGATAGTGATGTTGCAATTGTAGCAATTGGAACTCATTTAGAAGAAGCTGTTTTAGCGACAATGAATCTTAAGGAATTAGGTATTCCTTATGTAATTGCTAAAGCTAAAAATAAACAATTTATGAAAATCTTAGAAAAAGTTGGTGCTAATCGTGTTATTAGAGCTGAAAAGGAAATGGGAATAAAGGTTGCTAAAAGCTTACTTCGTAAAAGTATTGTTGATTTAGTAGAATTAGATGATGATTATTCATTAATTGAGATTAAAGCACCACAATCTTGGGTTGGTAAAAACTTTGTAATGTTAAATGTTCGGCGAGCATATGGAATGAATGTTATTGGTTTAAAACATGGTCAAGATGGGCAGTTATCATTAGACGTTGTTCCTGAATACCAGATTCAAGATGGCGATTACTTTTTGGTTATTGGAAAAACTAAGGAATTAGAGAAATTTGATTATATGACAAAGTAGAGATTTCTACTTTGTTTTTTGATTAAAAAGATGATTTTTAAATGAGAATATTCTTTATATTATCTTAATAGCATTTTTATATAAAAAAATAAAAATGCTATTTTTTTATTATTTTTTAAGGTTTTACATATAAAAATGATATTAAAATTGTATTAAGATAAAATGAAATTATTATTAAGCTTTGAATTGTTATGATATTGTAAAGTTTGATTAGTAAAGGTTGCAACTTAGGTAGAAATATGTCAAAATTGTCTAAAATAAATATATCAAGGGGGATGTTTTTTTATTATGAATATTATCATTTTGGGTGCTGGGAAAGTTGGTAAGACTTTGATCAAGCACATGTCCAATGAAGATCATGATATTGTTGTCATTGATACAAATGGGCAAAAAATTGATGATGTTGTAAATCAATATGATGTTATTGGTGTTGTTGGAAATGGAGGCTCATATGACATTTTAATGGAGGCTGGTGTTGAAGATGCTGACTTAATTATTTGTGTTACAGCTTCTGATGAATTAAATATCTTAGCTGGATTAATGGCTAAAAAGATGGGAACTCGTCATACGATTGCTAGAGTTAGAAATCCAGATTATTTAAGACAACGTGATTTTATGCGTGATCAATTAGGATTTTCAATGATTATTAATCCAGAATTAGAGGCAGCAAGTGAAATTCGAAGAGCTTTAGCTTTCCCATCAGCAGTAAAAGTAGAAACATTTGCTCGTGGTAAAGTTGAATTGGCTGAATTTTATGTAGATCAAGAAAGTAAACTAGTAGGTGTTTCGTTAAGTGAACTACATAATGTTTCTAAAACTAATATTTTAGTTTGTGCTGTAAGCCATAATGAAGAAGTTATAATTCCAGATGGTAATTATATGATTAAAGCTGGTGATCATTTACATATTACGGGAGCACATCGTGATTTAGTTCATTTTTGTTTAGATGTTGGAATCAATACCCATCGTGTTAAAAATGTTTTAATTGTTGGCGGTGGCAAAATTGCTTATTATTTAACTAAGTTTTTAGCGATTGCTGGAATTAAAGTTAAAATAATTGAAAAGGATTTAGAACGTTGTAAAGAGTTATCAAAAAAATTACCATTTGCTACTATTATTTATGCTGATGGTAGTGATGAAGAAATCTTACTTGAAGAAGGAATCGAAAATACTGATGCTTTCTTGGCGTTGACGGGATTAGATGAAGAAAACTTGATTCTTTCATTATATGCTAAAAACTTATATCGCCGTAAAACGGTTGCTAAAGTAACTAGAATGAACTTTACTGGATTAACTGATAGTTTAAAAGTTGATAGTATTGTTGCACCAAAACAAATAATTGCGGGACAAATTATTCGTTATGTGCGTGCTAAGATGAATAAAGATGACGATTCAAGTGTTAAAACATTATATAAACTTGTTGATGGTGAAGTTGAAGCTAGTGAGTTTGTAGCTACTGAAAAGATCAAATTCTTAGGTAAAACATTAAATGAATTATCTTTAAATAACAATGTTTTAATTGCTACAATTTCTCGTGGTGATGAAATAATTGTTCCTAAAGGAAATACTACCATTGAAAAAGACGATCATGTGATTGTTATTTCAAAAGGAATAACAATGAAAAGTCTTAATGATATTTTAAGGAGCTAGTTAAGATGAATAAAAAGATGATTGTTTATGCACTTGAAAAATTATTGATGATTACTGGAATATTGATGTTTATTCCGGTAATTGTATCTTTAATTTATCAAGAAAAGACAGGCATATGCTATGCCGGTGTTGGAATTGCAATTATTATTATTGGCTTTTTGATTTCTAAAAAAGAACCAAAGAAAAAAAATATTTATGCTCGTGAAGGATTCGTTATTGTTGCTTTAGGGTGGATACTTGTTTCTTTAGTTGGAGCAATTCCCTTTTGCTTAAGTGGTGAAATTCCTTCTTATGTAGATGCTGTTTTTGAAACAGTTTCTGGTTTTACTACAACCGGATCTTCAATTTTAACTAATGTTGAAGCTATGAGCCATACTGGTTTATTTTGGCGTAGTTTCACTCACTGGGTAGGTGGAATGGGAATATTGGTTTTTGTAATTGCGTTTGTTCCAATTGCTTCAGGTAGATCTTTACATATTTTAAAAGCTGAAGTACCTGGACCAGTAGTAGGTAAATTAGTTTCTAAAGTTAAATTAACAGCCCGAATTCTTTATGTTATTTATGCAGTTTTAACTATTATTTTAATCATTTTATTAGTATTTGGTGGAATGTCATTATTCGATAGTATATTAATGGCGTTTGGAACCGCTGGTACAGGTGGTTTTGGGGTTAAAAATAATAGTGCTATGTATTGGGATAGTGCTTATATTGAAGGCGTTTTAACAGTCTTTATGATTTTATTTGGAATTAACTTCAATCTAATTTATTTTGCAATTCTAGGTCGTATTAAAGAAGTAATGCGAAGTGAAGAATTACGCTGGTATTTATTAATTATCTTTGGAGCAATCGTATTAATTGCAATTAATACTTTACCTATGTATGATTCAATTTTACAGGCAATTAGATATTCAAGCTTCCAAGTTGGATCTATCATTACTACTACCGGATATGTTAGCTATAATTATGATACCTGGCCACTATTTTCACAAATGATATTGTTGGCTTTGATGTTTATTGGTGCTTGTTCAGGATCAACAGGTGGTGGAATAAAAATTTCACGTATAGTTATTTATTTCAAAAATGCACGTAATGAAATTAGAAGACTAGTCCATCCCCATAGTATTAAAACTGTTGAATTTGAAGGACAACCAGTAGATGAAAATGTAAATCGTAACATTCATGCTTATTTGGCAGTATATTTGGCATTGTTTGCAGTATCTTTATTAATAGTAGCCTTAAATAATTTTGATTTTAAAACGACTTTTTCAGCAGTAACAACATGTTTTAATAATGTTGGACCAGGATTAGAAGTCGTTGGGGCAGTTGGAAACTTTTCATCTTTAAGTGATTTATCAAAGATTGTTCTATCATTTGATATGCTTGCTGGAAGATTAGAAATTTTCCCACTATTATTATTATTTTCACCGTCATTATGGCGTAAATAGCTATTTGTTTATTCAAGCAAATAGCTTTTTTGTATCTTAGATATGACATGATTTAAGTATAAACCAGCTACAAGTAGTTGATAGTGATAGAAAAGAACTGTAGCGACTTTTTAAGCGTGTAAACAGAAATTTGATGAAACTGAATATGGCAAGATCAAATCACCAAAAGAACTGGTCATAATGAAAGAGGTTTGATTAGAATTAATTAGTTAATTAATCCTCTTAATTATTATTATAAAAGTTTGTAATTTTATATAAATGTAGAGCAAAAAAAGACTTATGCATTGAAAAATAGCGATTTTATCAATACTTTTTTGAATGTATATTGATATCTAAAAATATTATGATATACTATAAGTAGAGGTAATAATATAAATAATTTTAATAATATTATATAATATAAAAGGAAATTGATTAAAATGGTTAGTGAAGCTTTTGAATCTTAATAATTTTAAAATATGTTATTTTATTGTTTTTAATCAAATAGAGGTAATGCCATATGACACCACATATTATAGAAGATATTCCTGCATGGAACGCCAGCCAGTACAAATCTCAATACTTTCGGAAAGTTTTAACAGGTACAGAATACGTTCTTTGTTTGATATCGGCTGCAGAATATTTAGGTTTATGTAATTGGACAACAGAACCACAGATATATGTTCTTTCAAAAGATGAATGTAAAAAGAATCATATACAGATTGCATCCAAAAACGGTTTATATTACACTACTGTAAATCAAACCATTAATGATTTGTTATCCGATGATACCATTGATGAACAAGTTATCTTAGAAGTATTAGCTGACCAGTATTATAAAAACAATTATGCAGATTTAATTATCCGTCCTGAAAATCAAGATGCTTTTTGGCATTTCAAGCCATTTGCTGAAAAGTACTACACCGATGAAATTGAAGTCTTTAAATCTTAAAAATTTGTTATTTTATTGTATCTAATCAAAAGGTGGGAAAGGATATGACACGATTAAAAATTGAAAATTTGAAAAAAACATATCATGATGCTAATGATTTAACTGTCCTCGATAATTTGAATTTGACAGTTGAACAAAATGAATTTATCGGAATTGTCGGAACTTCTGGCTGTGGTAAATCAACATTGCTGCACATTATTGGTGGCGTTGATAAAGCGGATTCTGGAAGAATATTTTTAGATGATAATGAAATAAGCAGTTATGATTATAAAAAAATGGCTAGTTATCGTCGCAAACAGGTTAGTATCATTTATCAGTTCTATAATCTATTACCGGTATTAAATGTCGTTGATAATATTATTTTGCCACTTAAACTTGATAATCGAAAAGTAGATCAGCAGTATTTAGATGAATTATTACAATTATTGCAGTTAAATAATAAAAAGGATGCCTATCCATCTGAACTTTCAGGAGGACAACAGCAGCGAGTAGCAATAGCCCGGTCACTAATAACAAGACCAAAACTATTATTGGCAGATGAACCGACAGGAAATTTAGATAGTGAAAATTCTAAGATCGTAGTAGATTATTTAAAAAAGATCCATCATCAAAATGATATAACGATAATCATGGTAACACATGATTTAGAACTTGCTAAAAACTGTGATCGAATTTATGTCTTAGAGCAGGGAAAGCTAAGAGAATATGAAACTTGAAAAATTAAGATTTTTAATAAAAATAAGCATACAGTTTATAAAAAAAGACAAGATTCGATCATTGCTTACATTATGTACTGTTACAATATGTGTATTTTTAATCAATGCTCTTACAACTAATATGACTACTAATGCATACTATGATTATGATACATCTATAAAAATAACTGGTGACTGGTTATTATATTATTCATCTGATTCATATGATATAGAAAATCAAATCGAGGATATTACTGATATAAAAGAAACGACTGTTACCAGTACTATTGGTTACAGTGATGTTGATGAGTATTATCATGTTGAACTGATTAGTTATTCTAATTTTGATTTATTACCGATGTATTTATACGATGGTGATTATCCTCAAAATGAAAATGAAGTCTTAATTACCAGAGCATATAATAATAAAACCGGATTTAAAACCGGTGATACGATAATTATGGAAGTTACAGATCCTGCTGATCCAAAGAAAAAATATGATAAAACTGTAAAAGTCAGTGGTATTATTCAGGGAGTGGCGGCAAGTAGTGATACAGGTGACTTTTATGATAGAATTATTACCAGATCATCTAAAAAAGCAGATTATTATACAGTATATGTAAAAACAGATGCTATTTCTAATGATCAGTTAAGTAAGCTGCAAATATTAATTGAAAATACTGATAACGCTGGCTTAAATCATGATGAAGCAATAATAAAAGTATATACAGGACATTTACCATATTCATTCAGTAATATAGCTAAAACAGATATTATAATATTTATAGTTTTATTTATTTTAATGTATGTTACATTGAAAAATATCTTTTCGATGAGCTTTAAAAAAAGACAGCGCAATTTTGGTATATTATCAAGTGTCGGTGCTTCATTTAATGATTTAAAACTGTTGGCTATAATTGAGGCTATCTTGTATGCAATACCAGGATTGCTGATTGGAATATTTTCCAGTAATTTTATAATGAAGACCTTGCGAGATAATCTGGTTGCTTATTCATTAGAAAGTGAATATAATTCTTTTCCAGTAGCATTTGTTTCAATACCGCTAGTGACTATCATAGTAGCCTTGGTTATTACGATCGTTCTATCATTAGCTGGTTTGTCAGCGCTTAAAGGGATTAAAAAAATCAGCATAATAGATTTATTCAAAACAGCAAAATATCAAAAGAACAGTTTTTCTAAAAAACGTAAAACCATTCTTAAAAGCTGTAAAAATACTAGTCTGGCATTAGCGACGACGTATATGAAAATGGATAAAAAGAAATATTTGTCTGTTTTAATAACTTTGATTTTTTGTATCGTATTTTTAAATGTGACTAATTACAATGCCAGTATTAATGAACAATATCTTCAAGAAACGATGGATATGAATGCTTTATATGTTGATTGTAGTATATATGATTTTTATCAAAATAGAGATGATTTTAATAAATTAATTGAGACAATTAAAGAAAAACAACCCCAGAATAAAACCACTATAAGTGCTGATTTTGATTTTGAAAATATCAATAATTTACCATTTGATCAATACAGTGATGAATATTTATCATCATTTACTACTCCGGAAACTAATAATGTAACTATGCGTTTTATAGGAATTGATGAAAAAGTATTAGAAGAGGTAACCGGACAAAGTGAACCAATCTTATTAAATAAAAAGATTATAACTGAAGGAACAAGAAACAGCAGAGATATTCCGATTTTTAATGATGGTACTATAACGATAACAATGTCATATGAATATCTTATCGAAGATGAGATGACCTGGATCCAGGAAAAACTGGATTTTACAGCAAAAATAGACGGTATGTATGATCTTGATGATTTTGGAATTACAGATGTTTATGAATCAGCTTTGCAAGATCCAGAGCGATTATGTATATATATGTTAGCCCCATATGATTACTATTTATCACGGTATCAGGAAATGGAATTTTCTAATGCTAATAGTACAAATATTCTATTTAAAATAGATACAGATGATCGTAGCAGTTTAAAAAAAGAAATTTTAAGCGATGAATTTATTAGTAAATATTTAGTATCGACAGAAAAAAATCAGCCTGATCAATATTTAACATTAACAAGTAAAACTACAAAGATGATTGCATATTTAGCATTAGTAGTTTGTATTATTAATTTAGCGATAATTATTATTTCAAATTCATATGAAAGAGAAAATGATTATGCAATTTTAGAATCACTAGGTATAGATGATCGTGATATGAAAAAAATGATTTTCTTTGAAAATCTGAGTCTGGTAATAATTGCAATAATCATTTCTACTCCATTGATAATAGGAATTGAGGGTCTGCTTTATTATTATCAATACACATATATAAAAGAATTCAAGATTTCATACATTACTATTATCTCAATGGCACTTATATCATTATTAATTGCAGTTTTAGCGTCAATATTATTATATAAACTAATCAAAAATAAGAGTATCATTGAAAAGATTAAAGGTAATGATATTTAAAATAGATATTATTTATAATTATTAACTACAATAAAACTTTATAAAAAACAAAAGCAATGATAGGTATCAAAAAGCTTTTGTTTTTTTATAGTTATTTTATTTCCTTTAGGTATAAATGTTATTCTTTTTTAATATACTATAGATATATTTTAGTAATTAGAAAGGGAATATGAAAATGAAAAGTGAGGAAATAGTTATTAAAAATACACTAAAAATGACGCAGGAAGCTGACAATCAGCTTTCATTATATGCAACTAAAAATCGCGACTGTATAAAAATAAAATCACCATTAAAACAACAAGAAGAATTTGATATTCGTTGGCCTTTTGAAGAAGATGTAGATCGTATTTTATATTCTAAATCATATCAGCGTTATGTCGATAAAACTCAAGCACTATCTTTTTTTAATAACGCGCATATTTCCAAACGTTCAATTCATGTTCAATGGGTAAGTCGAATAGCTCGGCAAATTGGTAAGTGTTTAGGTTTAAATACAGATTTGATTGAAGCAGCAGCTTTAGGCCATGATTTAGGGCATGCTCCTTATGGACATGTTGGTGAAAAGATTTTAGATATAATTTTACAGAATAAAGGATTTGGGCATTTTTGTCATAATGCTAATAGTGTACGAAATATTTTGTTTATTGAACGAGACGGGATTGGCTATAATGTTTCATTACAAGTATTAGATGCAATTTTATGTCATAATGGTGAGATGTTATCTAAAAAATATATGCCAGATTATGATAAAACAATAGCCCAGTTTTGGAAAGAATATAATGATTGCTGGTATCAAAAAGATATTAGTAAAAAAATACGTCCGATGACTTTAGAAGGATGTGTTGTTAGGGTATCAGATATAATTTCTTATATTGGTAAAGATATTGAAGATGCTATTAAAGTAGGATTGATAAAGGAAAATGATTTGCCTAGAAAGGCAACTAAGGTTTTAGGACATAATAATAAATCAATGATTAATCGTCTAATTGGTGATTTAGTGATTCATAGTTATGAAAAACCTTATTTAAGCTTTTCACCAGAAGTATTTGATGCCTTACTAACAATGATGAATTTTTTATCAGCTAATGTTCATCATCATCCTGTTTTAGTTAAAGAAAATGCAAAATTAATGCGGATGATCAATCAGTTATATGATGTATATTATGAAGAGTTAACAGATGTTAATAATCATGATTGTAAAATAAAAATGTTTGTAAGTAAAATGACACCAGAATATGCTAAAAATGATCCGGCATTAATTGTAACTGATTATTTATCGATGATGACTGATAGTTATGTGCTAAATGAATATGAAACAATATTTTTACCAATCATGCATAATACCATACTTTAATCAATAAATTTGTACTAACTTTAAATAATAAGTGTTATAATATATACAAGGAGTACAAGGAGGAGTCAATATGAAACTTATAATCGCAATTGTTAATTCTGATGACAGCTCAGCAGTTCAAGGTGCGCTTACTGAAAATGGATACTTCGTAACTAAACTATCTACGACTGGAGGATTTTTAAAGAAAGGAAATACAACATTTTTTGTTGGAACTAATGATGATAAAGTTGAAGACTGTATTTCTATAATTAAAGCCCATTCGAAAAAAAGAGTGGAAAAAGAACCAACTGTTCCGCCAACTGAAATGGGTGAATTTTTTACCCCAATAATGGTTGATGTACTTGTTGGAGGAGCAACAGTATTTGTTTTGAATATCGATCAATTTGAAAAATTCTAAAAAAGAAGTGGTAGTTCCACTTCTTTTATTTTATAATTATCTAAGGTGAAGAAAATGGAATATAGATTATTAGATAAAAAAGAAATTAATCAAGTTATTTTATTAGTCGATAAAGTTGCTAAAAAACATATATTTAATGATTATGATCAAGAAGGAATTGATAGTTTCAATCAAGTTAATCAGGAATCTTTTTATTTAGATCGACATAATTTAACATATGTTGCTTTAGAAAATGATCAAATCGTAGCTATGGCTACACTTTCAAATAATAATCATTTAAGTTTGTTATTTGTTTTAGATAGTTATCAACATTTAGGAGTTGGAACTAAATTATTAGAAATTATTGATAATTTAGTATTAGGAGATTTGTCAGTTAATTCGGGAATCGAAGCTAAGGATTTTTATTTAAAAGCTGGATTTGAATTAACTGATAATCTAATAAAAAAGGATGGTATTTCATATTATCCAATGGTAAAAAAAAGAGAAGTTAAGCAGCAATTTGAAAACTATGACCAGGTTATTGAGTTTATTAATAGTCAAAAAGACCGTGTTTATAGTTTGGATAATTTTAAAAGATATATGGATGATTTAGGTAATCCCCAGCTAATTCTTGATTGTATTCATATTGGGGGTACTAATGGTAAAGGTTCAACTACAAATTATATAAAAGAAGTTTTAAAACAAGCTGGATATAGAGTAGCTACTTTTACTTCTCCAGCCTTATATTCTAGATTAGATATTATTCGTATCAACGATCAATTTATCGATGATAAAACAATGGTCAAATATGCTAATCGTTATGTTGATTTATGGTTAAAATATGAAATTTCAATGTTTGAAATTGAAGTGTTTATTGCCATTATGTATTTTATTGAAAATAACGTTGACATAGCTATTTTTGAAGTTGGATTAGGTGGTTTATTAGATGCGACTAATATCATTAAACCAATGCTGGCTATTAATACTAATATCGGTTTAGATCATGTTGATTATTTAGGACATGATTATCAAAGTATTGCCTTAAATAAAGCCGGAATAGTTAAAGATGGCATTGATTATTTAACTGGAGAAACAAAACCAGAGTGTTTAGAAGTATTTAAAGAAGTATGTAAGAAACATCATAGTCAATTATTACAAGTACAGCCAATTACTAATATTATTGATGGTAATAATGTTGCTTATCGTTATCGTAATTATGATATTATTTTAGATACTCCAGCTCTATATCAAATTAAAAACAGTGCCTTAGCATTAGAAGCTTTGTTGTATTTAAAGAAACATCAATTAATTAGTTTTAGTGATGATGATTTATTACAAGGAATGTATAATGCTAAATGGCCAGGACGTTTTGAAATGGTACATATTAATCCAGTAATTATTGTAGATGGTGCTCATAACAAAGAAGGAATTGATGCCTTTTATGAATGTGCAAAAAAATATGATAATATTAAAATTATTTTTAGTGCTTTAAGAGACAAAGATTATAAGCATATGATTGAAAAACTATTGCAGTTAACTGATGATATTACTATATGTGAATTTGAACATGTTCGCGCTAGTACTGCTAAAGATTTAGCTAAAGGGTTTGAGGTTAAAATTCAGCCTGATTATAAACAGGCAATTAAAGAATCATTACATCATCAAGGAACAGTTTTTGTAACTGGTTCATTATATTTTATTTCTAAAGTTAGAAATTATATTTTAAATGAATTAAATGGGTAAAATCGTTAGATTTTACCCATTATCTTTAAAGCTGGAATTATTTAAGATCTATTTTCCTAATTAACTCTTTTAATTCAGGAGTATCTTTTAAAAATTCAGTATTTTTATCAGTACCAATTGATTGAAGAATTGTTTTTTGTAACTTTGCTGTAAATGTATTATCAACTTCTTTGGTTTTAATATGCTGATACAAAGGTGAACTGTTAATATCCCATTTTTTAGTAAGTGATTCTAGCATCAACAAAAGTATTTTTAATAATTCAGCTTTATTTTTTGTAGTACTATAAAGCTGAAAATGAGCAAGATAAAAATTGTATTGCCATAAATCAAATAATTTAGCTGCTTGTTTATCAACATCAGCAATATATTTTGCATCCTCTAAACGGTTTTCTTTAAGAGCAATTTCCATTAAGGTCATTAATGATGTATGAATTTCATAGGTGGTAGCTAAAAGTTTTTCTTCTATCAGTTTTGCAGCTTTTTTTGTTTCTTGTTGAGCAATGTAGATATTTGCTTGAATCTGCTCTTTGTTTATTGGATTTTTATTTGAAATTGTATTAAGCATTTCTTGGGCGTGGTTATAATCTTGACTTTCCATTGCTTTAGAAATTAAATGTACTAGTGCCTGCTCTTTAATAGCAATATCATCACTTTGAGCAGCTCTATAATATAGTTCTTCTATTTTATCATGATATTTTTCGTTTAATCGTTGATTTTTACAAAGAATTAAAGCACCATCTAATAACATCGCTAAATTGATTATTAATAAATCACAAGTTGGAAATTCTTTTAATTTTTCAGTTGCTAATACATAGCCAGCTTCAAAACCACTTTTATCTATCACTTCAGAAACTTTGTTTAAAAACAATGTAATTTCTTCTTTTGATAAAATATCTTGAAAAGATAAAAGAGCAGGTAATAAAACGATATCAGGATATGAGATCCCGGTTTCCCTTAGTTAAAAATATCAATCCGATTTTTAATCAATTTTTCCGATAAAGCGATAGTATATCTCGATTTCTTGTGTCCTTTCGCCATTATCATCTATTTCCGGCGCATGGATTAGGATTTTCTCAATCATGGTATTGAGCAGTGTAGCGGTCAGTTCCTTAGGTACTGCATTTTCTTTGATGAGTTCCACCCATTTCTCTGCGCCTATCATTTCTTGTTCCATTTTTCGTATTTCTTCACTTAGGCTTGCTGTCTGTTTTTCCAGTTCTATCTGCTCCTGCTGATATTTACTGGATAACATGACGAAATTACGCTCTGTTATCTTTCCGCTGGCTCTGTCCTCGTACATTTTCAGGAACAAGCGGTCAACTTCCTTTTGTCGGCTCTCTGCCTTTTTCAGTGCCGTTTCTGCTTTTTTCTTTGTCTGCAATCTCTGTGCGTTTCCAGCTTTCTGTATCTTTTTCAAGACCATTTCCTCGTCCTGCTGTACGGCTCTCGCCCAGAATTGAAGTCTTTCCAGTACCGCTTGATACAACACGTCATAGCGGATATAATGCATAGAACAGTAGCCTTTTCCAAACTGTCCGTAAAAACTGCAAGCGTAATAGCTGTAAGGCGTTTTGTTGGCGGTATTCGTCCCAAACCTCATAGACCAGCCACAGTCAGCGCATTTGACAAGTCCGGCGAATATCTGTGTTTCCTTGTTCTTTCTCTGTCGGCGTCTGGACTTGATAAGCTCCTGTACACGGAAAAACACGTCCTTGTCAATGATCGCTTCGTGGGTATTCTCCACTCTGAACCATTCACTTTCCGGTTTGCGGACTTTCTTCTTGTTCTTGAAAGAAATAGTAGACTGTTTGTTATGCACGCTGTTTCCTATGTAGACTTCGTTTTTCAGTATCGTCTTGACCTGTGCTATTGTCCATGTGTAACGCTTGCTCTCCGGCGCATTTGCAAAGATATGTGCGAATGTTCCGTATCTCTGGTAGTTTATCCAAGAGGGAGTGGGTACTTTTTCTTCAATCAGCGTCTTTGTGATTTTCGCCCCGCCGTTGCCCTGATAGGCAAGTGAAAATATCTTCTCCACAATCCACCTTGTTTCATCATCTGGGATAATCTTCCCTTTGATTTCCGGGTGCTTCTTGTAGCCAATCGGAGCATATGCCCCATAGTGTGCGCCCTCTGCAAATTTTGTCTTAAAGGCGGATTTTACTTTACGGCTGGTATCTCGTGCCACCCACTCATTGATGATGTTCTTAAACGGTGCAATTTCGCTCTCGCCTTTTTCACTGTCCACGCCGTCGTCAACCGCTATGTAGCGGACATTATGGCTGGGGAAGTACAGTTCCGTGTACTGCCCCGTCATAATGTAATTTCTGCCAAGACGGGAGAGGTCTTTTGTAACTACACAGTTGATTTTTCCGGCTTCAATATCTGCAATCATGCGCTGAAAATCCGGTCTGTCAAAGTTTGTTCCCGACCACCCGTCATCTATGTACTCGTCAATAACGTTCAAATGGTGTTCTCTGGCATAGGAGCGGAGCATACTTCTCTGTGTCGTGATACTGGAGCTTTCCCCCTGTAATTCATCATCACGGCTCAGCCTAAGATAAAGTTATAAAAGTTAAAATAAGATTACCCAAATTGTTGCAGATAAGTGGTTACACTTTGCATTAATCAGGGTAATCTTTTTTGATATAATTCTTTCCTGTAAAGGAGTGAATTATATTGAATACAGCAGTCATTAAAATAAATAATTTGGATCAGGCTTTAATGTTAAGCAGAGCCTATAAGGAAGGAAAAATTAAATTGAATGTTTCTAAACTTGCAAGAGAATTAAACTGTAGCCGAAAAACACTAAGCAGAAGGCTAAACGGTATCGCACCTAAAAAAACAAGAAACAGAAAAAGATATTTAGATGATTATAAAGATCTTATATACAAATATTTGTGTGATGAACAGAGAAATTTTGATTATATCGATCATATTTATTATTTTATGAAACGTGAACATGGTATCACCTGTACACGTTCGACATTTTTCAGATACATTAAGGATAACGAAGAGCTCAATAGTAAATTTAAAAATAACAGAACCGATTCTTTTATCGAACGTTTTGAAACCAATCCTGGTCAACAGGCTCAGTTCGATATGAAAGAAAAAGTTAAACTTACAGATAAAAATGGCACGCAGACAGTAGTATATATTCCTACTCTGACTTTATCATGGTCAAGATATAATTACAGGCAGGTAATATTAAAACCTACAACTGATAACCTGTTAATATTTTTAGCCCAGGCATTTGAAGAAATCGGTGGTGTTCCTAAAGAACTGGTCATTGACAATCTTAAAGCATTTGTAGAAAAGCCTCGTAAATCAGCTGATGATAAAGCTTTATTAAACAGTAAATTTGAAGAATTCTGTAAAGATTATGGAATAACACCTATGCCATGTATGCCATATAGACCTCAAACCAAAGGAAAAACTGAGACACAAAATAAAATAGTGGATCAGCTTAAAAATTATAACGGTTATTATAGCGGATTATCTGATATACATGACAAACTGGAAATAATCAATAACGAGGATAATGAACGTTCCTCACAGGTGTTAATGTCAATATAAAATTTACCAAAAGTGTTAGTTTAATTTTCACCAGTTCTGGTTGTTATGATCATCATCCTCAATCATGGATATCTTATCCTTTGTTCGATATGACCTTCCTGTGATATTTATGATATGTGAATGATGAATAAGTCTGTCTAAGATTGCATTCGCTAATACATTATCACCAAAAACCTCTCCCCATCGTGACAGTGATTTGTTGGTTGTTATGATTGTTGAATGTTTCTCATACCTTTTTGTTATCAATTGAAAAAGAAGATTCGATGATTCGCTATCCAGCGGAAGAAACCCTACCTCATCTATGATAAGTAGCTTATATTTTGCAAAGAATTTCAATCGTGTTTCTAGTCTGTTTTCTAGATGGGCTCTTTTTAGCTGTAGGATGAGATCATTGCAGTTTATGAAATATGTACTGTTTCTGTTTTTCGCTGCTTCTATTCCAATTGATGTCGCCAGATGTGTTTTTCCTACACCTGGGGTTCCAATGAGAAGAATATTTTCTGTTTTTTCCATAAATCTGAGATTTCTAAAATCAAGTATCTGCTCCTTGCTGATCGAAGGCTGATATGAAAAATCAAAATCCTCAAATGTTTTTATATATGGGAAATTGGCCACCTTCACGCATGCGTTCATCGCTCGTTCATTCCTAAGTTCCATTTCAAAATTAGTCAGTTCATATAGTGCTTCCACCATATCCTTCTTTCCTTCATTTACCATGCTTATATATGTATCTAAATATTCTCTTATGCGATCGAGCTTCAATGTTTCCAGATTGTTCATGAGCCTGTTATAGTTTGTTGCCATCCTTATTTACCTATCCTTTCAAGCAGTTTTAAATTTTCTTCTGCAATTGCATCGATATCTATATCCTTGTTGCAGATTGTATGATGCAGTGCCTCCTGATAATGATCGTGTTTGTAGTTGAATTTATTTTTGTTTATTTGATGTACTGTCACAAGTTCTGTGTTAAAATATACATAAAGTTTATTTTCAATTGGTACTAGCTTGACTCTTTTGTTGATAAACTTTGTAGGAACGGAATATCCAGATCCATTGTAGGTAACCAGTAGTGTTGGTGGCACTATCTGCGTAATGACATTATCTACATAGCTATCGAGCATCACTTTGTTTGGTAAGGGTCTGAGATATTCCTTTTCTTTTTCAAAGAGAACATGCGGCGGCATATTCGTTGTCTGATTGATGGTGTTATTGACTCGTCTATTGATCTTTTCAATAAGATGGATAAGTTCTTCTTCATTTTCAATCTCGCCATCATATGCATTCAGCCAGGAAATGAATCTGTTGGCTGATTCATCTTTTCCTTTTGTCTGTGGACTTCTTGTTTTGCATAGCCTTATCTTCATGCCGCTATCCTTTTCAAAGGCTCTGATTTTCTGATGCTTTCTTTTAGAGCCATTAGTAATGCTCACTACAGCTGTCATATTGTCAGTAAGTATATGTTCA
Organism: Erysipelatoclostridium sp. An173; assembly: GCF_963931465.1. Classification (GTDB taxonomy): domain Bacteria; phylum Bacillota_I; class Bacilli_A; order Erysipelotrichales; family Coprobacillaceae; genus Thomasclavelia; species Thomasclavelia merdavium. Next base: position 1,979,897 of record NZ_OZ007017.1, on the reverse strand, counting down.
GGGGTTCCTCCAAGCCTGTATAAGGTATCGATGATGCATCTAAGGAAGTCTTCAGTTGTTTTTCCTTTGGTATAGACAAATATATGTTCACGTGAATAGCCAAGTGTAGATGTCATGAGATTGAATTCTATGACTTCACCATGAATGGTCGTCATTCTAAGATTTTCTTTCCAGTCTACCTGCAATTGTTGGCCAGGCCTTGTTTCATATCTGACATGAGGCTTGACAGTTTTTTGTGGCTTCATATCACGTTTCCAAGTGTAATATTTAAAATTATTGTAAGTTCCGATATTGTCCTCACCATACCTGTCTAGAAGATACTCATATGCAGCACGTTTATGAACACCAGGCTTCTCAAACAATCTAGTGATTTCATCGCTATATTTATCCAGAATACTTTTTCTAGGTTTACGTTCCACTTTTTTTATTCCTCCTTCACGCCAGTATTTAGCTACTGTATGTCTATCCATATCGTAGATTCTGGCAAGTTCGCTAAAGTTGGGTTTAATATTCATTTGTTTCAAAATTAATAAATCTCCTATAATATTTCTTTCCATAATAATCTCCTGTATTTGAATACAGAAGATTCTATCAAAAAAGATAACCTTAGGATAGTTTTTCATTGCCGAAACTGGTAATTATTATACCAACCTTTTTGGTTATCTTTATTTTACTATTAACAACAGGCAACAAGGCTTCCTAGAAATTTTCTTTTAGAAAAAGAAAAAGGTGATCTGCTTCCGTTACCCAGCAAAGAAATCAGAAGCAGGTATCACCTTAAATTAAATGAAGTCTATGTTACAAATGAATCACTATTCCAGTATAAATACAATAAATATTCCCTACCACAAGAATATATTGGAAAACGTGTCGGACTAGCGGTCCAAAACAAAGAACTTCTTATATATTATAACGGAAAAATTATTGAAAAACATCCTATTACTAATAATAAATTTAATATAAAAGAAGAACATGAACTTTATTATAAGAAAACAGATAAGCAGGCAGTTAAAGAAAGCAATCAAATAATATTAAAAGAACTGGAGAATATAATTTATGACAATGACTAATGATGTACTGGAACAATTGAATTATTTAAAACTGAAATCAGCATATTCATATTTAAATTCATTAGTAATGAATAATGAAATAGCTGAAGAAGAACTGCATGTAATGCATAAGATACTGAATAAGGAAGTGATAGCTAAAGAGGAGAATAACAGACTTTATAATGTAAAAGTAGCAGCATTTCCTTTTCTAAGAAAAGTTGATGATTATGATTTTAATTTTCAGCCAGGTATAAAAGAAGAAAAAATAAGATCCATTATTGAATCGGATTTTTATGAAAATGCTACAAATATCGTATTTGTAGGTAACCCTGGTACTGGAAAAACACATTTGGCAATAGCAATTGCATATACAGTAGCTATAAGAAGAAATAGTGTATATTTTATTAAATTTAATAAATTAATCAATATACTAAGACAGGCATATAATGAGGGGACATTAGAAAGAAAACTAAGACTCTTTTATAAGTATAAGCTGCTAGTCATTGATGAAGTTGGATTTAATGAAATAACACCACTGGAAGCTAAATTATTTTTTCAATTGATTGATTTAAGATATACTAAACGATCTACTATTTTTACAAGCAATATTTCATTTGATAAATGGCCACAGATATTAGGAAATGATGAAATGATAACTAAAGCCATATTAGACAGGATTCTTCATTATTCATATTTATTTAATATCACAGGTCCATCTTATCGAATCAAAGATAAATTAAATCCTAAAAAAACTGAGAACACTTAATTGCAACAAATTGGTCAAATTATCTTGACTTTTATAAAAGTGCAGTATTGTAAATCTGTTGTTTCATTGTCAGTTATCCTCCTCTATAACCAACCCATGTTTACAATACCTGCTTGCAGATAAAGTATAACACGGGCATTTTTCCTCATTCAATATATTTTTCATCTCTGCCCCTTTTTCTCACGCTGTTGTCTGCTTTGCTTTTTCCAGAAGAACATCTGTCCACAGTTCGTCAATCGTTTTCCCTTGCTCTGAAAAATGTTCTTTTATGATAATTCGTGTCTTTCCATAAGCCAGACGCTTCTTGACTGTCGCATTTCCCGTATCTTCTTTTTCTGTCATTTTATCAATAACACATCACCTCTTTTCGTTTTGGACTGTTGAAGCAGTCAGACGGCGATTGTCAACGCCCACAGGACTTGCACCTCTGCATGGTTCTCATGTAGCCGTACCCATTGCGTGCGACGTTTCTAGCGTTCAGGCTGTGGCTGTACGGGAGTATCATTATCAGACAACACAGGTCATGGCTAAGAGAAGTGACAAACTCTCTTTTATGGACGCTGGCAGGGTATCGCTCGCTTTGCCGGAAAAAGGTCATGGCGTACCAGCCCGTTACGGCTCGCTGGCTGTCTAACGTATCTGACTGCTGTATTCACTTGTCAAAGAACAGTTGAAAGAAGAAAACCTCTTTACGCTTAACACTCGCTATGCAGAGGGAAGATTGATACCCAAAATTGAAAACAATCTTTTCTTTTTCCGCTATTAGTACGAATGACAGATAAGATACAGGCAATCCTCGACCGGATTTCCTCTTTCCGCTCCATATAGGGAATGGAAAGTGTCTTTTGCTTCCAGATTTCAGAAGTTTTTTCTTTTCGTACCATACAGGGGCAGAAGTGGTGTTCTGCCAAGTAAAAGCGAAAAAATCTTTCTTCACTTAACAGCTACCCAGCGACTGCGGTTACTGCCAACTTTCAAACATTTTCCTCTCTCTATCATCAATACAAATGAGAGATATATTTCTGGCAATTTCTAATGAATTTTCTTCTTTTCACTTCCTATCGGTACAGCAACTATCCGTCTGCTAACCTCATAATCGTTAATTTTCTTCTTTCACCTCATATCTGTACGGAAGAAGCGGTTTTGTTGCGTGAAATCAAAAAATACCGTCATTTTCTGATGAAACGGCGGTATCTATCCTGTCCTCTGGCTTTGATTTTTCCAGTAGTAACAAATGTTTATGTTTTTCCTTTAGTACCGTATTATCCAGCATATCACGGAGTATGGTGGTATTATTCTGTTTGTCCAGTTCTTCCACCATTTTCAGTGTCGGAGCGACTTGTCTGTGTAGCCAATTCAACGCCTTTTGCAGAGTGAACGGCTCTGGCTGTGTAGTCAGCCTTATTTTTTCCCTATGCTCCCCAATGAACCACGCCCAGTCAGCATTTAATTTCCACTTGCTCTTAGGCTTGCCGTTCTCACGGTCAACAAAGCGGACATAATGATTGATGATAGAAAAGGCGGTGCGCTCCACATCATAATAGGTCAGCATATCCGCAACGGCATGATAGGCTCGTTCATTCTTCAGACGTATCTCGAAACGGTTCTTGATTTCTGTCGTTTCCATGTCTGTACCGTTCTTGTGGTACTGTTCATGGTCTTTTTCATATAGACAGAAATACAGTTCGCTTTTTGTAGACCCGATATAGAGGGTATTTCCTGTGCTCTCTGGAATATCATCACCATTTTTCTGTGTGCCTTTGTAGCCTTTCTCCCCACGGAAACGGGAAACAGCTTCGCCACGTTCCCATTTTTCAATCAGTTTTGGTATATTTAAGATACCCACACGGTCATTGACCGCAAGGTCAAGACGCTTCACCACACCGCCGGCAGTCAGACAGTCCAGCATAAAATCATACCAGCTTCGCTCCTGCGCCAGCAGATAGCTTTCCATTTGACGACAGCCTTTTCCTTTCATTTCCATAAGAACACCCAACACTTCATTGTGGGAAACCATGACCTGAATATCACCCAAGAGATAACTTTCCTCATAGCCGTATTTCCCATAGTCCTCATGGAGAAAATATTTCTCTTTAAGGTGCATAACACTCTGTATTACTGTCAATGCGTCCGTAGTAGGGAAACGCACTCTGAAATAATCAATGAGCAGGAACAGCGGTTCTTCTGGATTGAAGCGTTCTATCTGTTTCTTTAGTTCCTCTTTTAAGGCTTCTGTGAGCTGTGTCTTGCCGTTTTCAATGCGGTTATAGTATTCACGGCTGATACTGCAGGCAACCGCCAGCCTTGACTGTGATACGCCATAGCGTTCACGCTTTTCTTTCAGTTCCTGTATAAAATCATTATTCATAAATCACTCGTCCTTTCGTTTCGTTGCATGAAAAAAGGACAGTCAATATGAAATCAACTGTCCTCAGATATGCAGTATTCCATTTATATGGTAAAGCAGGCGCATTTTAAATCACACTTTGGAAATGCTGTTACAGCGCATAAACAAAGGATTTTTACGCCTTGCGGAATATAGTTTCCAGTTACTTGTGCCCCCCTTGTTAGATAACGGGGGCTTATAAGGCTCGCTACGCTCGCCCAACCGACGAAGTGAACCAGCCCCTCGCCAGCTTTGCTGGCGTGGCGCTATGTCTTACGACCGCCACCGTGGACGGATCACTCCGTCGGTTTGCGAGATTTTGAGCGTATCTTCCACACAAACTGGGAGTTGTAATTACATTTCTAAAAAATCGAATAATCTTTTATAAAATTAAATATATATTTAGATTTCAATAACATCACCGCAAGACATATAATTCATATTATCCATTTGTTGAGATAGATAATGATATGCCTTTTCACCAGTGCAATGACAAGTATAAAATTCAATATCTTTATACTTTTGTAATTCCATTGCAATACTGTTTAACAATTCTTTTGATACTGTTTTCTTTGTAAGTGGGTTGAACAAATGAAAACCACCAATACAAAAATGTGGTTGATACTTCTCTGCTTCTTCCATGATATTTACAACACCAGAATGCCCACACCCCATAATAACTACTACTTTATTTTCTGAAATAATCAAGTTTTGTTCGTGTACAAAAGTATCTTTGCCCTTTTTATCATAAAGAGCATTATTGGCAGGAGAATAAAATTTATTTGTTTTACTTACTGTAAATAGCGATAATTCTTCATCAATTTTATAATTACCATTCAATAGTTTGATTTGCCTATTAGATTTAAGCTTACTATCAATTCCAACTGGTATTTTAAGAAATAAGGTTTTACTGTAATGTGGTTCAAAGGCTTCCTTTTGCACATAGATATTTGCCACAGAATTAATATCTAAAAATTTTTTCAATGCTCCTCCATGGTCAAAATGCCCATGAGAAATAATAACAGTATCCACTTTTGAAATATCTATATTTCTTTTCATAGCATTTTCAAATAATGTGCTATCTGAACCTAAATCAAATAGAATTTTATGTGATTTCGTTTCAATATATAAGGAAAGTCCGTGTTTTGTTTTAAGTTCTGACTTAGTCGTATTTTCAACTAATGAAGTTATTCTCATAAAATCTCCTTTACAATTCTAATTTATCGTTCTCTTTTACAAAAATTATATCACGCTAGAAACGAACAGTCATTCTTTTTCAGTTATCTAATGAAAATTTATTAGATATAGAAAAAGACACTATATTTCAAGTGCCATTCTCTTATACATCAGTATTCTGCAAGCAGGTAAACACAGGTTGTTTCTTAATATCCTTTTGTTTGGGAAACTCCACGTTCCCATTTATTTACAGCTGGAGTGGAAACGCCTAGATAATTTGCAATTTGTTCTTGTGGGTAAGTCCTTTTGCTAAACGTTTTTCACGGATTATATCATTTATTTTCATAAACAAATGCCTTCATTTAATTTTCTACTTATATTGTAATGATTTAACTTTATATTTTCAATTTACTGTTTATTAACTTTTTAGAAGTTTTATTAACTATAAGTTATTTAGTCTATAAAAAAACAGGGAATTGAAAATCCCTGTTTAAATGATCGCTAGTAATATAAAGTTAATAATGAACAATATTGCTACTACAGCGATAATTGGATGAATTTCTTTTGCTTGTTTTTTAATAATTTTTACAATGCAATAGAAGATAAATGCTGTAGCAATACCATATGAGATACTGTAGCAAAGTGCCATGAAGATTCCGGCAAAGAAAGCAGGTACAGCTTCTTCTAAATCATTCCAGTTAATTTCTGTAAATGATGAAACCATCATGCATCCAACAATAACTAGTGCTGGTGCAGTAGCTGCTGAAGGAATAGCACTTACAAATGATGATAAAAAGGCACTTAAAGCAAAACAAATTGCTACAACTACAGAAGTTAAACCAGTTCTACCACCAACACCGATACCAGCTGCACTTTCAACAAATGTAGTAGTATTACTTGTACCAAAGATTGCACCGATTGAAGTTGCAGTAGCATCAGCGAATAATGCTTTATCCATTTTTGAACTAAATCCACTACTGTTTTCTAAAGCAGCTTCATCTTCAGCTGAGAAGATACCTGATTTACGACCAGTTCCGATAAATGTTCCAATTGTATCAAATGTATCAGACATACTGAATGCAAAAATAGTAATAATTACTAAAGGAATTTTAGAAGCATCAGCAAATAATGAAGGTAAACCTTCAGAAGTAAAGATAACCCCAAAAGTAGAAGGTAAAGCACCTAAAGCTTCTGAAAAACTAACAGTATCAGCTGTTGATGTTACTCCAAAAGGAATCCCGATCAATGTTGTTATGATGATAGCAATTAAAATACCACCTTTAACTTTTAAAATAGTTAAAACAACAGCTAAAACTAAACCAATTAAAAATACCCATAATACTGGCTGATTCATATTTGATAAAGCTGGTACACCAGAATCAAAATTAATCATACCAACATTTAAAAATCCTAAATAAGCAATGAAAACACCAATTCCACCACCAATAGCATTTTGTAAAGATTGTGGAATTGCTTTAATAATTGTTTTACGAATTTTAGTTACTGTAATAAAAATATTAATTAATCCACAAATAAAAACCATTGATAAAGCTTGTTGCCATGTAAATTTTAATGCAAAGCAAACTGTATAAACGAAGAATGCATTTAATCCCATTCCCGGTGCTTGAGCATATGGAACATTGGCAACTAGACCCATAATTAAAGTCCCGATTACTGAAGCAATAATTGTTGCTAAGAAAACAGCACCCCATTCCATTCCAGATTGGCTTAATGTATTTGGATTTACCGCAATAATATAAGCCATTGCAAAGAAAGTGGTAATACCTGCAATTATTTCTGTTGAAACAGTGGTATTGTTTTCTTTCAATTTAAAAAATTTTTCCATTTAATTTCTCCTCTTTAATCTATTTCAACGTTAAGACTTTATCATGTTTTAAAAAAAGTTGCAAACAAATATCGTATATATGTAAAAAATTGAATAAAATAGCTTATTTAAAGTGTGAAGATGTAAATTATATTGAAGCTACAATATATTTATAGTATTATGTTTCTTGTATACACTTTTGTATATAGATTAAGAAAAGGGGGAGTCTACTTTTAAGTAGCAATCGCATGTACGGTCATTGATCGGAATTAACGCCTGTGGACTAGAAATGAGGATGAAGCAGGAAAGATTGTAAATAAGTAGCAATCAATTATGATTCAAATTATTTGCGGAATTATTTTAGTATTGATCGGAGTTTTGGTTTTCTGGAAATATCCGATTAAAAGTGATGCTAAATCACTATCGCTGGCAGCCTTGTTCATTATTTTAGCTGCTATTTTAAATCGGTTATCAATTATGATACCGTTATTTGGCTTTGAAAGCTTAAATATTTCTATCGAAGTTATTCCTATGATGTTAGCCGGGATATTATTAGCTCCGGGATATTGTTATATTATTGGAATAGCTATTGATTTAGTAGGGTTGCTTGTAAACCCGACCGGTTTTCCATTTTTAGGATTTACTTTAAATGCAGTATTACAATGTTTAATACCTTCCTTAATTGTAACAACGATCAAAGAAAATCGTTTAAATTATTTAGAAAAAGTTATCAAGATTTTATTGATTGTTTTAGTTGTTGGTGCTTGTAGCTATGTGTTTAGTTTAAATCAAGTTACTATTTCTAATAATGTAGTTACAATTAGTACTAGCTTTAAGATAATTATGAGTATTATCTGCGTAATAATGATTGCAATATTGTTTATTGTAATGCATTTTTATAAAAAGAAATTAAATGAAGAAGAGTATTATTTATTTAATATCTGGTTGATTTCAGTTGTAATTGTTGAAATGGCTGTTTCTTTTGTTTTAACGCCATACTGGTTAGAGGCAATGTATGGAATACCGTTTACTTTGTCGTTATTTATTCGAGTAATTAAAGAATGTATAATGATACCAGTGGATATCATTTTAGGATATAGTGTTTTAAGAATATTAAAGAAACTTAAAGTGTAATCGATTGATTACACTTTTTTTGTTTATTTTTTTTATTAGTGGAAAAAATATTTATTGTGAGGTGATAAAAATGGAAACATCTAAGTATAATCAAATTGCAGAAAGTTTAAAACCGAAAAAAACAGTTTTAAAACATTGTATATATGCTTTTGTTTATGGTGGTGTTATTGGAGTAATCGGGCAATTTTTCTTAGAATTATATATGAATATTTTTGAAATTAATCAACAGGAAGCAACACCAATGATGATCATAACTATTGTTTTAATTGCTGCAATATTAACTGGACTAGGAATTTATGATCGTCTAGGTAAAAAAGCTGGAGCGGGAACTTTTATTCCGATTACTGGTTTTGCTAATAGTATGACTTCTAGTGCTTTAGAAGCTAAAAGTGAGGGATTAGTAACTGGAATTGGTGCTAATATGTTTAAACTTGGCGGTACGGTAATAACTTTTGGAATTGTGGCTTCATTTGTATTAGGAGGAATCCGATATGTCATCAGTCTTATCTGGTAGTTCGATGGGATTAAATAATGTATATATTCGCTCAATTGGATCAACATGTGGTATTGATGAATTTAATGGTCCTTTAGGTGATTATTTTGATCGTCATTATCCTGACTTTCATTGTGGTTATCCTTCTTATGAACAGGCTGAAATTGCAATGTTGGAAGAAGCAATAAATTTTGCTTTAAAAAAAGGAAAATTAAAAAAAGAAGATATTAATTTATATATGGGTGGCGACTTAAATAATCAATTAACAGCAACTAATTATATGGCTAAAAAAATCAAACGACCATTAATGGCGATGTATGGAGCCTGTGCAACAATGGGACTAGTAATAGATAATGCTGCAATGTTAATCGAAAATCATTGTATTCATAACGCTAATTGTTTTGTGTGTAGTCATAACGCTACTGCTGAAAGACAATTTCGTTACCCGCTTGAATATGGTGTGCAGCGCAAAGAAACAATGACAACAACGGCTACTGGTGCTGTTAGTGTAATTTTAGATAACAATCCTAGCAATGTAAAAGTAGAATCAATAACAATAGGTAGAGTCGTTGATTTAAATCAAAGTGATCCCAATGATATGGGACGAGCCATGGCTCCTGCTGCTTTTGATACTTTAGTTACTCATTTAAAAGATCTAAAAAGATCGGCTTCATATTATGATTTAATTGTAACTGGTGATTTATCAGCCTATGGTAAAAAAATTATGAAAGAATTGATGAAACAAAATAATATTGAATATCGTTGTTATGATGATTGTGGCTGTTTATTATATGATTCTAATCAGGATGTTAATCAAGGCGGTAGTGGACCTTCTTGTAGTGCCTTAGTAACATTTGGTTATTTATTTGCTAAGATGTTAGAAGGGAAATATAAGCGAATTTTAATAATTACAACGGGAGCTTTATTATCACCAGTAATGACTAATCAAAAACAAAGTATTCCTTGTATTGGCCATGCTTTTTCATTGGAGGTAGTACAATGATGAATTATGTTTTAGCGTTTTTATTTTGTGGTGGTGTTTGTGTAATTGCGCAGTTAATTTATGAATACACTAAGTTAACACCTGGACATATTACAAGTTTGTTTGTGGTAATTGGTGCATTTTTAGATTTGTTTCATATTTATGATCGTTTGGTTGAAATATTTCATGCTGGGGCATTATTGCCGATTACCAGCTTTGGTCATTCTTTGATGCATGGAGCTTTGGCGGCTACTAAAGATTATGGCTTTTTTGGTTTAGCGATGGGTATTTTTGATTTAACGGCTGCGGGTATTAGTAGTGCGATTTTATTTGCTTTCTTAGTTGCGATAGTTACTAAACCTAAATCATGAAAAATCCATCATTTGATATTAATACCCGTATCTTAGACTATAATAATGAAAAAGTATCAATTAGTTTCCTTTCTAGTCTATGTGGCGATGATATGGTGGCCTATATTGTTGAAGGAATCACGAATAATCGCGGGGAAACATTAAAAGATTGTATCAATAATGGAGCGATAACTGAAGAACCGGATCATCAAAAAGCATTATATGCCATGCTTTCAGGATGTGCTTTAGTTGCTTATCGTGATAAAGAATATGTTGTTGATACAAGACGCTATCCCAATCGTTCTGTAGAAGAACCAGAAACAGAAAAAAGTGTGCGTGGTTCTAAGGATGGTTTTAATGAATCAATTTTAACTTGTGCAGGATTAATTAGAAGAAGAATTAAAACTATGGATTTGATCTTACAAAAGTATACGATTGGAAAGAATAATCCGCTTGATATTTGTGTTTGTTATTTAGATAGTGTTGTAGATAAACAGATGTTAGATACAGTAACTAAACGAGTTAAAGAAATAAAAAATGATGATTTAGTTATGACTGACCGAGCGGTTGAAGAAATCATATTAAATCAAAGTTATAATCCGTTTCCATTAGTTAGATATAGTGAACGACCGGATGTTGTTGCGACCCATATATTAGATGGTAAAATTGCGATAATTTGTGATACTTCATCTTCGGTAATGATGTTACCAACAACTATTTTTGAAATTTTAGAGCATGTTGAAGAACATCGGCAAACACCAATTATTGGTACATTAATTCGTTTAATTCGTTGTAGCGCTGTATTACTTTCAATTTATCTGGTGCCATTGTGGCTTTTAATAAGTAGCCATGGAAATTTAGATATATATTTTTTAGGTCAGGTTTTATTGATGGAATTATCAATTGAATTATTAAGAATTGCTACGATTCATACGCCAACTCCTTTATCTAACGCTATGGGGATGATTGCAGCAGTATTATTAGGACAATTTGCCATTGATTTAGGTTTTTTTAGTGAAGAAATTTTATTATTTTGTGCTATTGGTGATGTTGGTGGTTTTGCAACACCGAATTATGAATTATCACTTACTAATAAGTATATTAAAATATTTTTGATTATTTTTGTTGGTTTATTGGGATGGGCTGGTTTTATTGTTTTTCATATTATTTTAATTGGTTATTTAATTTCTATTAAACCACTAGGAGTTTCTTATTTGTATCCATTAATACCGTTTGATGGTAAGGCGTTATGGAATTTTATTATTCGAAAACCGAAAACGAAAAAAGGTAGTAAAACTGTAACATAGTTGCAGTTTTTTTAGTTCTTCTAATGATTTTAAATCTGTGCTATAATAACAAGGTCATAAGGAGGAAACAGGATGGAATATCAAGTAATAATGGATGATTTTCAAGGACCCCTTGATTTATTGTTACATTTAATCAAGGAAAAAGAAATGGATTTAGAAACTTTAGAATTATCTGTGATCGCTGATCAATATTTACAATATATTCATGCAATGGATCCTTCAAAACTAGAAGAAATGTCAGAGTATTTAGTGATGGCAGCAGATTTGATTGAAATGAAAAGTAAGCTGTTATTACCAAAAGAAAAGGTTGATATTAATGATGAGTATCAAGAAGATCCTCGTGAAACATTAATCAAACGATTGATAGAATATAAAAGATATAAAGATGTTTTAGATGATATCAAAAATCAATATGAACATCGTCAGACAATGATCATTAAACCAGCTGCTTCAATGGATGAATATGTAGTGGATACTAGTACAATGATTCCTAAAGATTTAGAAGTATATGATTTAATGAAGGCGATGCAAAAAATGTTTCAACGTAAAGCGTTAATGAAACCATTAGATACCCATATCGCTAAAAAAGAAATTTCAATTGATGAAAGAACATCACAAATAAAAGATTTCTTTAGAACCAGGGTAAATAAAAAAGTTAAATTTGAAGAATTATTTGATCATTATGATCGAACATATTTTATTGTTACATTTATGGCTATTTTGGTTTTAGCTAAAGATAAAGAAGTTGAAATAATTCAAAATGGATTATTTGAAGATATATATATAGAAGGGAAACTTTAATGAAAGATAACAATTATTTAGATATTATCGAAGGTATGCTTTATTTAGCTGGTGATGATGGTATAGATATTAAACAGATTGCTGGGGTACTAGAGATTAGTAGAAAAGAAGCGACTGTTTTAATGGATCAGTTTATTGAGCTATATGAAAATAAGATGTTTAAAGGTATTAAATTAGTCAATTTTGGTGGGCGTTATAAACTAGCTACTAATGAAGATTATTTTATGTATTATCAAAAAATGGTTGAACAAAGCAGTAGTACTTTATCAAATGCGGCCTTAGAAACATTGGCAATTATTGCTTATAATCAGCCAATTACTCGTTTAGGGGTCGAAGATATTCGTGGGGTTGGTTGTGATGCGATGATTAGAAAATTAGTTGCTAAAGCATTAATAAAAGAAGTAGGGCGTGAAGATAGTCCAGGAATGCCAATTCTTTATGGGGTAACTGATGAATTTATGGATGCTTTTGGATTAACTTCATTAGATGAATTGCCTGATTTAGCTGATATTGTAGAAATTGATGAGCAGGAAGATATTTTTGCAACTCGATATCGAGAAACTGATGTTGAGGAAATTGGTAAGAAAGAAAGTGATGATAGTGAAACTAATTAAGCACTTAAAAACAATAACTAAACATAAATACTATGTTATGAAATTATGTTTTCGTTTTGGATTGTATAAACAAGGCTTGCTTCATGATTTATCAAAGTATTCGTGGTGTGAGTTGTCTACGGGAGCTAAATATTATTTAGGCTATAAGTCACCTAACAGCAATGAACGCCAGCAAAAAGGATATAGTAGTGCCTGGTTACATCATAAAGGTCGTAATAAACATCATTGGGAATATTGGATTGATTTTACGCGTGATGGTATTATTGCAATTGAGATGCCAATTAAATATGTAGTTGAAATGTTTTGTGATCGGGTAGCGGCTACGATGGTATATCGCGGTAGTGATTTTGATTTTACGGCACCATTAGATTATTATAATAAGACTCATCATTATTATGTAATTAATGAAAAAACAGATCAGATTATCAAAGACATGTTAGAGCATTTAGCCAATAGCAATCTTGATGAAACAATTAAATATATAAAAAACAATTATTTAAACAAAAAATAAAAATGAAGGTCAGCTAATGAATTAACATTGGAAAATGACCTTCATTTTTTTAGATATGAAAATACTTTTTTACAAATAAAGTTTATGCCTAGAATAATGATTACCATCCAAAGCGTCCAGGCAAAAATACTAACCATATCGATTTGAACTCGGGCGAAATATAATTGTTTACCAATTCCACGATTGGCAGAAACAAATATTTCAGCCATAACACCAACTTTTAAACTAAGTGGTAAGGCAGTTTCAATTGCTGAAACCAAATAACCTTTAATCAAAGGAAGGTAAACGTGAAATAAATTAAATGAAAAAGAATGATGATATAAATTAATAACATCTTTTAAATCAGAATCAATATTTACAATACCATTAACTGCATTATTATAAAATATTGGTAAAATCATCAATAAAACAATAACAATTAAAGCAGTTAAACTTTTAAACCAGACTAATAAAATTAATATATAGGCAATTTGAGGAATTGTCTGCATCAAAGAAATAATTGGATATAAGTAATCATTAACTTTTTTTGATAAACCACTAAATATTCCTAAAATTGTACCAATTATTAATGCTAATAAAAAACTAATAAATACTCTTAGTAATGTAGCTAAAATGGCTAAATAAAAAGACTTTGAGGAAACAAATGTAATCATTTGTTTAAAAACTGTAAGTGGTAATGGCAAGATTACCACTTTATCAATCGATAAAGCAAAACCTTGCCAAATTACCAATAATACTATAATTGTAATAAATTTGCGTTTCATTAAACTATCATATCATCACTATATTCAATATTGTATAATTTCAAAAAGTCTTCAATTTGTTTAGCGCATTCACTAGCTGGTCGATAATGAAGATTTTGACGTTCAATAGAATTTACAGTAATATCAACACTTGGTAATCCTAATGTTTCAATACCAATATTTTCTAAATCTTCTTTTAATCCATCGTAACCATTATTAGTAAATTCATCAATTTTGCTAAATAAAGAATCATAATTTTTTCCTTCTTTAACAAATATTGCTGCTTGAGGATAACCATCTTCACCATATGATTCTTGTAAATCAGTGATAATTGATAATTCAAGACCACTTTGTTTTGCTTTAGCAATTGTTGCACTAGCAAGTGGTTCGGCCAATAATCCGACTTGAACATTACCAGCTAAAAGCTGTTGTTGTACTAAAGTAGCTGATTGATAATAAGTAGGAGTTAATGAAGTTTCAATATTCGTTGCTTCTACTATTAATTGGGGAACTGCACCTTCACCAAATAAAGCCAATTCACCGGTTTGTGATAAAGCTTCTTTGCTTGTACCAACTAAATATAAATTCCCCCAAGTAATTACTGCCTGGATACGATAATCACTCTGGTCGCTAGCAATTAATTTTGCACCTAAATTAATGGGAGCAACTATAATATCGTATTCACTGTTATCTTTAGATAATTCGGCTACTAATTGATCACTGCCATCAACAAAATCAATTTTACCGTTTTCTGTTATATTTTCATATTCACTGACAAAAGCTAATGATGGTGCGCCTACAGGACAAAGGATGTTAGCAGTATCTGATTCATCTGAACTATTTGTACCTCCTGAACATCCGACTACTGTAGTCAACATCATAAAACATAATAAATATTTAAATAATTTCTTCATAAAACTCCTCCTAATAAATTATGGTAGTGTCAAAAATCGGTTAAGCGATACAAATACACTCCTATATCAATTTGTATATATAAACAGTAAAAATGATCACTGATTATATCTTTTTGATCATCTTTTTTACGATTTTACTAAAAAAGATGAAGATTCCGTGCTATACTTGTTTTCTCCACAAAAACTACGAAAGGACGGTTTCTTCATCATGGAAAGTATAACACAAATTTTACAATCTATAAATTCTTTTTCTAAACAATCTTTTAAATTCTCTCAATTTATCGAACCTTTGCTTCTCCTTAAGAAGCTTCCTTCTGATATCTCTTATGAATTGAACAATGATGACTTTATCTTTAATCTTCAGCAGGCTTTTAAACATATCGACTGGCTGAATGATTATTTTAAAAATAATATCAATAATCTTCTTATAAAGGAAGTAAGCAAACTTAAAAATCATAAATCTAAGGATACTACTATCCCTTATGCTGATTTTACTGTCGATAAACCTCCGCTGTTTAAAAAGAATCTACCTGTTCAGCTCGATTTCCTGTCTATTTTGAACGATTCTTTTAACAGTGGCAATCCTTTAAAACCGGTCAAACGCAGAAATCCCGATTCTTTTTCTTTTATGGGCGTTTGTCCTTTTTGTGGCGCTCCAAAAGAATATATCTATGACAATAACAGCGGTAAAGGCCAGTTCCAGTGCAAAGCCTGTAAAAATACCTTTACTATTAAAACTTCTCCTTCAGGTGCATCCGGGATTTACTGCCCTTACTGTAATACTAAGCTTGTCTTAAAACATGACCGCAAAGGTTTTCTTGTTTTTGCATGTTCCAGCAAAAAATGCGAACATTACAAAGCCAACAAAAAACTTTTAAGCGAAGGTAAGGCTGAACACCTGAAAACATCCAGCGGCCAGTATCTTCTTCACTATCATTACCGTGAATTCAAGTTCGATCTGGAAACTTTACGCAAGGTCGATGATACTGTTTCCGGTCCTGTTAATTTATCACGTATCCATTATGATCAGAAAGTTCTGGGCCTTGTTTTGACCTATTATGTCAACTATGGGCTGTCTTCCAGAAAAACTGCTTTGATCCTTAAACAGGTCCATGGTTTGCGTATTTCCCATCAGACTGTCATTAATTATGCCGGTTCTGTTTCTGCTGTCATAAAACCGCTTATCGATAAATATCCTTATAAAATCGGTAATACCCTTTCCGGTGATGAAACATATATCAAGGTCAGAGGCAAAGATAACTATGTTTTCTTCTGGTCCGACCCTGTAAATAAGATCATCACTTCCTATAAGATATATCCGGTTAGAGATACGCTATGTGCATGTCGGTCAATAAACGACTGTCTCAGCAAATATCAGAAAATACCCGATGACCTGACTTTGATTACAGATGGCAATCCTATTTATAATGCAGCTCAGGTTTTCTTTGAAATAAACGATATTTATTTTGATCTGCATCAGGTAATTGGTGTTAAAAACAAAGATGAAGAGTCCAAGAAATATCGTCCTTTCAAACAGATCGAAGAACGTCTTAATAGAACATACAAACAGAATTACTACGGTACAAATGGTTATGACAGACTCGAATGCGCCAACAGTTATATGGTTCTGTTTGTATGCTTCTTTAATTTTCTAAGACAGCATTCATCATTAGACTTTAAAACACCTGTAGATGATGAGCTTTTTGATGATTCGATGCTTATGCCGGAACGATGGTTAAAACTGATTGAATTAAGTTCACAATATCACATTAATTAGCATTGTTTAAAAATTACTGTGAGACCCGATACCCTCATTGCGCCCTTTTTTAGGGCTTTTTTTATCATTTTTCCAGTCTTACGATTTACGATTTTTCAAAACTGGATTTTACTCTTTTTATTTTTGCGGATTCGTGTAAAAAAGTACAAAAATTTTCAGTTCGATATTAATTTTTCATAAATTCTTTACACTACCTAAATTATTTAAAACGTGGTTTTCCACTATAGTGAGTATGCAGAAGATGGTGTGCTTTTTCACTATTTGGTTCTCCTAAGAAGTTTGCATATAATTGTTGTATTTGTGAATTCTTATGAGATTTTCTAACTGGAAGTGACATATCTTCGTCATATAAAGCTTTAGCACGAGCTTGTTTCCAGTCAAAACCGCTATTTCGAACTAGAGCATTAACATAAGATTGACCGCCACCGTTAACACAACCACCTGGACAACCCATAACTTCGATAAAGTGGTATTTAGAAGTACCGTTTTTGATTTCTTCAAGTAATGGTTTAGCTAGGACCATGCTATGAGCAACAGCTACATTTAAAGTCTGATCACCAATTTTAACCGTAGCTTCTTTAATTCCTTCTTCACCACGAACAGCATGGTAGTCAATATTAGTTAAATCTTCATGTGATAAAACATCAGCTACAGTTCTTAAAGCTGCTTCCATAACACCACCGCTGGCACCAAAGATAACTCCAGCACCTGTGTATTCACCAAACATATCTTGATCGAAGTCTTCGTCTTTTAAATCTCTAAAATTGATACCAAACATTTTAATTAATTTACCTAATTCACGAGTAGTTAAAACTGCATCAACGTCTTTTAGACCATCAGTTAGATTTTCTTCTCGTTCTTTTTCACCTTTTTTTGCAACACAAGGCATGATTGAAACAACATAAATATCTTGTGGATCAATATTATTTACCTTAGCGTAGTATGATTTGATCATCGCACCTAACATCATATGTGGTGATTTACAGCTAGAAAGATGATCTAGTAAATCAGGATATTCATGTTCAATATAATTAACCCAGCCTGGACTACATGAAGTAATCATTGGTAATACACCATTATTATTTAAACGATGCAAGAATTCATGACCTTCTTCCATTATTGTTAAATCGGCACCAAAGTTAGTATCATAAACTTTATCAAAGCCCATTAGTTTTAAAGCGTGAACCATTTTACCAGTTACTCGAGTACCGATTGGCATTCCAAATTCTTCACCTAAACTAGCTCTAACAGCTGGAGCCGTTTGAACAATTACATGTTTATCAGGATCATTTAAAGCGGCAATTACATCATGAATTTCTTCTTTTTCTGATAAAGCCCCCACCGGACAAACATTAATACATTGACCACATTGCATACAGTTAACATCAGCAAAACTTTTATCATAAACTGGACCAACTTTAGTTTTAAATCCACGATTGATATAGCCTAATACGCCTAGTCCTTGGGTTTTAATACATGTTTCAACACAACGACCACAAAGTACACATTTAGATGTATTGCGGACAATACCTGGAGAAACTTCATCAAAAGTTGGTTTTGATTTTTCACCAGCAAAGGCATCTTCACGAACCCCTAACTCCTGACAAAGACGTTGTAATTCACAGTTTGTATTTCGAATACATGAAAGACAGTCTTTAGAGTGGTTAGATACAATTAATTCGACTACTCTTCTTCGGGCATCTAATGCTCTTTGAGAGTTTGTTTTTATTACAAGCCCTTCACGAACTGGATAAACACAAGCAGCTGCTAATGTTTTAGCTCCTTCTATTTCAACCTGACAAACACGGCAAGCGCCAGTTCCCGTCACTCCTTTTAAATAACACAAAGTAGGGATATGGATACCGTTATTTTTGGCTGCTTCTAAGACTGTTTGCCCTTCGTAAGCTTCTACGACACGGTTGTTGATTGTTATTTTTACTTTTGACATTCCTTACACCTCTACTTTCTTTCAATTACATTAAAGTGACAAGCGTTGATACATTGACCACACTTAATGCATTTTTCTTGATCAATAACATAAGGAACTTTTCCTAATTCCCCATGGATAGCACCAACTGGACATTGTTTTGCACATAAACCACATTTACGGCATTTTTCTTCATCAATAACATATTTAAGCAATGCTTTACAAACACCAGCAGGGCATTTTTTATCAACGATATGGGCAATATATTCATCTCTAAATTGATTGATTGTTGATAAAACTGGGTTAGGAGCTGTTTGTCCTAGTCCACATAAAGCAGTATCTTGAATTGTTTTAGCTAGCATCTCTAATTCATCTAAAGTATGCATAGTTGCTTTACCATCACAAATTTGTTCTAATAGTTCTAACATTCGTTTAGTTCCTACTCGACAAGGAGTACATTTACCACATGATTCATCAACGATAAAGTCCATATAGAAACGAGCAACGTCAACCATACAGTTATCTTCATCTAAAACAATCATTCCACCTGATCCCATCATTGAACCAAGTTTAACTAATTCATCGAATCCAATTGGGGTATCTAATTGTTCTTCAGTTAGACAGCCACCGGAAGGACCTCCAGTTTGAACTGCTTTAAAGCGTTTATGATTTGGACATCCTTCACCAATTTCATAGATAACTTCTCTTAAAGTAGTTCCCATTGGTACTTCAACTAATCCAGTATTAACGATTTTTCCACCTAAAGCAAATACTTTAGTTCCTGGTGAAGTTTCAGTACCGATCGATCTAAACCATTTAGCACCATGTTGAATGATCTGGGCAATATTGGCATAAGTTTCTACGTTATTAATAATTGTTGGTTTACCCCAAACTCCTTTATGAGCTGGAAATGGTGGTTTTGGATTTGGCATACCACGGTCACCTTCGATTGATTTGATCAATGCTGTTTCTTCACCACAGACAAAGGCTCCAGCACCAAGACGAATTTCTAAGTCAAAATCAAATCCAGTATCAAAAATATTTTTCCCTAATAATCCTAGTTCCCGAGCTTGAGTGATTGCTGTATTCAAACGATCAACGGCAATTGGATATTCAGCACGAATATAAATATAACCATGATTAGCACCAATTGCATAACCAGCAATTGCCATTGCTTCAATGACACTATGAGGATTTCCTTCTAGAATGGAACGATCCATAAATGCTCCTGGGTCACCTTCATCGGCGTTACAGATTACATATTTTTCATCACCAGGTTCATCTAAGGCAAATTGCCATTTAACTCCAGTAGGGAAACCACCACCACCACGGCCACGTAAACCGCTGGCTTTAATTTCGTCAACAACTTCTTGAGGTGTCATTTCCTGTAATACTTTAGCAAGAGCAAAGTAACCATCTTTTCCAATATATTCATTAATATTTTCTGGATCGATAACACCACAGTTGTGTAAAGCGATTCTTCTTTGTTTATGATAGAATTTGGTGTCGTTAATATCATGGATTTCCCGAGTATCTTCATCTGATTCATTTAACATTAAACGATGAACAGGACGTCCTTTATATAAATGTTCCATAACAATTTCTTTTACATCGGAAACTTGAACTGATTTATAAATGATATTATCAGGGTAAATTGAAATATTAGGACCAACACCACAAAGACCTAAACATCCAGTTCTTAAAACTTCGATTTCATTATCTAATCCTAAGGACTTAATTTCTTTTTCAAATTCAGTGATTAATTCTCCTGAATTCCCGATTGTACAGCCAGTTCCAGCACAGACTAATACTTGTGTTCTTTTTGCTGCCATCTTGCAACCTCCTATTTTTTATAGTGTCCGACTGTGTACTCGTCGATTATTTCATCATTTTTTAAATGTCTTTCAGCAATTTCTTTAGCCTTTTTTTCATCGACTAAAACATAAGTAGTTTTATTATCATCTTTATCAAAGACTTCAACAATTGGCTCTAATGTACACATTCCGATACATCCAGTTTGTAGTACTTTAGCTGAAAGTTTTTGTCTAGCAACTTCTTCAACTAATGTATTTAATACAGGTCGTGCCCCAGCAGCAATACCACATGTTGCCATCCCAACAACAACACGATATTTTTGTAATCCTTCATCACGAATACTCATATTATTTCTTGCTGCATCACGAATTTTCTTTAAATCTTCTAAGGATTTCATAGCTGTAATCCCTCCTTTATATAATTTTTTAGCCAAATAATTATTTCTGGTTCATTAATTAAGACATCATCAAGAATTTCTTTTATTTCTCGAGTGTCTAATTTAAATTCAGTATCATCAGTTGTATATTTAAATAAATAATCTATTTTTTCATCAGCTTGAATTAAAGTAATTATTGTATCAACGATATTACCCATCGGTGGGGTATCTAAATGATCTTTAACAAAAGAGCCAATTACTTCAGTCCCCTTGCCAAGTGAAGAGCTGATAGTAAAAGTTCCACCGGTTGCCTCGATATTTTCCTTAAAGATTGGAATTCCTAAACCTACTTTGCGGGTAGTTCTAGTTGTATAAAAAGGATCGCATACTTTGGCAATTGTTTTTTGATCCATACCACAACCATTATCAATGATCTTAATTTCAATAACATTTTGTTTACTGCTATCTAAAATTAAAATTTGAATAAATGTAGCTTTAGCTCGAATTGAGTTGTAGGCAATATCCAGGATATTCATAGCAATTTCCTGCATTATTATTTCCTCCATAGCTGATAGAATTTTTCACGATCAAATTGATTTTCAGGTTCACTAATTGCCTCTAAATAATGGGCATCACTGTTAAAAAAAACATATTCATCATTTAAATAAGGACATATTTCCCGTAATTTTTTTAGCTCTTTAATACTAGTAACTTCAATTCCATCATAGTTTAATGACATTGGGATATCTTGATATACTTCATAAAGCCCAAATTTTTTAGCCATTACATGAGCAAGAATAGCCACGCCATTGAATTGATGAATTTTTTCAATGATCTTAGCAACATCTAAATCCAAAGATTCTAATAATAGATTTTCTTCAGTAGCAATAATATTATCATTTTCATCAAATATTACTTGGTTACCATAATAATCAGGGTTATTTGGACTTTTAATTAAATGTTTATCGATCCACTTTTGTATTGGCTGTAATGGTGTTTCTTTAAGAAAATATGCCAAAATATGCACTTTTTCGATACTTTGAAGCTCAACACCATGAACAAAATCAATTTTCCCTTTTAAAACATCATGTTCAATAATCTTAGATAAATAATGCTGCTGTTTTAAAGAATTATGATCAGTAATCGCAATTAAATCCAAACCTTTAATATAGGCCATATTAAAAATATTATTAATTGTCATTAAATCATCGCCACAAGGTGATAGGGCTGAATGAATATGCAAATCATAGTACATTTTATAAACCTAGATTCACTAATTCTTTAGCTACATGATAAGCATCATCTTCACTTATAAAAAGCGGTATTTTGAGTTCGGTTGCTTTAGCAATTGTATCTTGATCAGGATAACTATTTTGAACGAAAATTATTCCCGCAAAGTCATTTAAATCAGCTACTGCTATTACATTTAAATGCTTTTGTACCGTAAGCCATAAAGCACCAGTTTTTCCATTTGCCATCACGAAGCTTAACAAATCCCCGATGTAAACACCTTCAATTTCATTTGAAAGATCGACATCATTGATCTGTTTAAGTGATAATTTTAAAATTTCGCTTACTTTCATATTATTACCTTTTCTTAACACGACATAGCGAGTCATCAACTTCACCTTTAGCAATTCGCGCTGCCAGCCCGCGACAGTTTGCAAAACCACAACTGCCACAATCAAATTGAGGCAAGGTTTCTAAAATAGCATTTACTTTATTAAACCATTGTAAACGTTCTTTAAAGTTTTGTTCATTACTGCTATCAATTTGATGGACCTTAGTATATTCATCTTTTGATAATGCTTTTAGTGGGCCATTACAATCTTCAAAAATACTTTCAATATTAAAGCAGCCTTCAAATGGATTAGACCACAAATAATAACCACCAATACAACCTTGAAAACAATTAAATAAAGCAATTAAATCAACATGTTGTAACTGATCAAATTCAATTAAATCCAAAACAGTATTTATTTGTGTCAATCCTTCAACACTAATAACTGATAAACTACGATTACCATATAAATCACTAACATTACTTTTAACACCATAACGGTTAAATGAAATTTCGGTTTTTTCTTCATTTTTTAAACGATTAATTTGAGGAAATATTTGAGAAATACTAATCGCATAGTCAATATTAGAATCCTGGTTATCAAATGGTTCTTTTGCAAGGGTCAACTTTGATACACATTCACAAAGTGAAAAGATCCCGATATCACGATCATTATATTTTTTCTTTAATCTTTTAGCGGCTATTTCTACTGGATAGTCGTAAGGTAATAAATGATCGATTAAAGTAGGGTATTCATTTTCAATAAGTTTATTAATTGTCGGACAAAAAGACGTTAACATTGGAAGATGCTTATCTTTACTATCCTCAATTCCTTGTTTATAAAGAAATCCCTCAATATCGCTATATTGAACCACTTCATCAAAACCAAACTTTTTAATAGCCTGTGCAATATTTTTTGCTTCCTCATAAGTTTTTAAATCAGATAATATCGCAGTTGGAATTAATGCAATATTATAATCATGTTTTTCTAGACAGGTTTGTAAATCAATATTTCTGGTTCTTAAAATCTTCTGGTCACATGCCTGAATACAGATATCACAATTAATACATTTATCTTGATCGATAATTACTTGCTTATTTACAATTGAAATAGCATCTACTGGACAGGATTTAACACATTTAATGCATTTTTGACAATGGGTACCTAAATAACTAATTACTGGCTTCATTTAAAAGTCATCTTAATATGTGTACCTTCTTTTGAAGAAGTTATTTCAAAAGTAGATGCCACACTTTGCATATTATAAAGGCCCATTCCAGCTCCAAAGCCTAATTCTCGTGCTTTAGGCGAAGCGGTCGAATAACCTGGAGTTAAAGCAAGTTCAATATCTTCAATTCCTGGGCCAATATCATCAAATGATAAATGAATGATACCCTCGTCATCGATTTCAAAGGTAACTGTGCCACCATCAGAATGAATTGCAATATTGATTTCTGCTTCGTAGCAGGCAATCGCTACTGCTTTTAAAACTTTACGATCAATTCCTAGGGCTTTTAAAGTTCTTTTGATATCGCTAGAAGCTGTTCCAGCATCCTGGTAATTATCTTTGATAACTTGATAAGTTTTTTTCATCGGCGCATTCCTGCCGTATATAGCTTCCCGCAAGCTTCAAACATTGCTTCATCAGTTTGAAAAAGATTTATATGCAATTTTTTAGCCATATCAACAATTGACATATCTAATGGCTTTCCTCTTACAAATAAAATTGTTTCTAAATCTAAAACCTCTGCGGTACGTAATGATTGAACATTGGCAAGACCAGTAATAAATAAAATGTCCTCAGTTTCATTTTTTAATAAAGCTAAAGCATCCGACATTAAATCAGTTGCAAAACCTTTATCATAATTTTTTTCATAGATTGAAGTATCATCAACATAAATTTCACGAGCATTTAATAATTTAACAATTTCTTTAACTTGCATGTGATTCTTCTTTTAAATAGTCTAAGACTAATATTTTTAAATCTTCTAATTGCTTAGAACATCCAAAAACTGTCCCATCAACGCTTACTACTGGAGCTAGTCCACAGGCTCCAACGCAGCGAGTAGCGTCAATTGAAAATAGTCCGTCTTCACTTGTTGAATTTACTTCGCATCCCGTCATTTCACAAAGCAAGTCAAGAATTGTCTGAGAACCATTGACATAACAAGCTGTTCCTAAGCAAACTGAAATAACGTGTTTCCCTTTTGGCTCAGTAGTAAATTGAGAGTAGAATGTTACAACTCCGTATACTTTTGATACTGGTACATTAATAGCCTGAGAAATTTTTTCCATTGCTTCAAAAGGAATATAGCCAAGACTTTCTTGAACTTCATGAAGCATTAGTTTCATGGGTCCTTTTTCGTCTTTGTATTTAGCAACAATTTCATCAATTTTATCTAAATACTCTTGTTTCAGCTTTTTCATTTTCACACCTCTTTCTTTTTCATCATATGATTAATTATAACATACTTTGAAAGCGCTTTAAATAGGGTGATGAAAAAGGTCCCATATATTTAAATAGATATATATTTAGACAAAAATTAATATATCAGGATATTTTTGTTACGAAAGTAACACAAAAATATTATTTTATGATAGAATTGTCTCATTAAGGGAGGCGAAATAATGAATCTTTTGCATTTGAAATATGTAATTGAGGTAGCTAAAGCTGGTTCAATAAGTAAAGCTGCTAATCATCTTTACATGAATCAACCGCATTTAAGTAAGATAATTAAAGAATTTGAAGAAACTATGCATATTAAAATATTTGAACGTACTTCTAAAGGGGTTGCCCCAACCAAAAAAGGGGCTGAATTTATTGAACGAGCCAAAGATATTATCAGACAGGTTGATCAAATGGAGGCGTTATATTGCAATTATGATGAAAAATCAGTGCATTTAGATGTTAGTGTACCTCGAGCAAGCTATATTGCAAATGCATTTACTAATTATTTGTCTAAAATAAATTTTCAAGATAAGAAGATTACTGTTAATTATCGGGAAACTAACTCTTTTGATACGATCAAAGCGGTTTATGAAGGTGATGCTAATATTGGGATTATTCGCTTTTTTCAAGACGAAGAAAGTTATTTTATAAATTTATTGAAATCAAAGGAATTGGAATATAAAGAAATATATAAATTTAATTATCAGCTATTAGTATCCAAGGAAAATCCTTTGGTCTATAAAAAAGAAGTTAAATTAAAAGATTTAAAAGACCAGATTGAAATAACTCATGGTGATGTATCATTGCCAGAGCGGCCATTAGTTTCGACTAATCGTAATAATGAAATTCGTCAAAATAAAAAAGAAATTTCTATTTATGAACGAGGAATTCAATTTGAATTATTGAATTGTTTACCGCATTGTTATATGTGGGTTTCACCAATGCCTAAACAAGTTTTAAATCGTTATAATTTAACGACATTAACATTAAAAGAGCATAAAGCGATAAGTTATGACTGGCTTATTTTAAGAAAAGGATATCGTTTATCAAAAGAAGACTTGAGTTTTATCGACGAAATTCATTGTATTATTCAAAATAATTATGGAGGTATATGTCAAAAGGAATAGCACTATTCCTTTTTTGTATCTACTACATTATTTTGTAAGCGCTTATAATTAGAATCATGGAGGTGCTTATGACATGCAAAGATTTACATTACCAAGAGATTTATATCATGGAAAAGGAGCTTTAGAAGCTTTAAAAACATTAGAAGGGAAAAAGGCTATCGTTTGTGTTGGTGGCGGAAGTATGAAACGTTTTGGTTTCTTAGATCGCGCTGTTGAATACTTAAAAGAAGCTGGAATGGAAGTAGAATTATTTGAAGGGATTGAACCAGATCCATCTGTAGAAACAGTTATGAAAGGTGCAGCTGCAATGGAAAAATTCCAACCAGATTGGATTATTGCTATGGGTGGAGGATCACCTATCGATGCTGCAAAAGCAATGTGGATTAAATATGAATATCCTGAAATTACTTTTGAAGAAATGTGCAAAGTGTTTGGTATTCCAAAATTACGTAAAAAAGCTCATTTCTGTGCAATTCCATCTACAAGTGGTACTGCAACAGAAGTAACTGCATTTTCAATTATTACTGATTATGAAAAAGGAATTAAATATCCAATCGCTGATTTTGAAATCACACCTGATATTGCAATCGTTGATCCTGATTTGGCAGAAACTATGCCTGTTAAATTAGTTGCTCATACAGGAATGGATGCTATGACTCATGCAATTGAAGCATATGTATCAACTGCAAATTGTAACTATACAGATCCACTTGCAATTCATGCAATTGAAATGATTCAAGCTAACTTAGTAAAATCATATAATGGAGATATGTCATGCCGTGATGATATGCATGATGCTCAATGTTTAGCTGGACAAGCATTTTCTAATGCTTTATTAGGTATTGTTCACTCAATGGCTCATAAAACTGGTGCTGCCTTTGTTGATCAAGGTGGACACATTATTCATGGTGCTGCTAATGCGATGTATTTACCAAAAGTAATTGCATTTAACGCTAAAGATGAAACAGCTAAAAAACGTTATGGTGTAATTGCTGATTACATGCATTTAGGTGGTAAAGATGATGATGAAAAAGTAGAATTATTAATTGCATACTTAAGAAAAATGAATGATGATTTAAATATTCCACATTCAATCAATCATTATGGTGCTGATGGTTTACCAGCTGAAACTGGATTTGTACCTGAAGATGTTTTCTTAGACAGAGTTGAAGAAATCGCTGCTAATGCAATTGGTGATGCTTGTACTGGATCAAATCCACGTATTCCAACTCAAGAAGAAATGGTTAAATTATTAAAAGCTTGCTACTATGATACAGAAGTAGACTTCTAATATAAAATAATCTAAACCCTGCATTTAATTTGCAGGGTTTTATTTATAGTAAAAAAGATTGGTTATTGTAGATAAATATAGTAGAATGATTTTGTTAGGTGGTGATTTAATGAGTTTATATGTTACTAGACATGGGCAGACTGATTATAATGTTGAAAATTTAGTATGCGGTATTTCACCGGCTGTTTTAACTAAACTAGGGATACAACAAGCTAAGGAATTAGGAAAAAGATTAGAAAATATTGATTATAAATATTTATATGTTTCACCATTAAAGCGAGCTTTGGATACTGCTAGCTTAGCAAATATAAAAGAAATTGAAATGGTTATCGAACCACGAATTCAAGAGATCAATTTTGGTATTTATGAAGGCTTACCTCGAGATACTCAAGGTTTTTTAACTAATAAATATGATTTGGCGTATCGTTATCCTACTGGTGAATCGTTTATTGAATTATGTAACCGAGTTTATTCATTTCTTGATGAAATTAAAAGACAAGCAATAGAAAATGATGTTTTGCTTGTCTGTCATGGAGCAGTTTGTCGGGCTATTAATACATATTTTAATGATATGACTAATGATGAAATATTTGAATATACAACTGAAAATTGTCAGTTATTAAAATATGATTATTTATCTAAATAGTCTTTTAAAGCTGTCCGGTTTAAAATATTTATTTTTTTATATTTTAATTCAATCCAGCCAAATTGGCAAAAATCGTTTAATATTTTTGTAACAGTGACCCGATTTAAGCCGGTTAGAGAAGCTATTTCTTCATGAGTATAAGAGATAGTTTTTTTATTTTGTTCTAATAAAAAAGCAGCAATTTTTTCATGGCGATTATATAAGTAAGCTTTTTTTACTTGATTAACTAAATAATCATTGGTTGATGATAATAATTGTAAAATAGCGATAGTTAATTCCTGCGATTTTAAAATAGTAGGGTACATTGTTTCTAATTGACATGAAATTAATTCAACTTCATCGATAGCGCTAACACATACAGGCCGATTAGTATTTTGAAGAAATGATGATTCACCAAAGATCCGCCCTTTACCAATGATATCAAGGGTTATTTCCTGTCCATCTTTGGAAATTAAATAGACTTTGACCCGCCCTTTTAAAATTAAATATAAGTTATTAGTAGTATCTTCTTCCATGTAAATAACATCGTTTGGATGATATTTAATTAAAGTACCAGCTTCTTTAAAATATTTAAATAAATCTTCTGAAATCTTCATACTTCCTCCATTATTTTACTTTTTTTCTTTAATTGTAGCATAGAATACATTTTTTAGATAGCTAATGTGGTATCTTATCTCCTGAGGTGAGTAGGATGAAAGAAAGATTGGTAAAAATTGGATTAATTATTTTAGGAAATATTTTAGTAGCATTTGCAATTAGTACTTTAGTTTTAGAAAATGAATTGATTTCTGGTGGGGTAACTGGTCTAGGGATTGTCGGAAATCATTATTTAGGTATTAATATTTCACTAGTAGTAGGGGTTATTAATATTGGTTTGTTTTTGCTTGGGCTTTTATTTATTGGTAAAAAGTTTGCTCTTTCGACATTAATTTCGACTTTTACTTTTCCGTTATTTTTAGAATTTTTTAATACTCATAGTTTTTTCCATAATTATTGTGATGATACTTTATTAGCTGTTGTTTTAGCAGGGTGTTTACTTGGAGTTGGAACTGGATTGATGATTAGAAATGATGCATCATCTGGAGGAATGGATATCATTGCAATTATTTTAAATAAAAAATTTAAGATTCCAGTTTTTATCGTAGTTAATCTTTGTGATTTTACAATCTTATGTTTACAAGCAGCGTTTAGTGATATTAATAAAATTATTTATAGTATTGTTTTAGTTTTCATTACTTCATTTATGTTGAATAAGACTTTAACAAAAGGTTCTAAAATGGTGCAATTATTAATTATTAGTGACTATTATGAAGAAATTAAAAAACTAATTATTGGTGATCTTGATGCTGGTGTCACAGCTTTATATAGCGAAAAGGGTTATACTGGTAATGATACTAAAGTATTGATGACAATTATTCCACCTGTAAAACTAAACCGGCT
The DNA here is from genome assembly GCF_963931465.1 of Erysipelatoclostridium sp. An173. GTDB lineage: Bacteria > Bacillota_I > Bacilli_A > Erysipelotrichales > Coprobacillaceae > Thomasclavelia > Thomasclavelia merdavium. The sequence continues at coordinate 1,950,436 of NZ_OZ007017.1, read as the reverse complement.
TAAAGAACAAGTTAAAAAAATAGATCCACTGGCTTTTATGGTTGTTGCGACCGTTGATGAAGTCAGTGGAAGAGGATATACATTTTCAAGAAATCAGTAATCGCTTAATGCGATTACTTTTATTATGTGGTAAATATTACCATCACCAGCAAAACGACTATCATCTTTAAAATCTTCATTAATATCGATCCAGACTAATTCGTTTTCATCACCATGGATGTTTACATCTTTAAAAAGGATAGCAACATATGTTTCTAAAAGAGTATCATCTAAATAATACGTAAAGTCCATAAAATGAGTTAAAGTAACATCTTTATTTGTAATATTGGTTTCTTCTTGTAATTCACGATAGGCTGCTTGAAGATGGTCTTCGCCTGGTTTTATTTTCCCGCCAACAAAATTATATTTGCCTTGATAGGGATCTTTTTTTCGTTTACACATCAATAGTTTTGTTTTATTTTGATTAAAAATTACAATAATATTTACATTTCGTTTCATTTTTATTACCTCTAGTAAATTTTATCATAATTATTAGTATATTTATAAAAAATTAAGAATATATTTAATGTAATTTTTTTAAGATAGTGCTATAATGCAAAAGTATATTGGTGGAGGAGATTATGGACATTATAGAGTTAATTAAAGTTTTTATTTTAGGAGTTGTTGAAGGTATAACCGAATGGTTACCAATCAGCAGTACTGGACATATGATTTTAGTTGATGAGTTCATTAAGTTAGATGTTAGTGCTGAATTTTTGGAAATGTTTTTAGTAGTAATTCAGCTTGGAGCGATTTTAGCTGTTATATTCCTTTATTTTGATAAGCTGATGCCATTTGATTATCGCCATGGCTGGAAAGTAAAAAAAGATACTTTTTCAATGTGGTTTAAAATTATCTTTGCTTGTTTACCAGCGGCAGTTGTTGGTATATTGTTTGATGATCAGTTAAATGAATTATTTTATAATCCTCTTACAGTTGCCATTGCTTTAATTGTTTTTGGGATCTTGTTTATCTTTATTGAAAATTATAATAAAGGTCGTTCATCAAAAATTAATTCTATTAGCGAGATTACTTATAATACTGCTTTGATCATTGGTATTTTTCAATTAATAGCAGCTATTTTTCCAGGAACATCACGTTCTGGAGCAACAATTGTTGGGGCTTTATTGATTGGGGTTAGCCGTACTGTAGCAGCTGAATTTACTTTCTTTTTAGCAGTTCCGGTAATGTTAGGAGCTAGTTTATTAAAGATTGTAAAATTTGGTTTTGCTTTTACTTCTTATGAATTAATATTATTAATTTTTGGAATGGCGGTTGCCTTTGTTGTTAGTATGATAACAATCAAATTTTTAATGAGTTATATTAAAAAGCATGATTTTAAAGTCTTTGGCTGGTATCGAATTATTTTAGGGGTAATTGTCTTAGTTTATTTTATGATTTTTTAAAAGTCCAGATTGAATCTGGGCTTTTTTATATGGTAAAATAAATATATATGATACAATTATATTAATAAAAAAGGAGGTCGTTTTATGAAAATTTTATTATGTTGTACAGCTGGTGTTACTTCTAATATGTTTGCAGCTGCTTTAAAAGATGAGGCGGATAAGCGTAACTTAGAAATTATTGTTTGGGCCGCAGCAGAAACTGCAGTTGAATATTCTATTGAACAGGCAGATTTAATTTTGGTTACTCCACAATTAGCAGGTTCAATTAAGAAATTCAAAGATTTAGCTAATCCAGGTGTACCAGTTTTATTAATTAGTGAAGATGACTTTAGGAACTTTAATGCTAAAAAAGTTTTAGATGAAGCAATTAGTGTATAATAATATTTAGGAGTTAACTTATGTTAACTCTTTTTTTATGCAAAAAAGTTAAGAATTTGTTAAGAATATTTGTGTTATCTTAATTTTATGTTAAATTATTAGGGATTGCAAAAATATAATTAGGAGATAAGAATGGAAATTACAGATATTTTTGGTTTATTAGGTGGTTTAGCATTATTTTTATATGGAATGAAAATGATGTCAGATAGTTTAGAACTAGCTGCCGGTAATAAAATGAAAACAATTTTAGAAAAATTAACTACTAATCGTTTTTTAGGAGTTATAGTTGGTGCTTTAATAACAGCAGTTATTCAATCATCATCGGCAACAACTGTTATGACGGTTGGCTTTGTTAATGCAGGATTAATGAAACTTAAAAATGCGGTTTGGATCATTATGGGTGCTAATATTGGTACAACAATAACTGGGCAGTTAATTGTTATTGATATTAGTGCTTTAGCACCGTTAATTGCTTTTGTTGGTGTTGCGTTAATTGCTTTTTTTAAAAATAAAAAATTAGATATGATCGGTGGAATTATTGCTGGTTTAGGAATTTTATTTATGGGAATGGATATGATGTCTGGGGCAATGATGCCTTTAAGAGATTCTAAAGAATTTGTCAATATTGTATCAACATTTAAAAATCCTTTAATAGGAATATTAGTTGGAGCTATTTTTACTGCAATCATTCAAAGCTCTTCAGCTTCAGTTGGGATTTTAATTGCTTTAGCAAAAAGTGGCGTTATTACTTTATCGTCATCTATCTATGTATTATTTGGACAAAATATTGGAACTTGTATAACTGCAGTGTTAGCTAGTATCGGTACTAGCAAAAATGCTAAAAGAACAACAATTATTCATTTGTCTTTCAATATTATTGGAACAATTATCTTTGTAACGATCAGTTTATTGTTCCCGTTTGCCGATATTGTTGCTTCTTTGACACCAGGAAATGTTCCCGCACAAATAGCTAATGTTCATACGATCTTTAATATTGGAACAACAATTTTATTATTACCATTTGGTAAACAATTAGTTGATTTATCATATAAACTTTTACCAAAGAGAGATGAAGATATTGAAATCAAGAAAGTTAAATATTTAGATAAAACGATTTTTGTTAATGATTATCATATTGGAACTAGTGCAATCGCTAATCGACAATTATTCAATGAAATTCAAAATATGTTAACAATAGCAAAAACTAATTTAGAAATGGCTTTTTCAATCCTGGTTAATTGGGATGAAAAGAAATTTGATAAAATTATTGATACTGAAGATTATATTGATTATTTAAATAAAGAAATAATCGAATTTACAACACTAGCAATATCTTCAGAATTACCAGTTGAAAACTCTAAATCAATTGGACTGTTTTTAAAAACAGCAGGTGATTTAGAAAGAATTGGTGATCATGCTATCAATATCGCTAAACGTGCTAAAAAATTGAATGAAAATCAAAACAGTTTTTCAAGTGAAGCAATGCAGGAAATTAATGAGATGAATGATTTAACAATGAGTGTTTTAAAAAGATTAAATACTGTAAACATTGATGATCCAGATACATTAATTCATAAAGTAGATTCTTTAGAAACAATCATTGATGAAAAAACAAGTAAATTTTCATATAACCAAATGTTACGCTTACGTGATAAAAAATGTACCCCAGAAAATAGTGCTTTGTTTACTGAGACATTGATTGATTTTAAACGTGTAGGTGAACATGGTGTAAATATTGCTAATGCATTTAATGAAATAAAAGATGTATTAACAACAATCTAGGCTGTAATTGGCAGCCTTTTTATTTTGTATAAAAGTTTGATAGTGCTTTTGATAAATGCTATATTGATATAAGAGGTGGGTTATGAAAAGAATTGGAACTGGAAAATTAAGAGAACAAAATGACAGACTGGTTTATAAATACTTAGCGTTAGGTAAACCGGTAACTAAAAGAGAGTTATCAAATAAAACTGGCTTAACTTTTGCAACGATTGGAAATATTTTAAATGGTTTTAAAGAACAAAATATTGTCATTGAAAAAGAAACTGTCGTCTTAAAAAAAGGTCGTCCTACAGTTACTTATATTTTAAATCCAGAATTTTTTCATACATTAAGTATTATTTTAGCTCGAAAACAAGAACAAAACTTTTTCTATTATCAAATAAATAATTCTTTATTTGAAGTAATAAAGAGTAATCAAGAGATAATCGATTTAACAAATATTGATGTTTTAATAGAAAAAATAAAACAAATTATATCATCAGATAAAAAAATTACTATTATTGCTATTGGAGTACCATCAATTGTCTTTGAAGATATAGTAATTGAATCAGATATTATTGAATTAAAAAATCTTAATTTAAAAGAAGAAGTGGAAAAAGCAACTGGAATCAAAACGGTTGTTAAAAATGAAATGAATTATTGTGCATATGGTTTTTATGATAAACTAACTGATAAAAAGGATGTTTGTTATGTTACCTTTCCTAAGCAAAGTGGACCAGGTTGTGGTAGTGTGATTAACGGCGAATTATTACAGGGACATAATAATATTGCAGGTGAAATTATTTATTTGCCAATTTTTGAGTTTTTAAAACATCATGATCAAAAGAGAATAAGCTATGACGAAAATAATATTGCATTAGCATTAGCTACTTTAGCTACAATTATTAATCCGGCATATATAGTAATAACTGGTGAAGCATTAGAAAAAATAAATCTTAAATTAATGGAAGAAATCTGTTTGCAGTATATTCCTAAAAAGTTTATGGCTAAAATTATTTATTGTGAAGATTGTATTGATGATTTTTTTAATGGAATCATAAAATATACTGGACAAAGATATTTACTGGATGAGTGATTTATTAAAAATCTTTTAATAAATGTATTGACGTTTCCTTTATTGTGATATATATTAATTAAAAGTCTTTTAATAAAGAGGTGCCAATATGAAGAAAAGAATCTTAAATGAGCGTTTAGCAGCAATTGTTGCAAGTATTCGCCATGGTGAAATGTTATTTATTGCTGATGCAGGCAGTGGTACATCAGCTAAAGCTTTATATCCATTATCACCAGATGTCAAATATTTAGATTTAGGTGTAGTAACTGGTTCGCCTTCATTTCAAGATGTTTTTACAACGTTAGTTGAATGTGGTGATTTTGAAGGGGCTATTGTTACAGAAGATATGCTTGAATTGAATCAAAAAGATTATCAGGTAGTAGAAAAATATTTAGGAAAAGAAAATATTCATGTGATGCATTATATTCCAGAATATTATCAAATGCGTGATCGTTGTAAAGCAGTAGTACAAACTGGTGACTATGGTATTCATGGACAAGCAATATTAATAGCGGGATATCCAAGTGCTGATATTCCAATGGAATGGTTGAAAAAGGGGTTAAAAGATGATGACTGAAAAAGAAAAAATGAAACTGGCAATGTGGTATGATCCTAATAATGATACCCAACTAGTCAATGAGCGTCTTGAAGCACAGGATTTATGTTTTCAATTAAATCAGATTCGTCCTAAAGAGATTGAAAAACGTCTAGAAATTATTGAAAAAATTTTAGGAGAAAAACCAGAAGGATTAGAGTTATTAAGTCCGTTTACTTGCGATTATGGCATTAATATTAAGTTAGGCAAAAATGTTTTTATTAATGTTAATTGCTACTTCATGGATGGTGCTACAATAACGGTAGGTAATAATGTTTTTATTGGACCATCATGTGGTTTTTATACAGCTAATCATGCTATGGATTATCATAGTAGAAATCAGGGATTAGAACGAGCTTTACCAATAACAATTGGTGATAATTGCTGGTTTGGGGCTAACGTTACAGTTATGCCTGGTGTAAAGATTGGTAGCGGCTGTGTAATTGGAGCTGGAAGTGTTGTTACTAAAGATATTCCTGATAATTCTTTAGCCATCGGTGTACCAGCGCGTGTTATTAAAGAAATTGATCAAAGTAAAAGAATTTAGCTAGCTGCTAAATTCTTTTTATCGTTTATTTTTTTAGTTGTAAAAATAATCAAAGCTCCAGTTATTGTAACTATGTAAATAAACATAAACATATAATCTAAACCAAAAGTATCTTGTAAAATACCACCTAATACATTCCCTAAAGTTGAACCAATTCCTGATGTCATTATGCCAATTAATGTTTGACCGGCCAATTGATCTTTAGCATCAAGATTATAAGTAACATAATAAGTAATGACACCGGTAAATAAACCATAAGATAGTCCTTGAAACATCATCCCAATAATTAAAATAATTAAATTAGGCGCCAAGCAAATAGTAAAGTTTCTTAAAAGATAAAAAACAGAAGCAAGAACAATTAAAGTAACACTATTGAATCTTTTCATTAAGCGAGGAGCCATAGTAATAACTGGCAGTTCGCTAAAAGCCATGAAAAACATACATACCCCATATAATGAAGTGTTTCCACCAAGATTAGTAACAATATTGATTAGGTAAGTACCAATTGTGGTAGCTCCTGCAAACATGAAACAAAAACCAAGTAGTAAGAAAAATAAAATTTTATAGTTTTTAATTACTTGTAAAACGGAACCTTGTTTTTCTTTAGTTGTTTTAACATTCTTTTGTTCAGGCATGGTATATAATAAAATTAGTGCTAAAGCAATAAAGAAAAAATAACCAATTGATAAAATCCAAGGATCAACAAAAGAAATAACTTGTCCAAAGACAAAAGCGCTAGCAGCCCATGAAGCTGAACCAATTCCTCTAGCTAATCCAAAATTAACATATAAACCATCATTAATGTAGTTCATGGCAATCATAGTAAGCAAAGGAACAGTTGATAGCATCAAAGCGTACATTAATATATACAAAATCATTGCCATAAAAGCAGGCATTTTTATAAAGCTTAAAATTAAATAAACGATACCAACACCAACTGTAATATAAACAGTTAATTTTTTTATAGTAAGATTTTTTATTCGATCAACTAATGATGAAATAAATGGTGAAATAAAAATAGTACTAATACAAGAAATACCGGTAACAATCCCGATTTCAGTATTAGATAAGCCTAAATATTGTAGGAAAATAGCAATAAATCCACTGATACAACAATAAGCAAACCAATAGAATAAATGGAGTAAATTATATCTTGTTTTTAGTTGCATGATAGTGTCCTTTCTATAATAATTAATTTTCTGATATTATTAATAAATATTTTATTAAAATAGGCAAGTTTTTTTTATATTTTGAAAAATTAATTTATCATTAGATTTACTCTTTACAATAAAAAAAATCTATGCTATCATTTGTTCGTATCCGAACAATAAAGTTCGTAACCGAATTAAAGGAGGGTGAATAATGTACAGTGATCCTGTAGGCCGCAGAATAAAAATAATTAATAATTTGATGAAAAGGTCAATGGATAAATTTTTTGGTCAACGTCCTGATCGAGCTACATTAATGCATACCTGGATTCTTGGTTTTTTACAAAACCGTCAAGACGCTGGAAAAGATACTTTTCAAAAGGATATTGAGACCGAGTTTTCAATCAATCGTTCAACTACATCAGAAATGTTGAAATTGATGTGTAAAAACGGGATGATTTCCAGAGTCCCGGTTGATTATGATGCACGACTTAAAAAGATTGTTTTAACTGAAAAAAGCTTAAAATTTAATCAGGAATTAAGTCGTAAAATGAACGAACTTGATAAAATATTGATAAAGGGTTTATCTGAAAGCGAAGTAGAGACATTTTTAAAACTTTGCGACAAATTAATTGATAATTTAAATGAAAGTTTATAAGTTATCAAAAAAATTTTTGTGAAAGGAGTTAGGATATGGTAAAAACACTATTTAAACAAATTAAACAATATAAAAAGGATTCACTTTTAACAATTTTCTTTGTTGTTGTTGAAGTTATCCTGGAAATTTTAATTCCATTATTTATGGCTCATATTATTGATGATGGGATTAGTAATCGCGATATCAATGCAGTATATAAATACGGTTTAATCATGTTTGTTATTGCAATTGGTACATTATCGACTGGTTTTTTAGCTGGTAAATATGCTGCTAAAGCTTCAACTGGTTTTGCTGCTAATTTGAGGGATGCAATGTATACTAATATTCAAAGCTTCTCGTTTTCAAATATTGATAAATATAGTACAGCTGGTTTAGTTACTCGTTTAACTACAGATGTTACCAATGTACAAATGGCTTATCAAATGATTATTCGTATGTGTATTCGTGCACCAATGAACTTAATCTGTGCCTTAACAATGGCGTTTATGATCAATGGTGATTTAAGTTTAATTTTCGTAGGAGCAATGATCTTTTTAATTGTTGTTTTAGGTTTCATTATGGTTACAGCTACTCGTTATTTTAATCAAGTGTTCCCTAAATACGATGATTTAAACGAAAGTGTTCAAGAAAACGTTGTAGCAATTAGAGCTGTAAAATCATTTGTAAGAGAAGATTACGAAAATAACAAATTTAAAAAAGCTGCTCAAAATATTTATAAACTGTTCGTTAAAGCTGAAGCAGTATTAGCATTAAATAACCCAGCAATGATGTTATCTGTTTATGGATGTATTTTGCTTTTATCATGGTTAGGGGCTCAATCTGTTGTTGGCGGATCTTTAACTACTGGTGAATTAACAACTTTATTTAGCTACATTATGAATATTTTAATGTCATTAATGATGTTATCTATGGCATTTGTTATGATTACAATGTCAATTGCTTCAGGTCGTCGTATTGCTGAAGTAATTAATGAAAAATCTGACTTAGTGTCACCTGAAAGTGCCTTAACTACTGTAGAAAATGGTGCTGTTGATTTTAATCACGTTACATTTTCATATAAACATGGAACTGGTGAACCAGTATTAAGAGATATTGATCTTCATATTAAATCTGGAGAAACAATTGGTATTATCGGGGGAACTGGTAGTGCTAAAAGTAGTTTAGTAAACTTGATTAGCCGTCTATACGATGTTGATCGTGGTAGTGTATTAGTTGGTGGTCAAGATGTTAGAAAATACGATTTAGAAGTATTAAGAAATGAAGTTGCTGTGGTATTACAAAATAATGTTTTATTTAGTGGTACAATCTTACAAAATCTAAGATGGGGTAATGAAAATGCAACTTTAGAAGAATGTGAAGAAGCATGTCGTTTAGCATGTGCTGATGAATTTATTCAAAAATTCCCTGATAAATATAATACTTATATTGAACAAGGGGGAACTAACGTATCTGGAGGACAAAAGCAACGTTTATGTATTGCCAGAGCATTACTTAAAAAACCAAAAATCTTGATTCTTGATGATTCAACAAGTGCTGTTGATACTGCAACTGATGCAAGTATTCAACAATCATTTGAAGAAAGAATTCCAGATACGACAAAAATTATTATTTCTCAACGTGTATCTAGTGTTCAAAGTGCTGACCGAATCATTGTTTTAAATGATGGTATTGTTGATGCCTTTGCACCACATGAAGAATTATTAGAAACTAATGAAATTTATCGAATGATTTATGAAACCCAAACTAAAGGGAAGGAGGAAGCATAATGAAAAATAAAAGTGTCATGTTTCGTCTTTTTAGTAAATTATTTAAGCAATATGGTATACATATTGTTATTGTATTGATTTGTATTATTGGACAAGCTATTTGTACTGTTCAAGGTACAATGTTTATGCAAACTTTAATTGATGGATATATCGTACCATTAATGAAACAAGCTGTTCCTGATTTTTCTGATTTAGCTAATGCTTTAACTAAATTAGCTTGTTTCTTTGTAGCAGGGGTTATCTTTTCATTTACGTTTAGTCGAATTATGGTTAATGTAACCCAAGGATTTTTAAGAAATCTTCGTGTTGAGATGTTTGAACATATGGAATCTTTACCGATTCGTTATTTTGATCAAACAACTCACGGTGATATCATGTCTGTTTATACTAATGATATCGATACATTAAGACAATTAATTAGTCAATCTATACCACAATTGACATCTAGTTTAATTACAATTATCACTGTATTTGTATCAATGTTGACATTGAATTTAACATTAACAGCAATTAGTGTTGTAATGGTTTGTGTAATTTTATTTATCTCTAGATCTGTTGGACGTTTATCTAGTCGTTATTTCGTCAAACAGCAGGAAACTTTAGGTAAGGTTAACGGATACATTGAAGAAATGATTTCTGGTCAAAAAGTTGTTAAAGTTTTTAATCATGAAGAAAAAGCAATTGAAGGATTTAGAAAAATAAATGAAGAGTTACGTGAAAGTTCATATAATGCCAATAAGTTTGCAAACGTCTTAATGCCTGTTACCATTCAAGTAGGTAATATGTCATATATCATTTGTGCAATTGTAGGGGCTATCTTAGCTTTATCTGGGTATGATAGTTCATTAACTATTGGGACATTAGTAACATTCATGACATTGAATCGAAGCTTCAATAATCCAATTGGACAAGTTTCAATGCAGATTAACTCTATTGCAATGGCTCAAGCAGGGGCAGAACGTATTTTTGAATTATTAGATCAAGAAAGTGAAATTGATCAAGGTATTGTAACACTATGTCGTGTTAAATATGTCGATGGTCAAATGGTAGAAACAAAAGAACATACTGGACATTGGGCATGGCGTCATCCTCGGCCAGATGGTCAAATTGAATTAGTAAAAATGGAAGGTGATCTTCGTTTAGAAAATGTTGATTTCGGGTATAATGATGATCACATGGTTTTACATGATGTTAATGTATTTGCTAATCCGGGTGAAAAAATTGCCTTTGTTGGGGCAACTGGAGCTGGTAAAACTACTATTACAAACTTAATCAACCGTTTTTACGAAATTCAAAAAGGTACAATCACTTATGATGGTATCGATATAAAATTAATTAAAAAAGCTGATTTAAGACGTTCTTTAGGGGTCGTATTACAAGATACTCACTTATTTACTGGAACAGTTATGGATAATATCCGTTATGGTAAATTAGATGCTACTGATGAAGAATGTATTGCAGCTGCTAAATTAACAAGCGCTGATCAGTTCATTAGACATTTACCTGATGGATATAATACAATGCTTACTGGTGATGGGGCTAACTTATCACAAGGGCAACGCCAATTAATTGCTATCGCTCGTGCAGCTGTAGCTAATCCACCAGCATTGATCTTAGATGAAGCAACATCATCTATTGATACTCGTACAGAAACGTTAGTACAAGCTGGTATGGATGGATTAATGAAAGGTAGAACTACTTTAGTAATTGCCCATCGTTTATCAACTATTAAAAATAGTGATTGTATCATGGTATTGGAAGCTGGACGTATTATTGAACGTGGTAACCATGAATCATTAATTAAAGAAAAAGGTAAATATTACCAGTTATATACTGGTGCTATTGAAATGGATTAATATAGTAAAAAGTTTATATTAGCAAAAATAGCATTAATGTATATTATAAAACTGCAACATTTTAGAGTAACTAAAATTCTCTAATTTTGTTGCAGTTTTTTATTTATTTTATTATCATAATTAAATCACAAAATATAAAATATATCAATTTATATTTTTTTATAAAAACACTTGATAATTCAAGCGTTTTTATTTTATTAAATTATAAATAAGTGTATAATTAGGGATGAGGAGGATTAGATAATGTCAAAAAAATTTATATTAATTATCACAATATTATCTTATCTTCTTGTAGGATGTTTTAGTGAAAAAAATAATTATCCTAGTGACTATCCAGCTTCTAGCAGCTATACAGTAAATGAAATTTTATATCCACAAGCATCTAACATCGCAGTTTTAGATAGTGATGTTGCTACAGTTGACTATTCTAATGTTAATGAAGGTTATATAGTTGCAACATTAAAGGCAGCTAATAGTCAAAAAATCAAAATTCAAATTAGTAAAGGAGAAATTAAATATAATTATGATTTAATGAGTTTAACAGGTACTAGTTATCCTTTGCAACTTGGTAGTGGTAAATATGTAATTAAGATTTTAGAGAATATTGAAGGTACTAAGTATGCTATTAAGCAAAGTGTAGAAATAGATGTTATTTTAAAAAACGAATTAAGTCCCTTTTTATATCCGAATATATTAATCAATTATCATCCTGGTGATACAATTACTACTCTTGCAGTTGATGTTGTTAAAGATGACGAAAATGATTTACAGAGAATTAAAACTATTTATGAATTTGTTGCTGGTTATTTAACTTATGATAAAGATAAAGCTAAATTAGCTAAGCAGCAATATTTAATTCCTGATTTGGAAGCATTAATTAAAGAAAAAAAAGGCATTTGTTTTGATTATGCATCAATGATGGTTGCAATGCTCAGAATTAATCATATTCCTGCACGATTAATTTGTGGGGGAACTGATCGTGATGAATATCATGCCTGGGTTGAGGTATATTTAGAAGGTCAAGGCTGGGTAAATCCAGATATTTTTATTGATAAAAAAACGTGGACGATCATGGATCCTACTTTTGCTAGTTCTAAATATGATTATGATGGTCAATATGTTCAAACATTATATTATTAAAGGGGAGATTAGATGAAGTTGACAGTGAATGAAAAATACTTGTTTTGTAGAGAGATGGCGATGATCTTAAAATCAGGATTTAGTCTACACCAAGGAATTATGATGATTGGTGAAGAAATTGATAATGATAATATTAAAAATGTTTTAGAAAATCTAGTTGCTAGTATAGATGAAGGATGTAGCTTTAGTGATGCCCTTAAAGCAAATGAAGCATTTGATGAATATATGATTAATTTAGTTAATATTGGTGAAACAAGCGGTAACATGGATGCAGTAATGGCTTCATTAAGTGATTATTATTTTAGAATTGATGATATTACTGATAAATTAAAACAAGCCCTGGTTTTTCCAATTATTTTACTAATAATGATGGTAGTTGTTGTTGGTGTGATTGTATTTAAAGTTTTACCAGTATTTAAAAGTGTTTTGCGAAGTTTAGGTAGTGATTTAACTAGTTTTGCCAATACTTTTATGGAATTTGGACAAATATTTTCATTAATATGTTTTATAATTTTGCTTATTTTAGTTTTTATTATTGTTGGAGTGTATTTTTATCAAAAAGCAAAGAGCATTAATATAGTATCTAGTTTAATGCAAAAATCATTTTTTGGTTCTAAACTATCAGATTCGTTAAATAAAGCACAAATTACTTATGCTCTATCTTTATTTGTGGGAAGTGGCTACGATCTTGAAGAGGCAATGAAATATGTTGATAAACTGATTGATAATGTTAAATTACAGGAAAAATTAGTCAATTGTAATCAAGATTTAGCTAATGGCGAAGATTTTGTCACTGTAATCAAACGATACCAAATATATCAGGGAATGCCATTAAGTATGATTCAAATTGGTTTTAAAACTGGTCAAATTGATGAGATTATGACGATGCTCGCTAATCATTTTCAAGATGAAGTCAGTGAGGCTATTGGACGTTTTTTAAATATTATTGAACCTTCAATTGTTGCTTTTTTATCATTGATAGTTGGTGTTGTTTTAATATCAGTTATGTTGCCTTTAATTAGTATCATGGCTTCGATATAGGTAAATATGTATGCGGAATATTATTAAGTTTATCATTGTTATTGTTCTTTTAGGAGTGATAGTTACTAGTTTTAATCAGGCTTTAAATTATTCTCAAAGTGTAGATTTAAAGCGAATTGAAGATACAATTAGTCAGTTATGTTTAAAGTGTTACAGTATTGAAGGACGTTATCCTCCTGATATCGAGTATTTAAAGGAAAATTATGGTTTACTTTTAAATGATGAGCAATATCAGGTTGTTTATTATTATGAAGGAGCTAATTTAGAGCCATTTATTAAAGTGTGGCAAAAGGAGCAAAATTATGAATAAGCATCAAAATGTTCATATAATTTTTTCATTATCGTTGTTTTTATTATTTGTAATTGGTTCGTTTTTTGTTATTGCTTATGAAATACGGGGATATCAGATGATAAATCAGACTTGTCAAAATGAAGATGATTTAATCATGCCTTTAGCTTATTTAAATACAAAAATAAAAGCTGCTGATAATAGTGATGCAATTGATACAGTAATAGTTGATAACATTACATGTTTACAAATAAAAACGGATCAAACTAAAACATATATTTACTTTGATGATGGTTATTTAAAAGAATTATATATAACTAATGATTATTCAGTTGATTTAAAAAAAGGCGACAAGTTATTTTTATTAGATAATTTTTATATTGAAAAAAATAATCGGTTATTTAAATTTGTTGTTGAAAAAAATGATTTGCAAAAACAAATTAGTATTAATGTACATGGATAGGGGGCAGTTATGAAAACTAAAGTTCATTCATTTGCATTTTTAATGGAAATAATTATTGTAATTCTCTTTTTTGCCGCTTCTACAACTGTGTGTGCTTCTTTTATAGTAAAAGCTAAAAATAAACAGGTTCAAACAACACAGCTTCAAAATGATATGTTAAAAGCTCAAAGTATTGTAGAAACCTTACAAGCAGATTATCAAAGTAATATTGAAGAAATATTTGGACTAAAAAAAGTTAATGAAAACTATTACCAGGGTGGAAATGTAATTGTGAAATTTGAAGATGATTTTTTAAGCGGAAAAGTAATTATAAAAAGTGATAATCAATTAATTAGTGAATTACCATTTGTTTTAAAAGGAAAGTAGTATGAATAAAAATAAACAATCAATCCGCTTAAGTATTGGGGCAATTAGTATTTTTATGATTTTTGTTATTTTGGTAATGTGTATATTAGCGATATTGTCATATTTACGATGCAATTCTTATTATCAATCAACAATTAGACAGGCTGAGTTTATAAGTGAATATTATCAAAGCGAAAGCAGTTTGTTAAAACGCTTTTATCAACTTGACTTAAATGGTCTAAATACTAATCCTGATGTTATCTATCAAGAAGATACCGATCTTTATTTAATGGAAGAAAAAATTAATCAAAATCAGATTCTACAATTATCATTTAATATTCAAAATAGTGAATTACAGCTTATAGGTTTAAAAACGATTAATCTGGAGGAATAAGATGGATATAAAAGAATTATTAAAAGAGATTGTAACAAGGAATGCTTCGGATATTTTCATTGTTGCCGGATCACCATGTGCAATTAAAGTTGCTGGTAAAATAATTAAGTATAATGATACTCGTTTAATGCCTTTAGACACTGAAAAAATGATTAAAGATATCTATCAATTAGCTAATAATCGTGACTTTAGTAATTTTTTGGCTAGCGGTGATGATGATTTTTCATTTTCACTTCCTAATATTGGGCGATTTAGAGTAAATGCTTATCGGCAACGTAATTCTTGTGCAGCAGTTTTAAGAATCGTTCGCTTTGAATTGCCGGATCCTAAAAAAATGCACATTCCAGAAATTGTTTGTGATCTTGCCAATCAAAAGAAAGGAATGATTTTAGTTACTGGACCAGCAGGTAGTGGCAAATCAACGACACTTGCTTGTATTATTGATCAAATTAATCAAAAGCGAAATACGCATATTATTACAATTGAAGATCCGATAGAATACTTGCATTCTCATAATAAAAGTATTGTTTCACAACGTGAGGTCTTTCACGATACTAAAAATTATGTTGCAGCATTAAAAGCAGCGCTAAGAGAAGCGCCAGAGGTTATACTAGTTGGTGAAATGAGAGATTTAGAGACAATCGATATTGCCATAACAGCGGCTGAAACCGGTCATTTGATTTTTTCAAGTTTACATACAGTAGGTGCTGCTAATACAATTGATCGGATGATTGACGTTTTTCCAGCATCCCAACAGCAGCAAATTAGAGTGCAGCTGGCAATGGTTTTAAATGCCGTTATTTGTCAACAATTATTACCTGGTGTTGATGGTAAAATGATACCGGCTTTTGAAATTATGATTTGTAATCAGGCAATCAGAACTTTAATTCGAGATGGTAAAACCCATCAGATTGATAGTACTATTTCTAATAGTCGCCAGCTTGGAATGATTACAATGGATGAAGCAATAATTGAATTATATAAACAAGGAAAAATTTCTAAGGAAACAGCATTGATGTATGCTACTAATCCTAAAATAGTAGAAAGACGATTATGATAATTTAGCGAACATGAACTAACTAGGTTCATGTTTTTTTTATAATTTAAAGATTTGTTATAGAAATCAAGGAAATGATTATGATTGTTTTATCACAAAATTATTAGATAACTATTGAATTATATTGTTTTGGTTATAAATCGGTTATATAATATGTTATATGATATAATTTTGTGATTGAGGCGGTAAAAATGGTAAAAAAACAAATCCTTAAAGTCAATACCTTTGGTAAGTTAAAAATTTATAATAAAACAAGTGAATTTCCTCAAGAAAAAAAGCGCAGTGCTCAAGTTGAGTTATTACTTATATATTTGATTTTAAACCGGAATTTAGCGATTAATAATCAACAATTAATAACTTTACTTTGGCCTAATGGTGATGCTGATAAACCTGAAGGAGCACTTAGAAATCTGGTTTATCGAGTTAGAAAAGAAATGAGAATGTTATTTGACTTTCCCGTTGATTGTATTAAAGCTAAAGGGCGGAGTTATTATTGGAACTTAGAAATTAAATGTCAGGTTGATTATGAGCCGATAATCAGGTTAAGCAAAAAAATAAAATTAGAAAATGACCCAATTAGAAAATATCAGTTTTGTTTAGAGATGGTTAGTCTTTATCAAGGGGAAATATTACCGGATTTTAATTATAATAGCTGGGTATTTGAACTTAATAAATCTATAAAACAAAAAGTTATTGATGCTATTGATGATACAATAATAGTTTTAAACCAATATAAAATGAATAAAGAAATATTAGATATCTGTAATAAAAATATTGATGACATGATGTTTTATGAAATTAAACTAAATGCCTATTATAACTGCGGTAATTATAATGAAGCCTTATCTTTTTATCATTGGGTTGTTGATTACTACCATAGTAAATATGGTCTAGAAGTAAGTCAAAATTTAAAAAATATTTATAATCTTGTTTTAAATAAACAATCACTTTTATCAATGAATATCGATCAATTAGATAATTATCTTAATCATGACGATAATAAAAATGCGCTGTATTTAGATTATGATCTTTTTAAAAGCGTTTATCAATACACTTGCAGAATGGTACAACAAACGATGCAGCCTCAGGTTTTAGCTTTGCTAACATTAGTAAAAGAAAAAGAAGAGGCCGATATAGAAAAAGGACACCTTCTTTTAAAGCAGGTTATTAATGAGAATTTAAAAAGTAGTGACGTTTTTTCTAAAGTGAATCAATTGCAATTTGCACTTATTTTAAATTGTTCTAATATTGAAAGCGCCAAAATACTACTACAAAATATTGATGAAGCTTTTGTAAAGGCAGGTAAAGCTATTGGTTTTAAATTAACAAGTGAATTAAAATTGATAATATAAAAAAACGCAAATAGCGTTTTTTAAAGAATATAGCTTAATAAATAAAACTGACTAACATTTAAAATTCCTGCTAAAACCATTACATAGATTGGATTAGCTTTTTTTACTAATAGTAAATATATACAAATACCAAAAATAATAATCATTTGTATTTTGATTTGACTAAGATCATTATTATTGAAAAAGGCTGAAATTAAAATAGAAATTCCAGCAGTAGCGATCAAAGATACAACTGCAGGACGTAAATACTTTAAAATATTTTGTAATAACTGTAAATGACGATATTTTAAATAAAAATAAGCAATAACTGTAACTAAAATACATGATGGTAAAATGCAGCCAACAGTAGCTACTATAGCACCAGGAATTCCTGCAATTTTGATGCCAACAAAAGTAGCTGAATTTATTGCGATTGGTCCAGGAGTCATTTGGGAAATTGTTATTAAATCTGTAAATTCGCTAAAACTTAACCAATGATATAAATCAATTACCTGGTTTTGAATCAAGGGCATTGTGGCATAACCGCCACCAAAGCTAAAGGTCCCGATTTGAATAAAGCTTAAAAATAATTGCCATAAAATCATTGTGGTAACCTTCTTTCTTTATAAAGAGTATAGAAAAGACCAAAAAGGATACAGCAAATAATAATAAGAATAACACTGACATTAAAAAAGTAATTTGCAATGAATGCAATAACCATTATTATTGCATATAAAGGATTTTTCTCTTTTAAAATACCTGTAGCCATTTCGATTACTACGGCACATATAACTGCACCAACCCCAGCTTGCATCCCTTCAAGCATTAATGCAACTACTTGATTTTCTTTAAAAGCATTATAAAACAAGGAAATAATTGAGATTATTAAAAATGGTGGGATGATAGTTGCAATAACGCTAATAATTACGCCAGGAATTTTAGCAATTTTATACCCAACAACAATTGCTCCATTTACAGCAATTGCTCCAGGTGCTGATTGAGCAATTGCGATTAGATCCAGCATTTCATCTTCATCAATCCAATGATATTCTTTAACAAACTTTTTTTGCATCAAAGTTACAATTACATAGCCCCCGCCAAATGTAAAAGCACTAAGATAGAGCGTTGAAAAAAATAATGTACTTAATTTTTTAGCTGTGTTATTAGACATATTATTACCTCCGAAAATATTATATAGTTAATTGATATATAAGTAAAATAATATTATTATATAATATAGATAATAAAATAATTATGTATAGAGGTGTAACTATGACGTTAAGACATTTGATGATATTCATTAAAGTATATGAACAAAAAAGTATCACTAAAGCAGCTAATCAATTACATCTAGCACAACCAGCAGTTAGTCTAGTAATTAAGGAAATTGAAAATCATTATCAAATCACTTTATTTGATCGGATGAATCGAAAAATATATCCAACTTTTCATGCTGATCGATTGTATGAATATGCCATTAGTATTGTTGATTTATTTGAACAAATGGAAAAAGAAATGGAAAATTGCAAAGAAAATGGAGTTATTAAAATTGGTAGCAGTATTACTAATAGTCACTATGTTTTACCCAATGTCATAAAATCTTTACAAGACCACTATCCAGAATTGAAAATAATAACTTATGTTAATAATACTAAAGTTTTAGAAAAACAGATTTTAGAAAATAAATTAGATATTGCAATTATCGAATCACAGCCTGAAAGTAATAATGTTATTAAAATTCCATTTATGACTGATTATCTAACAGTAATAGCTAGTAAAGACCATCAATTATTAAATAAGAATAATATTGATTTATCTACTTTGGTTAAATATCCTTTCTTTACAAGAGAAAAAGGTAGTTCTGTTAATACATTATTAAAAAGTGTTTTTCAAACTAAGCAGATTCCAATTAACTTTGCGATGGAAAGTATTAGTAGTCAAGCTATTATAAAAAATGTTGAATATGGCTTGGGAATTGCTTGTTTGCCATATATGTTAGTAAAATCAGCTTTAAAACAAGGTAGTATTAAAGAAGTTATTGTTCCAGATTTACAAATAAAACGACAATATCATGTTATTTATCATTATCGTAAAAACGTTTCAACGATAATTAATGATTTTATAAATATTTGTATAGAATTTGGCAAGTATCATCAAGATTTAAAACAGTAGTTTTAAATCTTTTTCATTGTGGTTATAAATCGGTGATTTTTAAATAAATAATCACAAAATAATAACAAATTAAAAACATTGTGCTATTATAAAGTAGATTAATTGTTTATAATGAAAAATAATTCGTTTATTTGTGATTAATTGGTAAATAAAAATGGTTGAGGTGATTTATATGGCAAAGAAAATAACCGAAGTATTAGGAAAAACAATTAGAAAGGAAAGAAAAGAACGTAATCTAACCCAACAGGATTTAGCAGATAAAACAGGAATTTCTAGACGGCATATTGCTAATATTGAAAGTGGTAAGATCAATGCTTCTTTTGAAGTTGTACTAGCAATCGTTAAAGAGTTGAATATTTCGTTAGATAATATAATTTATGCTGATTTAAATGATAATTATAAAATCGAATTACAAAAGATGGCAGTTCAGTTATCTATGTGTCAAGATAATCAAAAACAGATTGCTTTGAAAACAATTGATTTTATGCTTAGTGAGTTTATAGCTGCTAATCATTAGTTTTTAGTAAGCTAATTGAAGAAAATTTATTTTAATGATTTATAAAAGTATTTTAGGTGATTCTAAAATACTTTTTTTGTGAGTAAAACTTTAGTAACTAAATTATTGTTTTAAACTAAATAAAGAAGTAAAAAACAACTGATATTTTAGTAAAAACATTGACTTTTGATGAATTAAAGGTTAATGTTTTTTTAGGGCTAATATTATATGATGTAAAATTTTAAGAAAAGGAGGAAACGAATGAAGGGACGAATTAAAAAAATATCAGTTATTGTAGTTTGTCTAGCGATGATTTTATGTACATTTGCTAATGCTAATGTTGTTAAAGCAACTGATGATGGTTATGAAATATATCCTAATCCGCAAAGTATAACATATGGCACTGGTGATTTTATCTTAAGAGATAATGTTAATGTTGTATATGAAGATGGTATTGATCAAGATACTAAAAATCGTTTACAAGAAGTAACTGATTTAAAAAACTTATCAATTACAACTTCTAATGAAATTAAAGCTAAGACAACTAATATCTTAGTTGGTATTCATGGTTCCAATGGTTATGTAGATAAATATGTTCAAGAAAATTGTCAATATTCTAATGGTTTATTTGATAATCTTGATGCGTATTATTTACAAGTTAATGATGGGACAATTGTTGTTTTAGGAAAAGATAGTGATGCTGCTTTTTATGGTTTGACTACATTATATATGGTAGTGGGACAACTAGATAGTCGAACTATCAAAAATTTCACTATTGAAGATTATGCCAATGTTGCTAGCCGTGGTTTTATCGAAGGATATTATGGTAATCCATGGTCAACACAAGATCGTGTTAATTTAATGACTTGGGGTGGTTATTATAAATTAAATTCTTATTTCTATGCTCCAAAAGATGATCCAAAGCATAATTCAAAATGGCGCGAACTTTATAGCGATGAAGAAATTGAAAATAAAATAAAACCGTTGGCTGAAGCTGGTAACAAGTCAAAATGTCGGTTTGTTTTTGCATTACATCCATTTATGAATAGCCCAATTAGTTTTACACAAAGCCAATATAGTAATGATTTAGCAATATTACAAGCTAAATTCGAGCAAGTAATCAAAGCTGGAGTTAGACAAATAGCTATCCTAGCTGATGATGCTGCTAACTATAATAATACTGGAGATTTAGGTGGTAATAACTATAAAAGATTATTGGAAGATATGACAGCCTGGTTAAAAGAAATGCAGGTTGAATATCCAGATTTAAAATTAACATTACCATTTTGTCCAGTAGAGTATGGTGGTACAGGTCAAGATTATTATCGTGATTTTCCCGATAATGTTCAAATTGTTATGACTGGTGGAAGAGTATGGGGTGAAGTTTCTAATAATTTCACATCAACATTTACTAATAATGTTGGACGTGGTCCATATATGTGGATTAACTGGCCATGTACTGATAACTCTAAAAAACATTTAATCATGGGTGGTTATGAAACATTTTTACAACCAGGTGTTGATCCCCAAAATATCCAAGGTATTGTCTTAAATCCAATGCAACAATCTGAGCCTAGTAAAGTAGCGATTTTTGGTAATGCCTGCTATTCATGGAATATTTGGGATTCAAAAGAGGAAGCTAATGCTACCTGGGAAGATTCATTTAAATATGTTGATCATAATTCCGCAATTGAAACTGATGCTTCTAATGCTTTAAAAGAGCTATCAAAACATATGATCAATCAGGCGATGGATAGTCGTGTTACAGCATTAGAGGAATCTGTAGTATTAAAGGAAAAGCTAAATAGTTTTAAAAGTAAATTAGAAAATGGTACTTTAAGCGAAGCTGATATTGATAGTATGATCGATGAATTTGAAATTCTACAATCAGCAGCTAAAACTTATCGTTTACAAGCTGGTAACAGTGATATTGCGAGTCAAATTGTTTACTGGTTAGATTGCTGGGATGATACAACTGAAGCAGCTATCGCTTATTTAAATGGAGTTAAAGCTGTTTTAAATAATGATACTAATGGTATTTTACAATATGAAAGTGCTGGTAAAACGGCATTTGATCGTTCTAAAACACATGGATTTAATTATGTAGATCACATTGAATATGCAGAAGTAGGGGTTCAACATATTGTGCCATTTATCAACACATTAGCTACTTATGTATCACAATATGCTCAAACTGCAATGGATCCTGATAAAGTAGTAACTACATTTATTACTAATCGTAGTGACAGTCCAGTAGGTAGCAGCGAAAATGTATTTGACGGCGATGATGGAACAATGGTTAGCTATCGCAATCCGGTATGGATCTATAAAGGTGATTATGTAGGGGTAAAATACAATAAAAATATTAAAATTGAAAATATTAGATTTTTATTAGGAAATGGTAAAAACCATTTTGAAGCTTCAAAATTGCAATACACAACTGATGGTAAACAATGGCAAGATCTTGAGCTAGTTGATATGGATAATCAGTTTACCGGTGTTAGAAATCAGTATTTAGAAGTGAATGTCAAAAAAGAAAACTTACCTGAAAATTTTGAAGCAATGGGAATTAGATTAATTGCAACTGCTGATAATGAGTTAGATGCATACTTGAATGTTCATGAAATCCAAATTAATCAAAAAAGTGATGCTGAAGAAGTAACTGGTGAATATTCTACAAATCGTGATCGAATGAACGGTACTGCTTTTGATGTTTTATCTGATGGACAAAACGGTAATAGTTCAGATAATGAGGTTTGGTTATCAGTTGCTTCTGGTAGTGATAAAGATAAATTACCAGCTGGATCATATCTAGCTTATACATTTAACTCAAAACAAAAAATTAGTTCTGTTCATTTTGCTCAAGGTGGTAGTGCTAGTGGTGATGTAATTAGTGATGGTTCATTACAATACTTAGATGATGAAGGTAACTGGATTACTATTGGTGATGTTACTAACCAGCAAGAACAAGTATTTGACTTATCAGATCAAAATATTGAAACTACTGCTTTAAGAATTCATAATGATGCGTTTGCTGGTATCTGGTGGCGTGTAGGTGAATTTAGAGTAGATGTTCAAGATGATAGTGGAACTACACCTTTAGAATACAATGTAATTAAAACACAACGCTGGAAAGTATATCAGGGACCAGAAAGTAGATTATATGATGGTAATGATAATACTTATGTCTGGTATGATCCTGATGGTGATGGAAATTCAACTGGCGATGACTTTTTAGCTGGTGATTATTTGGGATATGATTTTGGAAAGGTTGCTACATTAAAGAGTGTTCATATAGTTGTTGGTAATGACAATGGTGATAAACTTGTTAATTATGCAATTGAAACTTCATTAGATAATAATACATGGACCGCTATTGATGGCTATGATAACTATAAGGGTAATGCCAGTGGCAAAGATACTATCGATATTAAATTAGACGGTTTAAAAGCTCGTTATATTCGAATTAGAAATCTTGCTAATCAAGGTTCTTGGGGTAAATTCAGTGAATTTACAGTTGAAGAAGTTAGTCAATCAGGTAGCAAAGATTATTTATATACAAATCTTGATAATACATCAATTTTATCTAATTTAGAAGGTAATACCGCTTGGTTAACACCAGGAAATGTAACACTTGCAAAAGATCAATATATTGGAATTGATTTAAAGAATATCAAACATATTACTAGTATTGAAGCTTTAACGCTTCCAGAAAGTTGTCGTTTAGAAGTATCTAAAAATGGCATTGAATGGAGTAATTTTGATACTGCTAGTGATGGACGTTATGTTAGAATTGTTAATCCAAATGATCAAAAAGCAGTATTAGATTTAAGTAAATTCGAAGTAGTATTTGATTATATTGGTGAAAAAACTGTTACAAGTGATTTTGCTAATCAGCAAACTTCAAACGATATGCGTACTGCCGGAACTGTAAATAATGTTTTTGATGGTGATTTAAGTACAATTGGAATGATCAATGGCCCTCAAGAACAAGGAAAACATATTACTTTTGATTTAGGACAAACAATTCATTTTGAATCAATTAGATATTATATTACTGAAAGTCAATTAAATTATATTCGTGATGCTGATTTTGAAGTATCTGTTGATAATAAGACATGGACAAAAGTTTTACATGTTGGTAAACCAGTCGAAAATGTCTGGGATGATACTGTAGCTAAAGATATGCAAGATATAACATTATATCATGATAGCCAAAATCCAGGTTATATGTATGCCCAGGCAACTGATTTGAATGTTGATGGACGTTATATAAGAGTTACACCAACATCTACTTATTCACATCGTTGGGTTGGATTTAATGAAATCCAAATCAATGGTGGTGCTTATATTTCTCCTGAATCAAATAGAGATATTATTAGTGAAGCAATTGAAGAACCAGGTGAGATTCCTTCAAATATGATTGATAAAGATTATTCTACTTCATACAAATCAACTGCAGCAAATAGCTCATTTACTTATTATGTTTCTCAACCAGTTGATTTAAGAACTGTTCGTATTGTTCAAAGTGGAACAATTAGTAATGCCCAAGTTATTGCTCATGTATATAGTGAAGGAACTGTAAAAGAAATTAATTTAGGTTCTTTGAATCAGACAATTAGTGAATTTGTAATACCTGAAGGAGTAATGTTTAAAGATATCCAAGTATCATGGCAAGATTCAATACCTGAAATTTTAGAAATTGCTATGTATAAAACTGCCGAAGATGCTACTGATGCTAAAGCTGATTTAAAAGCTTTATTAGATGAAAATATTGATACATCTAATTGGACATTAGATTCATTACAAAATTATCAAAATGCATATAATGCTGCAAAAGAAATATATGAAAATGAATATGCTTCAAAATTTACAGTTGAAACAGCATTAGGGGTATTAAAAACTGCAATTAATAATGGTGAAGAAAAATATACTGATTCTAAATTAAGTGATTTAGTAAATAATGCTATTTCTAATGATAAAGGATATTATACAACAGTTTCTTATAATGCTTATAATTCAGCAATTTTATCTGCACAAGCTGCATTAGAAAATCCTGATCTTTTAAGTAAAGAAGATGGTGAACAATTAGTAGCTGCAATTGAAAAAGCTCAATCAGAATTAGTTTATAGTACAGCCTTTAGAGAACAAGCACAATTACTTGTAGAAGAAGAATTAGTACTTATTGATGATGTTTATTCACCAGAAAGTCTTGAAGCTTATAATCAAGCAAAAGCTGATTTAAAAGAAGCTATTGATAAAGATAAAGCTGCTTCAAGTCAAGAAGAAAGAGTTTCACCAGAAACTTTTGAAAGTTTAATAAATACCTATAATGACGCAAAAGCTAAACTGCAAGCTTCAGCAAAAGCAACATTACAAGTATTGATTGATGAATTTGCAACATATGATGGTGATTTATATGAACAAGAATCATTTGCAGCTTATCAAAAAGCTGTTGAAAAAGCAAAAGAAATCATTGAAACTGCTACAACTGAAGAAATAGTAGAACAAATTCAAGCTATTCGTGAAGCAAAATCGAACTTGAAAACTTCTAAAGCAACATTAGATGAAGTTATTAAGGATGCTGAAGCAGTTGATAAAAACAAATATACTGAAAAATCTTATAATGATTTAATGAATATTGTTAATGAAGCTAAAAACTTAACAGATGAAAGTAAGTATGCAAAATATATTCAATTAATTACGGATGCTAAAACGGCATTAGTAAATGTTGAAGTATTAAAAGCTAGAATTAGTGAAGTAGAAAAAATTGATGCTACATTATATACAAAAGCAAGCTATCAAAAAGTAAGTGAAACATTAGCTACTGCTAAACTTTTATTAGTTGATGGTAGTCAAGATGATGTTGAAACAATGTTAGAAACATTAATTGATGCTGTTAATGGCTTAGAGTTAAGTGGTCAAAAAGAATATGAACAATATTTAAGCAATATTGAATTAAAAGATGAAGCTTTATACACTGAAGATAGTTATAAAGTTTATAAAGATGCTTACGATAATTTAGCTAATTTAGGTGATGATGTATCATTAAAAGATTTCACAAATGCTAAAACAATATTTGAAGAAGCTCAAGAAGCTCTTAAATTTAAAGGTGCCGATTATAGTAAAGTTCAAGAAGTATTAGATAGAATACCAGCTGATTTATCTGGATTTGATCAAGCAGCAGTAAAAGAATTAAATGACTTGATTGCTAGTATTGATTACACATTAACAATCAATGATCAAGAAAAAGTTGACAAATATGCAATTGATTTACAAGCTGCATTAGATAAAGTCTTAAAATCAATGAATCCTGATGATGGCTCACAACAGCCAGAACAACCTGGACAAGCAACTGGTGATAAAGATACAACTAATTCTTCATCATCAGCTAAAACTGGCGATACAGCGGTAATTTTACCATCTTTATTATTGATGTCATTAGCTGTTTTAATGGGTACTTTTGTAAAAAGAAGAAAAGTTATTAAATAATAACTAAATAGTAAAAGGATCGAAAGAATGTTTTCGGTCCTTTTTAATTGGTAAAAATATTATTTGATGTACTTATAGGGATATCTAGTTTTTCTAAAATTTAAATTAGACATCAAGAAAGTGAAAATTAATAATTGGATATGAAAAAAAAGAAGTAATTGCTTGTAAACAAGCTTTACTTCTTTTTTAGTATGGAAAGCATCATTTAAGATACTTATTAGATAGCTTTAATATTTTTTAAATGTTCAACATAATCATGACATTCAATTTCATCACCGATTATTGTTTTGTTAATTGGATTAGTCATATTGAAAACATAAACATAAGCCTGATCGATTTTTTCACCATCTTGATTATAAACATCAAGCAGTTCTTTATTATATTCATTATCAGGGTTATTTTTTCCAAAATAACATTCTAATTCATCTAAAGTTTTTGCTATTGTTTCATCAACTTCATGAATTTCTCCAATAACTAAATTAGATCCTTCAGGTAAAAATGCTGGATAGATTTTTTCTTTAATTGTTTTTAAACTACCTTTAATATATCCATTATAACGATATGTATCTTTACCTTTTAAATAACGTTCATAATTATAAACACCTTTTCTAAGCGTTCCGTAAACAAATATTTTAACCATTAATGTGTTGCCCCACCTGTCACTTTTAAATCTTCATTAGTATCAACAATTGCTTCAATAGCAGCAGTTAAAGCAGCAACGATAGTATCTAAACTCATACTAGGTTGTCCTTTTTTGTCGATAACTTGTTGTGGTAAAAATGGGATATGAATAAATCCACTTCTTTTACCAGTATATTTAGTTTCTACTAAATGTCTTACTCCATAAAGTACATGGTTACATACGAATGTACCTGCTGTATTTGAAACAGAAGCAGGGATATTTTTTGATTGAATACGTGCTACCATTGCTTTAATTGGTAAGTTGCTAAAATAAGCAGCAGGACCATCTGGATAAACTGGTTCATCAATAATTTGTTGACCAGCATTATCAGGAATACGACAGTCATCAATATTAATTCCAATTCTTTCTACAGTAATATCAGGACGACCACCAGCTTGACCAATTGATAAAATTACATCAGGGTCATATTTAGCGATTGCTTCATCAATTACTTCTAAAGATTTATGACAAACAGTAGGAATTTCTAATTTAATAACTTTGGCACCAGCAATTTCATCTGGTAATTTTTTAACTGATTCAATAGCAGGGTTAATTTTTTCCCCACCAAATGGATCAAAACCAGTAACTAATATTTTCATTTAAAATCACTCCTAAAACGCTAAAACTAACATTAAAATAATATGAATAACGATCATAAGTAAAGCTATTGGTAATTGTGATTTAATAACAGCCCATTTTTGATCCCTCGTCTCTAAAACGGCACATGGGACGATATTAAAGTTGGCGGCCATAGGTGTCATTAAAGTACCACAATAACCAGCTGTCATCCCTAATGCTGCAACTACAGAAGGATCGCCACCTTGATTAATAACAAAAGGAATACCAATACCAATAGTAATAACTGTAAAGGCAGCAAATGCATTACCCATAATCATTGTAAAGATTACCATTCCTAAAACATAAACAACAACACCAATGAAGACATTTCCAGAAGGAACGACATTAGAAATAATTTTAGAAATAACATCTCCAACACCAGCAGCATTAAATACACTTCCTAATGCCCCTAATAATTGAGGTAATAAACATGAAGCTCCAACTTGCATTAATAATTTAGATGTATCACTACGAGTTTCTGATAATTTTGGTTTACAAATAGCAATTGCTAAAATTAATGCTACAACACAAGCAAGTCCAGTCATTACTGCACCATCTAAAGCAGTTACAGCACCACTAGAACTTCCAAAAGAGAATAATTTAATTGTAAAGAAATCACTTAATTTTAAGAAAAATGTTTCTGCTGTATCAGCGTTATATTGGATCAATGATAAGATTAATGCCATTATCCCAATAGAAACAGCAGGAATAAAGATTTTATTTCCGATTTTTTCACTTGATGCTTGACGGAATTCAGGAGTAGCTTCAACGAAAGCTCCCATACGAACTTGTTTAGTAGCTGTTAGACAACCCATAACAACTAAAATTGCACCAGTGACAACGTTTGGGATTATTTTACCAAACATGAATGTAATACCTAATAAAGCCCAAAATAAAGTTGTACCAACACGTGCTTCTTCATTTTTTGTGGCACGATATGCAGTATCAAAACTTACAAATGCACAAAGTACATAGAAAAATTCAGGAAGATATACACTTAAAAAATCTAACATTATTTTTTACCTCCTTTTTTAATTTTTCTATCAAATAAAAATACTTGAATAAATGTTAAAACAACTGAAATAATTGCAATATAGATTGATGAAGCAGCAATAGTTCCTAATGTTACTTCTGTAAATCCAGCAGTAGCCATTGTACCTTGCATTAAAACAACACCACTTGCTGCAGGGAAACAGTTTTGAGCAAAGAAGTTTCCATAGTTTTCTACTGCAGCTGATAAACCTTTGATTTTTTCTTCTTCATCATTATCAAATTTTTCACCTTTAACTTGTTCACCAGCAGCTTGAGCCATTGGTAAAACTAATGGACGTACGAATTGAACTACACCACCAATTCTGATATTTAAAGCAGATGCAATTGTACGAACAACGGAATAAATAGCAAGAACTTTTCCGGCAGATGCATTTTTAATTTTACCAATTAAATAAGCAGCTCTTTCTTTTAAACCATATCTTTCAATAATTGCGATAACAGGGAAAATAATTAAGAAAATTGACATCAATCGATTAGAAACAAAAGATGAACCTAAAATTTCCAAAATTTCAACAAAGCTCATTCCAGATATTAGGCCTGTTACAATCCCTGAAATAATTACTGTTGCAAGTACGTCTAATTTTAGAGCAAAACCGGCAACAATTATAACAATACCTATTAACGTTAAATATTCCATAATACTCTCCTTTCTAGTATTGCACACAATATTGTTATAATACATATTTTATATGAACGAAAAAATATACTTTTTCCATTCATATAAATATCATGAAAAAAATCATCTATTAGATGCATGATATGTATATTATTATGCAATAATGTATACAAATTCGATATTGTATACACAAAATTATATACTTTTTTTTAACATATTTCAATACACCTTAAAATCCTCTGATTAAATCAACGATTTTTTAAGAAAAGAAAGGAAAAAATCCTTTCTTGACAATAAATTGATATTTTAAAGATTCTTTAATTGCATTTAAAACTGCTAAAATCATTACATCAATATATATTTCAATTGATTAGATTAATAAAAAGTAATTTATGAATAATGGGGAAAATGTAAAAAAATGTTATTTAAATAATACTATTGACCGGTTGTTGCAACCGGTCTTTATAATTTAATGTTAAAAAGAAGGTGTTGATAATGTAATGAAAAAATTGTTTTTATAACCTTAAATATTTGTGAGATATATTATTGTTTTTGATGTAGAGGGGGAAAAAGAAATGAATAGTGAGTTATCAAAACGAGAACTGTTTGAAACGGTTCCTGTAAAAAAAGCAGTTGCGACATTGGCTGTACCGACAATAATTAGCCAGATCGTAACGATTATATATAATCTCGCTGATACTTTTTTTGTTGGTCAATTAAACAATCCATATATGGTTGCTGCAGTAACTGTAGTTTCACCATGGTTTAATTTATTAACAGCATTAGGAAATTTATTTGGAATTGGTGGCAGCAGTCTTATTTCAAGGTTATTAGGAGCAAAACGAGACAATGAAGTAAAATACGTTTCTTCTTTAAGTATTTATAGTGGTATAATTATTACATTTATTTTTTCATTATTTTCATTACTATTTCAAGGTCCATTGCTTATAGTATTAGGAGCAAGTTCTAATAATATTCAATATGCTCAATCATATTTGTTTTGGACTGTAATTTTAGGTGGTATTCCAACAACATTGGCCATGACAATGGCTCATTTATTAAGGGGTGAGGGTAAAGCTAAATTTGCTAGTATTGGGATGATGCTGGGAGGAATCTTAAACATTATTTTAGATCCATTATTTATCTTTGGCTTAGGACTAGGTTTTTCAGGTGCAGCAATAGCGACATCAACTTCTAATTTAGTATCAACTTTATTTTTTATTTATATATTTTATCGTGTAAAAAAACAAACAACGATGTCTTTAAATATTTCTTATTTTAATACTAGTTATTTAAAACCGGTCTTATCGGTTGGAATTGCTTCAGCGTTAACTACGTTATTAGCAAATGTATCAAATATGGTAATTATTAGTTTAGCTTCTGGTTATGGTGACATACCTGTTGCAGCATATGGGATTGTAAAAAGAATTGATATGTTTCCATTAAATATTAGTTTTGGGTTATGTCAAGGGATCATGCCATTAGTAGGATATAATTATGCATCTAAAAATTATCAACGGATGAAAGAAATTTCGTCTTTTTCATGGAAAGTATCATTATCAATTGCCTTTTTCTTTTTGATTTGTTTTACTAGTCTTGCTTCTTTCATTTTACCAGCTTTTATAGAGGATCCTCAAACAAGTCAATTAGGCGCTGAGTTTTTAAGAATTGCTTGTTTAGCGGTGCCTTTTACTGCTATCAATGCTTTAATCATTTATACATTACAAGCTATGGGTAAAGGAGTAGAATCAGCGATATTAACAGTATGTAGGCAAGGGGTTATTAAATATTCCAATTTTATTTATTATGAATAATTTTGTAGGGTTGTATGGAATGATCTGGGTACAACTTATCATTGAACTAATAGTTCTTCCAATTGTAATTATTATGTATAGAAGAGTTTTAAAACAGATAAAGGTGTAAATCTATGAGGTTATTAGCTTCATAGATTTTTTTATGGTATAAGGATTGATCATTTTTATAAATTTAAGATAGCTTAATTAAAAACTTAAAAATCTTTATAAAGTATTAACATAATGTCGAAAATTTAATTTTAATATTTACAATTTTCTTACAGAAAATCGGTATTTTTACAAAATTTCCAAATGATATACTTCTAGTGCTAGGAGGAAATATAACAAAATGAAAAACAAAATTTTAAAGGTAGGGATGTGTGCATTATTGGCTGCTAGTTTTTTAACTGGATGTGCTGAAGAAAGTACACAAACAGATGTAGATTTAAATTCAATGACAATTGAAGAAATTACTGAAAAAGCAAAAGAAGATGGAGAAATCAATTCAGTAGGTATGCCTGATACTTGGGCTAACTGGGTTGAAACTTGGACTGAAATTGAAGAACAGTATGGAATTAAACATTCAGATACTGATATGTCAAGTGCTGAAGAATTAGCTCTTTTTGCAAATGAGGCTAATGATGCAACAAAAGATATTGGTGATGTTGGTCAATCATTTGGACCAGTAGCTGAAGAACAAGGGGTAACATTACCATATAAAACATCTTATTGGGATTCTATTCCTGATTGGGCAAAGGATGATGATGGTGACTGGATTATTGGTTACTATGGAACAATTACATTTATAACTAATACTGATCTTGTAGAAAAAGCACCAACAAGCTGGCAAGATGTTTTAGAAGGGGACTATACATTAACTATCGGTGATGTTTCTGTTGCAACACAAGCACAAAGTGGATTGTTAAGTGCTGCAATCGCTTTTGGTGGTAGTGAAAGTGATATTCAGCCAGGATTAGATTTCTTTAAAACATTAGCAGAAGAGGGGCGTTTAGACATGGGAGATACAAGCGTTGCTCGATTAGAAAAAGGTGAAATAGAAGTTGCTGTTCTTTGGGATTACAACTCTTTAGGATATCGTTCACAAATTATGCAAAATAATCCAAATGCTAATTTTGAAGTTTCTGTACCAACTGACGGAGCTATTCAAAGTGGATATTGTACAATTATTAATGCTTATACAAAAAGACCATATGCAGCAGCATTAGCAAGAGAATATATCTTATCAGATGAAGGACAAATCAATTTAGCTAAAGGATTTGCTCGTCCAATTCGTGATGATGTAGTATTACCAGATGATGTAAAATCTAATCTTTTACCAGATGATCAATATACAAACGCTCGTTTTATCGAAGACCAGGAAGCATGGGATCAGTCAGTTTCTGATTTAGCAACATCTTGGCAGGAAGAAGTGGTTGCTTATGCGCAATAAGACAGTATTTGTTTTATTAGATGGTTTACAAAGTGAATATGCAAAAGAACATTTAGGGTATTTAGAACATTTATGTGAAAAAAATAGGGCTGCAAAATATGAAGTACTAGGTGAATTACCTAGTTCTTCGCGCCCAATGTATGAAACTATATTTACTGGTGTACCAGTTTTTGAACATGGAATTACGAATAATGGGATATGTCGTCTTTCTAATCAAGAACATTTGTTTAAACTATTAAAAAAGGCCAATAAAAAAAGCCTTGCTTTAGCATATTATTGGATCAGTGAATTATATTTATCAGCACCCTTTGATAAAGAAAAAGATGTCTATCATGAAGATGAATTATCTTGTATTGATCGAGGGTTCTTTTATTATGGTGATACTTTCCCAGATGATCACTTATATTCACTTTCTTCAAGCTTAATGGTAAAAGAAGATTATGATTTTGTCTTTGTTCATCCAATGGGGATTGATGATGCTGGACATAAATTTGGCGCTGGTTCTAAAGAATATTCAGGCGCTGTTATTCAAAACGATAAACTATTATCAACATATATTCCTATGTGGTTAGATCAAGGTTATAACGTGGTTGTTGGAGCTGATCATGGTATGAGTGAAAATGGATATCATGGAGGAAACAGTGATATGCAACGAAAAACTGCTCTTTATATTATCGCTGATAAAGTTGTTCCAGGGGTACATTCTAAAGAATTAACAACTATGGAATTTGCGCCATTATTATGTTGTTTGTTAGGAATTAAGCCAGGTGAAAAAATGAAGTCACTGGAGGTGGAATTTAAAAATGAAAAAAATCAAAAATAAAGTATATTTATTAGCATTATTACCATTTTTTATCATGGTTTTGCTATTTGAAATATTACCTTTGATTAATATTGTAATCGAAAGTTTTTCTAAAACTGGAGGTGGCGGTTTTACATTAGAGCATTTCACTAGAATTTTTTCTACTCGCTTGTATCAACAGTCTATCTATAACAGTTTGTGGATTTCAATTTTTTCAGCAGTCTGTGGAATTATAATTGCTTTTTTAGGGGCAAAAGCAGCTAATAGTGCAAGTACAAAAATTCGTAATATTTTTACAAGTATCTTAAATATTACTAGTAATTTTGCTGGGGTTCCATTGGCATTTGCGTTTATGATTTTATTAGGTAATGTGGGGATTTTAACTTTAATTGGAAAAAATTATGGTATTGATTTTTTAGCAAACTATGATTTATATACAATTAATGGTTTATTACTTACATATATTTATTTCCAGATTCCTTTAGGAACACTATTAATGCTTCCAGCTTTTAGTGGTTTGAAAAAAGAATGGAAAGAAGCAGTAGGTTTGTTAGGAGGGAATAGTTTCCATTATTGGTTTAAAGTAGCAATTCCTTCTTTATTCCCAAGTATTTTAGGAACATTTTCGGTATTATTTGCCAATTCATTGGCAGCATATGGTACAGCGTATGCCTTATTGAGTAATAATATTTCTCTTTTACCAATTCGTATATCACAACAATTTGTTGGTGAAGTTGTCCAAAACCAGGAATTTGGGTGTGCTTTATCACTTGTGATGATGGCTTTAATGGTTATTTCTGTTCTTATTACTAATAAGTTACAGAAAAGATCAGGAGGTGCAAAATGAAAGTAAAAACACGTTTATGGGATGGTTTGATTTTATTAATTATTGCTTCTTTTTTAATTATCCCATTAGCATTAACTTTCTTATATTCTGTTTTTACAGAATGGATGGATATTTTGCCAACCGGTTTTACACTAAGCTTTTATTCAGAGATTTTTTCAGATGGAGCATTTATTAATTCATTATTACGTTCGATCGTTATCTCTTTTGTACCAGTTTTAATTTGTACTATTGCAATACTTTTAGTTTTATATGTAATTACTTTATATATGCCTAAATTAGAAAAATATGTAGAAATTTTATGTAATATTCCTTATGCAATTCAAGGGGTTATTTTAGCTGTTGGGGTTATTTCGTTATATTCTGGTAGACCTGGATTTTTATCAAATCGTATTTTTCTATTAGTTGGAGCTTATTGTATTATTATTTTACCATATACATATAGAGGTCTAAAAAATACAATTGGTGCTTTGAATGTTAGATGTGTTATTGAAGCAGCCCAAGTATTAGGATGTTCTAAAATCCATGCCTTCTTTGCAATAGTTATTCCTCAAATGAAAAGAGGGATTATTTCTACAATGATGTTAGCTTTTACAATGTTGTTTGCTGATTTCGTTGTTGTTAATATGATTGCTGGAAGCGCATTTAGAACTGCGGGTATTTATTTGTATCAAACGATGTCTAAATCAGGACAATTATCAAGCGCAATCATTGTTATTTTATTTGTTACAACTTTGATTATTTCAACTTTAACACTGATTATTCAAAATAAAGCTGTCACAAAAAGGAGGAAAGCATAATGGCTTATATTGAATTTAAAGAAATTTGTAAAAGCTATGATGGTAAAAATCAAGTACTAAAAAGTATTAATTTAGATGTCGAAAAAGGCGAACTTGTTACTTTATTAGGTCCAAGTGGATGTGGTAAATCAACATTACTTCGTTCATTAGCTGGGTTAGAACAAATTAGTTCTGGTAGAATTATTTTAGATGGCGAAGATATTACTGATGTTCCAGTACAAAAGCGAGGGATTGGAATGGTTTTCCAACAATATTCTTTATTTCAAAATATGAATGTTGAAGATAATATTGCTTTTGGTTTAAAAATAGCAAAAATGGATAAAAAATTAATCCAGGAAAAAGTGAAAAATGCTATTGAAATGGTTGATTTAGTAGGAAAAGAAAAAAGCTATCCTAGTCAATTATCAGGGGGACAACAACAACGTGTTGCAATTGCTAGAGCTATTGTAATGGAACCAAAAGTATTATTATTAGATGAACCACTAAGTGCTATTGATGCAAAATTAAGACGTGAACTACAAGAAAAAATTAAAAGAGTTCAAAAAGAATTAAAAATTACAACAATTTTCGTTACTCATGACCAGGATGAAGCAATGATCATGTCTGATAAAATTCATTTAATGAATAATGGAGTTGTTGAACAAAGTGGTAATCCAGTACAATTATATACTCATCCAGTATCTAAATTTGCTGCTGAATTTATTGGTCATTATAATATTTTAGATAAAGATAAGCTAAAGACTCTTTTACCTTCAAAAGATTTCAATAATAATTTCTATGCTATTAGACCAGAAACAATTCATATTCAAACAGAACCAATTGAAGATAAAAACATGTATGTATTTGAAGCAATTGTCGATAATTATATTTCAAGGGGAAATGTTTTAAGATATACTTTACGCCATGAAGACGTATCATTTAAATCAGAAGTGCTTTTTAGAAGTTATACACTGTTTGATGAAGGTCAAAAAGTATATGTTGGTATTGAACCACATAATATTCTAGAAATTAGAGATTAAATGATAATATATACAGCTGTTTAATCAATGATTAAACAGCCTTTTAATCTTTAATAGACAATAGAAAAATAATATAATTTAGTTATAATATATACAAATAAAACGATAGGAAGTGATAAGATGATAAAACAGAATTTACATACTCATTCTATTTATTGTGATGGTAAAGATACAATTGAAGCAATGGCTTTAGAAGCAATAAATAAAAGATTCAATGTATTAGGTTTTTCAGGACATGGGAATTGTCGTAATGTTGATGATTATTCTATGGATGAAAACAATACT
The DNA here is from genome assembly GCF_963931465.1 of Erysipelatoclostridium sp. An173. GTDB lineage: Bacteria > Bacillota_I > Bacilli_A > Erysipelotrichales > Coprobacillaceae > Thomasclavelia > Thomasclavelia merdavium. The sequence continues at coordinate 1,914,025 of NZ_OZ007017.1, read as the reverse complement.
AAAAAATATATTGAAGATGTATTAGCAGTTAAAGAGAAATATCAAGATCAGATTAATATTTTTCTAGGGGTTGAACAAGATGTATTAGGACAACGTTTTAAAAAACATGATCCTTATGATTATATAATTGGCAGTGTTCATTTTGTTAAGGCTGGGGATAAATATTTAGCGGTTGATTTTAGTAGCGATGTTACTAAGGAGATTGTTGAATATTATGGTAGTTTTTTAAACTATGCTAAAAGCTATTTTGAAGAAGTTAAAAAGATAGCTAATATGGATGAAGTTGATATTGTTGGTCATGTTGATTTATTAACTAAGTTTAACGAAAATGAAGAATTTATTAAATTTGATGACCCAGATTATTTAAAATTAGCATATAACTGTATAGATCAATTACTTGCAAAAAATAAAATATTTGAAGTTAATACAGGAGCTATTGCTCGTGGTCAAAGAAAAACACCATATCCTCATAAAACATTACTTAAATACATTTATGATCATGGTGGAAAGATTTGTTTAAATAGTGATTGTCATAATAAAGAGATGTTAGATTGTTATTATCAAGAATCTCTTGAGTTAATACAAAGTTGTGGTTTTACTACAATGATGGAATTAACAAAAGATGGTTTTGTAGAAAGACCAGTTAGTGATTTTTTAAATATTTAAGATAATAGGGATTAAAAATAGTTGCTGTTATGAATTATTTTTAGTCCTTTTAATTTGTGAAATTTTATAAATAAAAATCTATTTTAAATAAAGTGTGATATAATAATTATAAATATTATATTTATTAATTTGAATTAATTAATACTTTTATTGTTATTAGAAGGGGATGGTTTTATGGATGTATTTAGCTTTGCTAAAAAGATGTTGAAAAGGGAATTTAATAAATGTATTAGTTATTCAATTGTTTTACTGGTAGCTTTGATTATTAGTTTTATATTTACTGATTTTATTGATAATCCATTATTAATTGAAAATGATCCGGTTATTGGTGCGGGTACTTTTAGAGAAATGAGTATTCCGCTTTCTAAAGGATTACCATTTATTGTAATTGCATTATGCTGGGTTATGATTTTATATGCTAGTAATTACTATCTTAGCAGCCAAACCGATTCATTTGCACTGCTGTTAATTTCTGGTGGGAATATCATCGATGTTGCTAAATTTGTTTTGTGGCAGGTTGCAATCATGTTTATTGGTATTGTGCCTGTAGCCTTGCTTTTAGGAACCGGAATTTTAAAACTAATATATATGTTTATGTTTTCATATCTAGGAATAGATGTAGTTTATAAAATACCAATTACTACTTATATCAATGTGTTATTGTCATTAGTACCGATTTTAATGGCTATCTGTGTAGCAGTTGCGGGATTTTCACATCGTAATACTTTGCAGGTATTGTTAGGTAGAGCAGAAGCAAATAAAAAAGTGAAGATCAAGAAACATAATAAAAGTTCATTGATTTATATTGTCATCTATCTCTGGTCAATATCACTTGTTTTCTTCCAAAAACATCAGTTAACGGCATATATTTTTCCAGCAGCTGTTGGAGTAATAAGTATATATGGTTTATTTAAACGGACAATACCAAAAATTATCCAAATGTGGAAAAATAAAGGCGGGTTAGAAAAAGAACATCTATATATATCATTATCAAACTATGTTGTTTCTTTACAGGGGACAATTATATTTTCAATGTTAATGCTTGTTTTAGTATGTGGCCTGATACCAGTACTGATAAGTCAGGATAAAATTACAAATGAATATATTACAGGATTAATAAGCTATATAGTAATGGCGATATTAATTGTAGTAGGTATTGTCTATAAATTTATTGATAATATGATGATTAGAAAAAATGAATTTGTCTGTTTAAACAGGATCGGTTATACCAAAAAAGAAATAAAAAAGATTATTCGTCAGGAAGTAATAATATATTATTGTACAATCATATTTTTACCATTGCCGTTAGTCTTATCAATTGGCACAAGGTATATAATGAATAATGATTTAACTGTTTTAAAGCTGATGATTTTAATTGCAATATATATCATACCAATCATACTATCGATATTTGTAACATATAATCTGTATTTAAAATTTATGATTAAAAAGGAGAATCAGGCAGTATGAAAAAAGTATTATTAGAAGCAAAAAATATAAGCAAGATATATGATCTTGATACTAAAAATCCTTTTACAGCAATGAAAAATATTTCATTAACAGTTTATGAGGGAGATTTTATATGTGTTATGGGACCTTCTGGTTCTGGAAAATCAACATTGATAAATAATATTTCTACAATCGATATTCCAACCAAAGGACAGGTATATATTGATGGCAATGAAATAAATAGTATGAGTGAAAAAGAGATAGGAAATTTCCGGTTTCAAAAATTAGGGTTCATTTTTCAAAATTACAGCCTGTTACAGTCTTTGACAATTTATGAAAATATTGCTGCTCCTTTATCATTACAAAAAAATAAAACACCAGATATGAAAAAGAAAGTAGAAGATATGGCCAAGCTATTAAATATCAGTAAATTACTTGATAAGTTTCCTGATGAATGTTCAGGAGGGGAAAAACAAAGAGCTGCAATCTGCAGAGCATTGGTTACTGATCCTAAGCTGATAATTGCCGATGAACCAACAGGGAATCTTGATAGCAAAAATTCTCATGAATTATTGCAGATATTAAGAAAAATGAATCAAGAGCAGTCAAAAACAATTGTAATGGTTACACATGATCCTCAAATTGCCTCATATTCATCAAAGTTAATATATATAACTGATGGAAAAATAGTTAAAGAGTTAGAAAAAAATAATATGAGTCAAAAAGAATATTTTTATGAAATAATCAATATAACTTCAAAAGATGCTCAGATGCTTTTTACTGATTAAAAAGATAAAATTTTGTATTAAAAATGTGGATTTAATTATCCACATTTTTAATAGCGGTTAAATAAAATAATTAATCTTTAAGTATTTTGTTTATTGTTATGATATGGTTTTGAGGATTGATTAAAGCATCTTCACAGTGACCTTTATTTTTTAAGAGTATTGTATTGGTATTAAGATAGTGTTTTTTTAAATATTTAGCAACTTTTTTAAATAATATTTCATTTATAGTAGAGCCATATAAATAATATATTTTAGTATTAGGAGTATCAATATCATTGCGTAATTTAAATTTTCCCACTTCTTTTATATAATTTATAATTGTTGTATTAGAAATATGATCTATTAGTTGTAAAAACAGATCAAGTTTATCGATTGTTATTATTGTATTAATAGCCTGATTTATTGTTTTTTCATCACGAATTTTAACTTTATGAGTAATTGATAAATACTGTTTTGTTAAAATATTTATTAATACTTTTCCAAAAGGAAGAAGCGGTGAACTTTCCAAAATCAGTTTTGTTATCTCAATATTCTGGTTTTGCCATATATAGCTAGCAACAATACCACCCATACTCATCCCATAAATTGCATATACTTTATTGCCATATTTAGTTATATAATAGCTTTCTAATTCTTTTACACATCTTTCAAATGAAATAAAATCTTCTTTATCATCAACATTGTGACCAGTTAATATTGGAACAATTAAACAATAATCTTTTTTATAAAAATCGATATAATCTTGCCATACCTGATACGGACTTTCAAAACCATGAATTAGAATTATTTTGTCATTACTTGGATTACCATATTCTAAAATTTTCATTATTTTTTACCCTTGTTTAATTGAAACTATTCTAATCGCTGCTGCCATACCACCATCACCATATGAAGGACTTTCAATAAATTTTGTTGCTTCTTTGCTTAAAGATTGGTTAGTATTTATTGAATGAATTATTTCATTTTCCCAACCATTAAGTCTAGCCATCGATATTGACTCAATACCAAGTATTGCATCGGTAAGATGTTTTTGATAAGAATCAAAATGTTTTTCAATAATAAAACGCATTAATTCAAGTCTTTTTGACATACTTTTAATATTAAATGAAGCTGGAGCAGTACGATAATCAATTAATGCTTGTTCAACGATACCAATATTTGCTTCTGGTATACATTCAAGCATGCTTAAAAAGAATTCCCAGTCTTCAAATCCAGAACGCATCGATTCATCATAGCCACCACATTGTTGCCAAATATCTCGACGAAGAATATGAGTGGCAGGACAGCAATTTCGTGAAAGAAATGGGATTATATTACCGCCAGATGGACAGACTGTTGCTTCGAGTGTACCAAATGTTTTCATCCATGATGATGCTGCGACCATTGATGGATCATTATGAAATAATTGACTAACTTGTTCAATATATGATGGTTCTAATTGATCATCGCCATCAAGCACTAAAACTAATGGTGCTTTTGTTTGGCTAATACCGGTATTTCTAGCAACAGATACTCCTTGATTAGGTTGTTTTATTACAACTATTGGAATCGTGATAGCAGGATTGGTTTTTATATTATCTAAGATATCAAGTGATTGTTTATCTGTAGATCCGTCATCGACAATGATAATTCTTTTAGGTGGGTTAGTCTGTTTACACAATGATTGAACTGCTTCTAAAATCATTGAACCTTGATTAAAACTTGTAATAACGGCCTCAATATTTGTTTCCATGAAAATTTCCTCCCTAAATTCACCTAATTAAATTATCCTATTTTTATTGTTTCTTTACAATGTAAAAATAATAATAATTTATAAAAATATTTGGTTTAATAATCAAAAAAAGAGTTTTTATTTTGAAAACTTTTGAAAATGGCGATTTGTTTATAATACATAAATTATTTCAACTCTTATTAAATTTATTGTAGCTAAAGAAATAGTATCGATTTTTATTGTAAAGTATCGTTATTTTCATGTACCTATTATTTTAAATGAAAATG